>JAOZIA010000002.1:0-300000 GCA_026014585.1 Candidatus Bathyarchaeota archaeon | reverse complement strand
CCCCAAAAGTCCTAAACCCTGAAAAGTCAAATAGTCAAATGATGCTCAGGTATGGGTGGGCATGCACAAAACTGGACCCCACATAGGAGGTTAAGGTTTACTTGTTTTTTCACTGTTTACTTTGCCATTTCTCTGCATGACTCCGCACAGCGGCGGCAAACACTTGCACAATCTTTCATGAAATCATCTTCAAAGCGGTCACAGGTATCTGCGCATTCATCACAAATATCAGCAGTTATACTGCATGTTTGAGGATAATACGAAGAGTTTCTTAGCATGAAATCGGCGTTTAAGTTGCAGATTCTTGCGCAGTCCAAAATCAAGTTGACATGTTCAAGTTCAGCATGTTTGCCAGTCATTTTTAGGCATTTAACCGATGTTTCAGTGCATATTCTAAAACAGTCCACACAGTCTTGGATGCATTCTTTGACTTCTTGGCTCATAACATAAAGTGACTCTTGTATTCGTTCAAGCTGCTCAATTGTGCCTGTCATTTTTCCTACTATTGGTAACTCTGCGGGGACTGCTTCTTCATTTCTTAAATTGTCCTTTATTTTTTCCTTTTCAAAATTCATGTCTCTTGACTGGTTTTCTCTTGTGTCCAGTTTACTGTCATCTATATCAGGTTCAGATAAAGCCTTAACCTCCCTTGCCAACGCTAACAGCTAGTTTATGGTAGGAATTGTTATCGGGGCAAAACGTTGGAATCTTGGCTTAAAATAGTGATTTCGCGGTTTATTCTGGAACTGAACCGTTAGCGTTACATTAATTTTGGGTTTTGAACAATTTAAAAATTTGTGGGTTAAAGTCTGCCACAACACACCAAAAATAAAAGAATTGGAAAGTGCAGTTACTTCTTTGGCAGTAGCTCGTTTAGCTCGTAGCTTGCTCCACAAAGCACGGTGTCTGCTCCGCCATAGTACACTATGACTTGGTCATCGATTTGTACATTTCCGCAACTAAACACTACATTAGGTACAGTTCCCACGCATTCGTAGCCTTCGCAGGGTCTTAAGATTGGTTTTTCTGAGCGGTAGAGAACTTTTTCAGGATTATCCTTATCCAGTAATGCTGCACCAAGCGAATAATGCTTTGCCTTGTCAACTCCGTGATAAATGAAAAGCCAGCCTTCATTGAGCTCAATTGGCGTACCTGCTGCTCCAATTTTTAGGCTATCCCACATTTTATCACGGGGTTCCATTATTGATTTGAAGTCGTACCATCGTTTAAGGTCATCAGAGTAGGAAACACACAGGCTTGGTTCAACACGGTGAAACATCATGTATTTTCCGTCAACCTTACCTGGTAAAATCACAGCATCCTTATTTCTGATGCCTGGAAATGGTAATGTTCGCTCTTGCCAGTTCCAATTGTTTTTTACCAAGTCCTTGACGTCAATTGATGTCAAAGCTATCTGGTAGATAACTGGGAAATCATGATTTCGGTATGCTGTATATGCCATGATACATTTTTCGCCAATCAAGGATAACCGGGGGTCTTCACATCCGTCTCGCTCTGCATAGTGGGCAGGGTGAAAAACGGGTTCATTGAAGCGTTCAGTAATGTTTAAGCCGTCGTTGGAAACTGCGTATCCCAGTCTTGAAACGTAGTCGTCACCTTGCGCACGATATAGAATGTGTACTTGTCCGTTACTGTATATCGCTGCGGCGTTAAAGACGCATAGGTTTTCCCAATTATGTTCTTTTATGGGTTTTAATATAGGGTTTTTTTCAAACCTTTTCAATATTCCCCTCTCCCTCTCTGAAAAATCCCTTCACGGGGCGAAATATAAATCTAGATGTTTTCAAAAAAGCAAAAATCAGGCAAAAAATCGTGTTGTGGTTGTATGGATGCAGTCACATGTGCTTTTACGCCCTTTTAAGGGTATTAAGGATGGGATTTATGTTTGGAAGGGTACACCTCTGATTATTTTGCTTTGGCAAGCATAAAAAGTGTTGCTTATGTTAGTACTTACCCTCCAAGAAAATGTGGAATAGCAACATTTACGGCAGATTTAGTGGCGTCAATCAGCCAACAATACCTACTGGACCAAATGGTGGTTTCAATTGACGGACGCCAACTATTGCAAGGCTTCTATAGGAAAATTTATCATAAAATTAGACGGGACAACAAAGTAGACTATATCTGGATGGCAGATTACATAAACAAAACAAACGTTGAAGTCATAAACATCCAACACGAATTCGGAATCTTCGGCGGCGAATGGGGCAATAATATATGCGCTTTTTTAAGCAAAATAAAAAAACCTATAGTAACCACTCTGCACACCGTTCTTCCGGACTTCAACCCTGATGCTCTGCGTGTTTTTAACGAAATTATCAGCAAAAGTTCTGCAATTGTAGTTATGAACAAAATTAGCCGTTCGCTACTTGAATCCTACGACGTGCCCAAAGAGAAAATTTATCTAATTCCACATGGATGCCCTGATGTGCCCTTGGTTAGCAGTCAACAAGCTAAGTCTCTTCTCGGTTTAGAAGACAAATTGGTTCTTTCAACGTTTGGGCTCCTAAGCAAAGGCAAAGGCATCGAATACGTCATCAAAGCATTGCCAAAAATCCTAAAAAAACAGCCAAACACCGTTTACTACATTTTAGGCGTCACCCATCCTCAAGTCAAAAAAACCGAAGGTGAAACCTACCGAAATAGGCTACGCCAGTTAGCTAAAGATTTGGGTGTGCAAGACCACGTTAAATTTCTAAACAGGTTCCTAAAAAAAACCGAAATAATTACCTATCTCCAAGCTTCAGACGTGTACATTACCCCATATCTGTCTCCAAATCAAGTGAGTAGCGGAACATTATCTTACGCGCTGGGCGCTGGAAAAGCAGTTGTCTCTACACCATACTTACATGCTAAGGAAGCCTTAAGCGATGGACGTGGAGTCTTCTGCGGTTTCCAAGATTCCCAATCAATAGCTGACAGTGTACTTAGCATAGTAAGCAACCCCGTTTTTAAGAAAAGTTTAGAATCAAACGCATACCACTACAGCAGAGCCTTTACTTGGCCAATAGTGGCAAAACAATACCTTGACCTTTTTGACCAAATAACCCACAATATCGAGTTGAAGAGCCATTAGATTACCCAATATAACCCTGCGTTATCTACAATCAATCACCGACGAAACAGGCATGTTACAACACGCTAACTTCTCCATACCCAAACGTAAAGAAGGCTACACAACCGACGACAACTCACGTGCCCTAATAGTCTGCACTAGACATTACAGTTTAAAAGGTGACACAGTTTCTGCCCATTTAGCAAATGTGTATTTGGCCTTTCTTCAGTACATGCAAACCTCTGAGGGAAAATTTCATAATTACCTAAGTTACCCGCGGCATTTCCTAGACACAGACTGCTCCGATGACTGCTTAGGCAGGACCCTTTGGAGTTTAGGATGCACAATAAACTCTAACTTACCAAACGATTTACGGATAGTTTCAAAAGAACTCTTCGATGAATCCCTTCCTCAAATCTGGAATACCCACTCAATTAGAGGATACGCTTTTTGCATACTGGGGCTCTGCCATTACCATCAAACATACCCACAGGACAGTGGTCTTAAAGCTGACATAGAAAAATTAGCTGACAAAATTACCAAAAAATTCAGTGCAAACTCGAAAGAGGACTGGCAATGGTTCGAACAAACCTTAACCTATGACAACGCAAAACTTCCCCATGCACTCATCGAAGCCTATTTAGTGGTTAAAAAACCAGAATACCTAAGTGAAGGTTTGAATTCGCTGGATTTTCTTCTTAAAACCCAACTTATTAACGGTTCTTTTGTTCCAATAGGCAACAACGGCTGGTACCAACACGGAGGAACAAGGGCTGTTTATGACCAACAACCCTTAGAAGCTTCAGCCACTGTGGAAGCCACAGCCAGCGCATTTTACGCTACCAAAAAACCGTTTTATGCCAAGGTTGCCAGAGAAGTGTTTGATTGGTTTTTAGGTAAAAACACGCTAAAAGTCATGATGTACAATCCCGTAACTGGCGGATGCTTTGACGGCATTAACTCTGAACACGTAAACATGAACCAAGGCGCTGAATCTGCAATATCTTATTTGCTGGCGCGGCTGGAGATTGAGCGGTTAAAACAGTTTACACCTTGACAATGTGGTACCCTGAGGCTTTGCGCAGACGATTCATAACTGCTAAACCTAAGCCTTCACTGGACACGCCCTCAACAACAATAACATCTACGCCTTCACTGTCAAATTCTCTAAGCAAACCAAACAAGTTATGAGCAACAGAAGCCAAATCTTCATGTTTTCCCATTGACTTAACCACGTCCGCCTCAACATTTCTTGTCGTTTCCATTGTGGCTAAAACTCCAACTTTGCAGCCGTTTTGTTTGTAGGATTGTGTGAGTTCTTTGATTTTCTTCTCAACCACACCTTGTTCACCTTCAATTAGTACAACTTGGGCTTTGGGTGCGTAATGTTTATGCATCATTCCAGGAGAGCGTGACTCTTTGAGCGACAATTCTTTTTCTGAAGCCACAAACGGATGCAGCACAACTGTACCCAGAACAGCTTTGAGGGCTTCAAAGCTGATTCCGCCTGGACGCAAAAGCATCGGAGGCTCCACACTTAAATCCAAAACAGTAGATTCCACCCCTACACTGGTAGCGCCGCCATCCAATACTGCATCAATGCTGTCCTCTAAATCATCCAAAACGTGTTTAGCTGTGGTGGGACTGGGTTTTCCTGACAAATTTGCGCTTGGTGCCGCGATTGGGCAACTGCTCTGTCTGATTAATGCAAGTGCGACTGGGTGATTGGGCATTCGGATGGCGATTGTGTCTAAGCCTGCAACGGCTTCTTTTGGAACATTGTTTGAACGTTTAAACACTAAAGTTAGGGGTCCAGGCCAAAACTTACTCGTTAGCATCTCCGCAACCTTGGGCACTTCTTTGGCGAGTTTTTGGATTTGGTTGGTGTCTGCGATGTGTATGATTGGTGGATTATCCAGTGGGCGATTTTTAGCGGCAAATAGGTGTTGAACTGCCTCTCCGTTGAGGGCGTCTGCGCCCAAGCCATAGACGGTTTCGGTTGGGAACGCAACTAATCCGCCGCGTTGTATGATGTCTGCGGCGATTTGGATTTTTTCTGGTTCGGGATTGTTTGGGTTTATTTTGATGAGGCGGGTTTTCATTGGGTTCGCCATGGTTAGGCTGGAGTGGGCTCTTTTTGGGGTTGCATGACTTTTTCGAGCAGGCGCATAAAGAATTTTTGTGCATCCAACTCGCTGGCGCGTTCCAGATATATGGAGACCATCGCGATTTTGCCTTTTTTGGCTGCGATGTGCTCGGCAAACATGCGGGCAGATATCGCGTTTTTGTCGCCCATAAGAATTGAGGAAGTGACGGTTCCAAGGAGTTCGGCGGGTTTGGGTACAGCAACCGCGATGGTTCCCATCTTATCCACTCGTTCGCTGAGCAGGATTAGGATGCTGTTTTGTGCTTCCACATAAACTGCCAAAAACGTTGTGTCTCCAGCGGCTAATTCTTCTTTGATTACGTTGGCTCGATCCAAGCAAATCATCCCGCAACCCACAAAGTAACACCCAAAATAAAAAGCTTACACAAGAACCCGGGCATGTTGGGCTTTTGGTTTGGCTTAGGGTGCAAGTAGCGGGTTTTGATTGTGAAAATCAGCCATTACCGACCTCCCCTCTATAGGTTCTGCATTGTATTTCTAATAGGCTCCAAATATGCTGGTTGACCTCTCTCTCTATAGTTTCTGCATGGGTTGGCTATTAGGCTCCAAATAGGTTGCCAATGAACTGGGGCATAAAGAATAGCCCTGAGCAAAACATTTTTCCGCCCACTGGCAACAAAGGGGGTGTGGTTGGGATAAAAAGAATTTTCAGGAACAAAAAACCATATAGAAAAATCATAAAATAGGTGTATTATTGGTTCATTTCTTTTTTCATGCGGCAAACTGCTTGCTCGATTGCGTGGCTACGGTTTTGGAATGTAAAGTTTGAGACGTTTTGGTCTATCCATTCAAGCAAGCCGGAGTCGATTGATAGGCTGATTTTCTTTTTTGCTTTTCGTGGCATGGTTGATTATGGCTTGGCTAATTGTTTAAGTATTGTTGCTACTTTATCTTACTGTAAAATCTTTAATACTACTAAGTAATACTATTTGTAGTGTGGATAAAAATGCAGCTGTCCCCAAAGATACACCTGCCCCATTTGTCTATAAAAAATACAAAAGCATGGAAATGCCAATGCGGCTGCATAATCCCCAAAAAAGACGCGCAACTGTCGGGTGGTCCAAGTTACCCCAAAGGCTACCATGTGCATTGTCCGCAATGCGGCAGAGTGGTTGCTCAATACATAAGTCTAAAAGAAAACCCGTTAGGAGAAAAAGAAACATGGATAAAATAGCTATAATCGCCATTTACTTAGTCCCAGAAGCCAAAGAAACAGCAAACAGCCAAATAGAGACAGAAATCAGCGAAAGCCTCCAGTGTGATTGGCTGCTGAAAACCCATAAAGTAACTGTTCTCGAAAAGAGGGGGTCTGAAAAATGCAAAAAGCCACGTATAACGTAACAGGCATGACGTCAGAGCAGCAACGCGAACTATTCAAAGAATGCATCAACCAAACAGGCTTTACAGCTTTTATAAAAAATCAAAACAAAAAACAAACCCACTACACCTTCCACTACAAAAACTAAACAAACACCAAGTTCCCATAACAACTTACATATAAAAAATTAACCCACTAAACAAAAAACCCTGAAAATAGTGCTTCTTTTGACTAAAAAACTAATTTTATGTTTATCGGTTTGATTGTTAACTATGGACTTTCTGTTTCTGTAAAAATGTTTGGGCACTTTTTTGTATATCGGACCATTTGGTTACAACATCTAAGCCACTTTTCCAATAATCCTCAAATTGTGGAATCTTGGGGTCACGAAATATGTTGTCCCATTGGTTAGCAAGTAAAGAATTTAATGGTGGCAATTGATATTGCTGGTCTTTTGTATATATAAATCGTCCATGCACTGAAGTTGCAGTTAATTTATTGCAAATTACTCTTAATTCTATATTTATTCCATAATCTATCAGTTCCCCCCTAAGTCTTTCGAACTCATTTCGAAATCGTTCGTCGACAGATTCATCAAATACTCTGAGCAATCTAATTTGATCGACTCCAGTAATATCGCCATCTTTAATCGCGTTATAAATGACTTCAAAAACCTTTTTTGGTAAATTTTTTTCAATCCAAAATAAATATTCCTTACAGTTACGAAAGCATTTTTTTAGAGCAAGAATATTTCCAAAGGGTGCGTTAGGGGCGATTGCAGTATTATGATGAGATCTTATCTGTTCAATTGTTGGAGCTTTTGCAGCAATCATTAAATGCATCTGATTATCATTTATTATGTAAATCCCTATGCCATAGCGTGAACACTTCTCGATCACTCCAGGATATGAATACCGCACATCATCAATTATTGCTAAGTAGATATTAATTTCTGGAAATCTATTTTTAATGGTGATATATTTTTCTATCTGGCTTTCAGGTATGTCTTCAGTTGTCAAAATGTCCAAAATGAGTTCTTCATGGTTTTTTGCATAAACGTGTGGTCTCCATCGAATATCGTCGGAAATAGGAACATCTATGTGAACCTGGCATCTTTGTTTAAAATATTTTATGCAAGTGTTTTTTAGCATGTCTATTTGCTGTGTTGATAGACCCGCCATTATTTTCACTCTATTTTCCTAAGAGTGCTGTCAATTATCTTTCTAAGTTCTTTTAGTAGCGATGCCAAATTTTGTTTCCTTTGTTGATTTAGTCTGGCGTCCAAGTCATTGAGAGAATCTATTAATTGGGTGCACTGTTTCTCTACTCCAACACTTTCAATTGTAGGAACTGCTATTTTGTATGCATCGTCAATTGTATAATCTTCATCATCAATTACTCGAGCAATTGTTTTTTCCACTTTAACGTCTGATACTCCTTTCCTGCCAGCTGCAATAACTTTAGGTATTTTTCTGAAATCGGTTTCATTCTTTATTTTTCCATTTTCCCTTTTTTCTACAAATTTTTTAATTATCCCTTCATCTGAATGTTGTTGGTAGATGTTGGCATGGAATTTCTTTATTGAACGAATTGCGCCCATCATCTCTAGGAAAAAATCTTCAGAATATTTTGGCTTTTTTACTTCTTTTTCTTCCTCTTCCAAGATCATACTTTGGTATTCTAAAGGAAGTTTTAGCAGTTCTTTACATCTCTGTAAAGTGCTCACAGTCATTCCTGTTATCTTGGCAAGCTCTTTATCACTTTTGTCTGGGAATGCTTCCAGTATAACTTTCAGTTTTAATGCTGTAGGCATTAATTTCCAATCTTCTCGAACGTTGTGAATGTTAAACATGCGTAAAACATACTCGACTTTACTTGCAGGTCGTGCGATAATGTTAACAGGGATAGCTTTTAGATTTAGCCTTAACGCACAAAGCCATCGTCTTTCGCCGTCTACAAGCGTGTATTTCTCATTTTCTTTTTCAAAAACTGTTAGTGGAACAAGTATGCCTACTTCTTCAATAGATTCCTGTAGGGCTTGCATTTCGCTTTGAGGAAAAATAAGTCGAGGATTATCATCATTGCGTACTATCAGGTCAGGGTGGACTTGGGCAACTTCTCCCTCAGGTGGTACTTGTTGTCTTGACAATTGGTTCACCTGTTTGGTTATCTTTCTTTATCTTTTCAAACACATAAAGGTATTCGTGCGCTATGAGAAAATCAATTTTATTAAACCAAAATTCTGTTGATTTATCATTATGCTGTACTTTAATTATTATCTCTTTCAAAGAAAAACCTGCTTCTGAGAAAATATTTAAGACTTTAAAGCCGACAGGGACAACACACTTGTTTTTTCTCACGTCGCCAATTAGTACTCCACACTTTCCGTCGTCTTTTAGACATTGCCATATTTTGGTTGCAATCAAGTTAAGGTCTTGGCAAAATTTGTCCATACAATGTATTCGTGAGAGATCACCATCTATTGTTTCTGAGTATTGAAATGCATCAAAATAAGGTGGGTGGACTGCAGCAAAAGAAAACAAATTTGGAATATTTTTTTCTTGCAAGATTTTTTCTAGTTCTTTCGAATCTCCCAATTCTATAACGGGTGCTATATTTTTATCGAGCTTTTTAATGCAACTTTCCAGATTTTTTTCTTTAAGTTGAGACACCCTTTGTTTTGTCATTTCAATTGCAAAAGGGCTTATGTCTATGCCAATGCTTTTTCTGTCCATAAGCCATGCTTCAATTAAGGTTGTACCGCCTCCAACAAAGGGATCTATCACCCAATCACCTGGTTTTGTATAACGCAGCAATAAATTGCGTACAAGTTTTGGTGACCAATTCCCTCTGTAATCATTTTGGTGAACAGCCCAGTTCCCCCTATCCTTGAAATCCCAAACAGTAGTGTTTTCAAGAACAAAATTTTCTGGTTCCCATTTATCAATATTTTTTTTCCTGGCAAAAATTGGTTTTACTTTATTTGTTTCCACCAATTTACGAATGGCTCTTTCAACTACAGTCCAGCTAAAAAGTAATTTACCGTCAGGTAGACGATAGCGCTTCATTATCTGATTTGGACTTTTCCCTTCAGCTAACTGGTGTACAAAATCAATCGTCCACTTTTCCCATACATCTGGATGCTCTCTTTTTAGGTGAGGAACCAGCGCACGGTTACATATTTTTCCACAAAAACACTGTATTTTCCTAGAGTCGTTTTCATAGTAAACTTTTATGTCCTGCAGTAGGGGCTGGCTCATATATATCTGTTATATATTTGCGCTATACACTTTTAAAGATAGTCTGTACATATCAAACTATCAATTGGGATTTGTTGAGACTTTTTAGGTGGTTACTTAAAATTGTTTAGTAGCGGGGAGTAGATTTGAACTACCGATCTCTGGGTTATGAGCCCAGCGGGTTAATCCTGGCTACCCCACCCCGCTTCGATGTGTTGCGCGCTGTTTTTGGCGTGCATTCTATGTAGGGTGCGTCTCAGATATTAAAGGGTTTTTTTCTGTTTGTGGGAAAGGTTTTTAGTTATGGGGGTTACCCTACTGGAAAGGAAGGCATGCGTCATGATGGAGCCTATTATTCGTAAACTTTCCGAACCCGTCTTAGAGAATCCCATATTTGTTCAGGGACTGCCAGGTTTTGGCAACGTGGGACGCATCGCCGCGCATCTGCTCATCAACTTCTGCGACGCCAAACCGTTCGCGGAACTCTACGCTCCCAGCTTTCCCGATTACATCTCCATAACCAGCAAAGGCATCGCGCACCTGCCCCGATACGAATTCTACTCAGCCCCAATGGAAAAAAACACGCTAATCATCATGACAGGCGAAGTGCAGCCCAGCTTTGATGATGTAGTGGCGCATTATGTGGTCTGCCAAGAAGTCATCAAATTTGTTGAGTCATTAGGCTGCAAGTTTGTAGTTACCATGGGCGGCGTCCCCATCACAGAGGACAAGGCACAGGTGTACATTGCCGCGACCAACCAGCAGTTAGCCACAGAATTTATGGAAAAAGGCGCAGTTATTTACAGTAAAGGCAGAATTGTTGGCGGAACGGGTTTAACATTAGCATTGGCAAAAGAACACAAGCTTGACGGCGTATCTTTGCTGGGTGCGACTACTGGGTTTAGTGCCGATAAGGGCGCTGGACTTATGGTTTTTAAGTTCTTGATGAAGAGTTTAGGAAAAGAGATAAAAGAAGGATTAAAGGAAAACAGTGTTGTTGAGCAAGTTTAGAGAGGGTGCATGATGACGCAAAACCAAAACATTGAAAATCAGGCAGGTTTCCTGCAGTCTAAATTCAACCGCGTATTCATGATGCTAATCACAATGATTCTGATTTTTGCGGGTCCAACCTATGTGCCGTATGCCATGTTTGAAGTCGCAGGCATAAACTACATCGCCTCCATTCTGACAGGCTTAGTCCTGTTCATTGCGGGCTTGGGCTTGATGGTGTATCTGATAAAACAGAAAGTTATAACCTAAAATTTTGCCTCAGATACCCTAGGGTGCATCATCTAATCAGCAGTTAAGATTCTTCATCGGCACCCCTAAATCTATCCTCCATCCATTAAAGTTTTCTTACCCCATACACAATAATTCTGAAGCTATATTCACTATACACAAAGCATAAATGCAAAAACCAACGAACTACCAATTATGCTTGATGCCAAAAAAAAGCTCCAGGACCTAGACAAACCCGAAGAAACCAGACGAACCACAATCATCCTGGACAAAGAAGAACGCGAATTCATCGACAACCTAATCAAGCAAGGCAAAGAACCCGGCATCAAACCCCTCATCAGCAAAATGCTCGACGTTTACCGTAGCATGATGATTTATGACTGGCGCTTTCCAGGTGAATACTACTGCGGCATAAGCCGTGTCGCATTCATTAATGTGGAACTTGTTAATATTGCCCTGCAATATCTTCCCAAAGACAAATGGGTTGAAATGGGAAAAAACATGGGTGAAGCCCTCAGGGTCTCTATGGAAACTAGTCTTGACATTGACCTGTCCAATCAGGAAAACTGGGAAGACGTCTTTAAACGCCTACGCATCCAAGGATTTGGAGATTTTTACCTCAAAGACAAGTACCTGCTCATAAAAACCCCCTTTATCAATGACTCTCAAATCTGGGAAGGTCTCATGGAGGGGTTGCTGGGTATAAAATTGCAGACAAGAAACTCGGCGTCTCCACTGGTTTTTGAAATAAAAAACAACAGCACCCCCGTTTAGCTTGGCTTGTTGTTTAGTAGTTAAATATTAGGGGGGCAGATTTATATGGCAGGTAACGTTGTGGTGTGCTCAGTGGTGTATGATGAGGGATTATATTCATACAAGGCGATTGCGTTCATTAAAAGCAATCCAAAACCGTATAGCTTAACTAATACTTTGTTAGCTGTAGCCCTCAACATCAAAAATTCTTCAAAACAAAAAACAAACAGACCATTCTCTAAACTTGGTGAAAAATTATGGAAAAAATAAAATTTGCAATCCCAAAAGGTTCTCTGCAAAAAGCAACAGCAGAATTCTTCTCAAAATCAGGATTTAGAATAGGCTCATCCGACCGAACCTACCGCCCATCAATAAACGACCCCCAAATAGAAATGAAAGTCCTACGACCCCAAGAAATCCCCGTGTTTGTCAGCGAAGGCCTACAAGACCTTGGCATAACAGGCGAAGACTGGGTCAGAGAAAACCGCGCCGACGTTGAAGTTCTCCAGAATCTAGAATACGGAAAAATCCGCCTCGTCATAGCAGTCCCAAACAGTGTTCCCGAAGGCACAACACTTGGACAATTTATGGAATCCATTTGGAGCGAAGGCAAAAACTTCCGCGTCAGCACCGAATACCTAACAATAGCCAGCGAATACCTCAAAAGCACCCCCGAATACAAAGCCCGTTTTGGTGATGCTGACCCAATGCTTATGACGCCATGGTGGAGAAAAGGCGACAATCCCCGCGTAAAAATCTTCCTAAGCTTTGGCGCAACCGAAGCAAAGCCACCAGAAAACAGCGACTGCATCATGGATGTCACCGAAACAGGAACCACAATTGAAGCCAATAACCTGCGCATAATTGACACAGTCATGCGGTCCTCAGCGATTCTTATTGCAAACAAGAAAGCCTTACAAGACCCAGAGAAACGCGCTAAAATCTTTGACATTGTTGCGTTGCTCAAGGGTGTTGTGGATGGTTCTAAGAGGATTCATGTATTTATGAACGTCAAAAAAGAGAATCTGCAAACCTTGCTCACAGAGTTGCCTGCCTTGAAGAACCCAACTATTGCACCCTTGGCAGATGAGGAATGGGTTGGCGTTAACACGGTTATCGAAAAAGACAGCTTAATTGTGCTGTTGCCGAAAATCCGTAAAATCGCTCAGGGCTTGGTCGTGTATGAGCCGCGACAGGTTTTGGCGTTGGATGAGATTGGTCAAAGAGAGGAGAAAACGTGTCAAACAAAGTTGGAATAAAACTCTATAATTCCAAAAACCTTCCCTCTGACTGGTTTAAGAGGGAAAAAGCTGACCCGCAAGCCAGCCAAGCAGTGGAAGATAGCGTTAAAGAAATCATAAGCCAAGTAAAACAAAAAGGCGATGAGGCACTGCTGGAGTTTGCGCTAAAATTTGACAAGGCTAAATTGACAAGTACACGCCTGAAAGTATCAGAAGCAGAACTCGAGGAAGCCTACAAAATAATTTCTCCACAGCAGGTTGCAGCTTTAAAATTCATGAAAGAAAAAGTCGAAAACTTCCAAACACAACTGTTTAGCAAAACCAAAAACCAAACCCAAACCGACGGCATAACCGTAGAAACCAGCCTGCAGCCAATCGCAAGCGTGGGATGTTACGTGCCAGGTGGGCAAGCCTCTTACCCAAGCACTTTGGTTATGACTGCTGTTCCAGCTAAAGTTGCAGGCGTACCCCGAATCGTGGCGGTTTCTCCATCTGATGCGTTGGGAAACGTTAACCCTCTCGTGTTGGTTGTCGCAGACATTTGCAAGGTGGATGAGGTTTACAAGGTTGGAGGAGCCCAAGCAATAGCCGCGCTGGCTTACGGCACAGAAACAATTGCTCATGTGCAAAAAATTGTTGGTCCAGGCAGCAAATATGTTACCGCAGCCAAGGTTCTGGTTTCTCAAGACGTTGCTATTGACATGCCCGCTGGTCCCAGCGAGGTTTTGGTGATTGCCGACGAGACAGCGGATGCAAGATTGATTGCTTATGACATGATTTCACAGGCTGAACATGGCGGCGACAGCGTAGCCGGGTTGATTACAACTTCTGAGGCGTTAGTTGCTAAAGTGCAGGAAAACCTATCCGAACTTGCAGTTAAAGCTGAGCGAAGCGAAAAAATCATTGTTTCACTGGAAAAGTTTGGTTTCATAATCACATGCAAAAACCTCTCAGAAATGATAGAGTTAACTAACAAGTTCGCTGCTGAGCACCTTGAAGTGTTAGTGGCAAACCCCCAAGAGGTCGCAGAAAAACTCGTCGCGGGCTTAATTCTTCTGGGACCATACAGTCCAGTGCCGCTAAGTGACTATGGCAGCGGAACCAATCACGTACTGCCCACGGGAGCATTTGCCCAGTCCTTTTCAGGATTATCCGCATTTGACTACACACGGCGCGTTAGCATCGTAGAAGCTTCACAGCAAGGCTTAGAGCAAGTAAAAGAAAACATCAAAATCCTAACGACTGCTGAAAACCTTCCCAATCACTACAAAGCAATAGAGGCAAGATTCCAAAAATGAGCTCATATCAAAACTGGTTACAGCAAAAAAAGCAAAAACTCGCAGCAATAGACTGTTACTCAGCGGGAGCCACGCCTGAAACAGTCGCCAAAAACCTTGGCGTCTCAACAGATGAAATCGTCAAGCTCAACTTTAACGAGAGCTTCTTTGTTGACCGCAAAGAACAGGCAAAACTGGTGCGAGAACTCGCCGACGAGTTTGACCTGCGCATGTACCCCGAAGATGAAATCCCCAAATTCTTCAAAAAACTCTCAGGCTACATCGGTGCACCCGAAAACTGCCTCATAGTGGGCAACGGCAGCGACGAACTCATTGACCGCATAGTGCGGCTCTTCATTGAGGAAGGTGAAGTTGCGGTTTCTTTCTCTCCAACTTTCAGTATTCCACGTTTGTGCATCAAGCGGCAGAAGGGCGACTACATCGCGGTACCTTTACTTGATAATTTGCAGCTTAATGTGGCAGGACTAAAAGCACAATTCAACGAAAAAACAAGGCTTCTCTATATCTGTTCACCAAACAACCCAACCTCGACCCAATTCAAACCCGAAGACATCGCGGAATTAGCCAAAGCCTTCCCAGGTATTGTCATTTTGGATGAGGCGTATGGTGAGTTTGCGGATTACTCGTTTGTGCACCGAATCAGTGAGTTTCCTAACATGGTGATTTTGCGCACGTTCTCCAAAGCGTTTGGGCTCGCCGCGCTCAGGTTGGGTTATGCGGTTGCAAACCCTGAGTTAGCTAAACTTATCTCAGAAAAATCCCCCTTACCCTACCCGGTTAGTGGGTTTACGTTGCGTATGGGGGGCAAAATGCTTGACAACGTGGCTTTAATGACGACCGCCGCTGCAGAACTCATTGCAGAGCGGGGAAAGCTCATTAAAGCATTAAACCAAATAAACGGTGTAGTAGCCTTCGATTCGCAAGCCGACTTTCTGCTGGTGAACACTTCCAAGCCAGCTGATGAAGTTTACGAGAAACTGATGGCGAAAGGAATTATGCTCAAGAAATGGGGCAGCCCAATCCTGCGCTACGAAAACTGTTTCCGCGTAACCGTTGGCTTGCCTGAAATGAACCGCAAACTAATCGAGGCATTAAAACAAATTCAAAGTGACTAGTATGAGGACAGCACAAATTAGCCGTAAAACCAAAGAAACCGACGTGCAAGTATCCGTGAACTTAGACGGGGAAGGAAAAGCCCAAATTAGCACCAACATACCCTTCCTTGACCACATGCTCACCTCACTTGCCACACACAGCCTAATCGACATGACCGCATCCGTCAAAGGCGACCTAGTACACCACATGGTAGAAGACATCGCCATCGGCTTAGGCGAAGCCCTAAACAAGGCATTGGGCACACGAGAAGGTATCGTGCGGTTTGGCAACGCAGCCGCCCCAATGGATTGCTCACTTGCGTTTGCAGCCGTGGATTTAGTTAAGCGTCCCTACTTCAAAATCGACCTCAAACTAAGAGGACGAAAAGTAGAGGAAATGCCAACCGAAGACATCGTGCACTTCTTTGAATCCCTATCAACCAGTTTACAATCCAATGTGCACGTTTACATAGAATACGGCAGCAATGATCACCACAAAGCAGAAGCTGCAATCAAAGCCCTCGCGCTATCGCTAAGACAAGCGGTAGCCATAGACCCACGGCGTAAAGGTGTTCCAAGTAGTAAAGGTGCAATGTAGTGGCAAAAGCAGTAATCTTCGACTACGGCGTAGGCAACCTGCTCAGCCTCAAAACCGCTCTTGAAAAAGCAGGCTTAACCGCCACCATCGGCACAACAGCCGACGACCTCAAAGACGCAGACGCCCTTGCACTCCCAGGCGTAGGAAGCTTCACTGCGGCATCCTCAAAACTGGACGCCGTCAAAGAGGTTTTGCAGCAGAAAGTAGCAGATGGCACGCCCCTTTTAGGGATTTGCTTAGGCCTGCAGCTCTTTTTTGATTCCAGCGAGGAAGGTCCAGGCGAAGGCTTAGGCTTTTTTGGCGGCACAAATGTTTCCTTAAAGGGAAAGGTGAAAGTGCCTCATATGGGCTGGAACACGCTAGACATTGTCAAGCCAAACGAGCTCTTCAACGGCATCGAGAACGGCAGCTACGTCTACTTTGTGCACTCTCTCTATCCAGAGCCAACTGACAAATCCATAATCTGCACCAAAACCGAATATGAACAAACTTTCACATCCGCTGTAGCTAAAGGCAGCGTTTATGGTACACAATTTCACCCAGAAAAATCAGGCGAAATCGGATTAGCAATCCTACGTAACTTCGCCAAAATAGTCGTGAGGTAAACAAGGTATGCAGTTGATACCAGCTATAGATTTGATGAGCGGCAACATTGTACGGTTAACCCGCGGAGCAGCTGAAACCGCCAAAAACTACACCAGCCAATTTGGAACACCCCTGCAAGCTGCCCAGCGTTGGCAGTCTGAGGGCGCAGGCAAACTGCACATTATCGATTTGGATGCAGCATTTGGCATCGGCGACAACCGAGGCGTTATTGCTGAGATTGCCAAAAATGTTGCTTTACCCATTCAAGTCGGCGGCGGAATTCGCAGCGTTGAAACCGCAACTAAAGTGTTGCAAGCTGGCGTTAAGCAGGTGATACTGGGCGCTTTAGCATTCACTAACCCCGATGCCATCATTCAGATTCAGGAGAAATTCGGCAATGACTCCGTGATTGTGGCTTTAGATAATAAGGATGGTCAAATCATGGTTGAGGGCTGGCAAACCAAAACCGCCATGAACGTTGACTTGGCATTAGAAAAATACACCACGATGGGTGTGAGCACTTTCTTGATAACCAGCATCGCCCAAGACGGCATGCTCACAGGTCCCGACCTGCAAACCCTCAGCTCAGCCGCCATGTACCCAAACGCAAAAATCATCGCGGCAGGCGGCATCGACACCATCGGCGATTTAGAAGCGCTACGCGAAATCGGTTGTGAGGGCGCAGTTATTGGTAAAGCTCTATATGAGGGAAGATTCACGCTAAAAGAAGCAATACAAAAACTAGGAGCCTAACAAGATGCCATTAGCAAAACGTATAGTACCCTGTCTTGATGTTGACCACGGCAAAGTCGTCAAATGCATAAACTTTCTCAATCCTAAATGTGCAGGCGACCCAGTTGAGATGGCAAAACGCTACAGCGACGACGGCGCAGACGAACTTGTTTTTCTCGATATCACTGCTTCAAGTGAGAAACGCGATATCATGCGCAAGTACGTAGAAGGTGTCGCTAAAGCAATTAGCATCCCCTTCACTGTAGGCGGAGGAATCCGAAGCGTAGCCGACGCCCGCTCAGTGTTATGCAGTGGTGCAGACAAAGTCTCAGTAAACACGGCAGCAGTAGAAAACCCAAAGCTCATAACTGAACTTGCCGACGTTTTCGGACGCCAATGCGTTGTCTGCGCTATTGATGCTAAACGTAACCGCACCCCATCTGAGGGTAAAATTATGGTGGACACGGCTGAGGGTAAGTTGTGGTTTGAAGTTGTCACTTATGGGGGCAGAAAACCCACTGGTATTGACGCTTTGGCGTGGGCTATGCAGGCTGAACGGCTGGGTGCAGGTGAATTCCTCGTTACCTCGATGGATAAGGACGGCACAAAAGATGGCTACGACATCGAATTAACAAGGGAAATCAGTGAACGCACCAACGTTCCAGTCATTGCAAGCGGTGGAGCTGGAGAACCAAAGCACCTCTTAGATGTGTTCACTGATGGCAAGGCTGATGCGGCGTTGGCAGCTTCAATTTTTCACTATAATAGTTATCCTGTTCCAATTGTGAAGGATTATTTGCGTAAGGCGGGGGTGAATATTAGAACATGACCCCAACTGGGCTCTTAGAGAAACTTGACTTCAAAAAAGGCGACGGACTCATCCCCGTTGTAGTGCAAGACGCAAACACCAAAGCCGTGCTAATGCAAGCATACGCTAACCGCGAAGCCGTAGAACTTACGCTGAAAACCAAGAAAGCCACGTACTGGAGCCGAAGCCGCAGTGAAATCTGGGTAAAAGGCGAAACCAGTGGACACACACAAAAAGTCATCAGCGTCAGCACCGACTGCGATTACGATTCGCTACTGTACGTTGTTGAGCAAACTGGACCAGCCTGCCACACTGGCGAATACAGCTGCTTCTTCAACAAACTCTTCTAATTTTTTTTTTAAAAAAAAAGTTTGCCCCACTTATTTACACGAGACTATTTTGGAGTCTGACTTGTTTTTTGAGGAGGTGTTTTTCGTTTAAACATTATAAACCCTGCCAATGAACCAAGAGAAATAGCGCCAACAACTGCTATAAAACAGCTCATTTCCCATTCTTGCGGTGTTGCTGGAATGACATGATATAAAGAATGATCCTCGCCATCGTAGACTCTAAAGATAGTTGGTTGAGCTTGATAAACAAAAGACGCGACGCCGTTCTCATCAGCATAGACTGTATACGGCTTTATTCCGTTTGCTTCTACGGTTATCACTGCATTACTAATATTGTAAAACCGTGAATAAGTCTTATACGACACCCAAGTTGTGACTTGAAATGTAATGTTTTCGCCTATTTCGGGGTTTTGGGGATTCAAGGAACTAACGTAAACGCTATCTTGGGTGTTTAGACCGCTGAAAGTCCACCAAAACGGAACCCCAAATATTTGAATCAACAATAGGAAAACTGAAACACCGACCATAGCGCCAGCGTAAACGCTTCGGGTATAACAAAAGGTACTTCCAACTTGCCCATAATATTGTCTTGTTTTTTTAGTTAAAAAATATATAATGAAACTGATTGAAAAAATGTAAGTTGGTAAGACAAAATAATAGAACTCTGGTTGATTGGCGGCAACAGGTATTATTTTCCATACTAAATCGCGGATAAAACTTAATACAAGAAGAGCGCTCAGAAACACCATTATGGCGTGCCACAAATATTTTGAACAAACCTTACGAAGAACAAGTATTGACAAGGGCAGACTTGTCAAAGCAAAAAATCCAAGAAACCAAATTAAATACAGCCCTCTGGATACCCCAAATCCAAATATTACCATCATATAGGAAAAAAAGCCAACGATCAACGAACTAAAGAAAGCAACGTAACCAAACAAAGTCACGCCGTTCGGTTGAGTTCTGGGTTCTTTTTTACCTTCAGGTGCAATAGCAATCAAGATTAACCCTAGAATTAAAATTAATATTCCTACAACTATCCCATACCACGGAAAAGATATTATGTGATATATTCCGATTAAACTCAAAGATAAACCTGTTAATAATCCGATTTTTCTTACTTTACCCACTCTGATACAACACCTTTTGTTCTAACAAGAGTGTCATAGTCATTATCCTTCTATCTTTAGACCTAAAGGTTTCAGGGCTTACTCAACTTATTCACTACATAACGATGTAGTTATAACTATTAAGCATTTGAATAGCTAAAAAACGATGAATTCAACTTTGCCTTTGCGATTAAACTTTTAAACAGAACCGTTCTCTTTTAACTGCAGGGATTAGTGGAAATTTATGTCGCTTCATGAAGCAATGCTCTACGAAAAACAAGCCCAAAACAAAGTCAAATGCAACCTGTGCGCACGACGCTGCCTAATCAGTGATGGTGCAAGGGGGTTTTGTATGGTTCGCAAAAACCAAGAAGGCACACTCTACACACTCAATTACGGCAAAGCCGTTTCCATCGGTGTTGACCCCATCGGCAAAAAACCGCTCTCACACTTTAACCCTGGTGCTTCGGTACTCTCGTTTGCGGCTGCTGGCTGCAACTTTCGCTGTCAATTCTGTGATAATTGGATGATTAGCCAAAATCATGAGGTTGATGGGCGAGCTTTCACGCCAGAGCAAATTGTGAAGGCTGCACAAGACAGCAAATGTCAAGGAATCAGCTACACCTACACTGAACCCACAATCTTCATGGAATACGCCTACGACACCGCCAAACTCGCGCATGAAGCAGGCTTGTTTAACACGTTTGTAACCAACGGGTACATGACACCTGAAGCCGTAAAGACCATTGCGCCTTATTTGGATGCGGCAACTGTGGATTTTAAAGGTGGTGGAGACCCTGAATTTTACAGGTCTCAATCTGCGGTGCCTCACGTTGAAGCGATTTATGAGGCGCTAAAAGAGTTCAAACTAAACGGTATCCACCTTGAAATCACAAATTTGGTTGTGCCTAAAATCGGCGATGACATGAACAGGATTACTAAGTTGTCTGAGTGGATACGTGACAATTTGGGCAGGGACACGCCGTTTCATCTTTTGCGTTTTCATCCTGAGTATAAAATGACTGGTTTGCAGGCTACTCCCGTTGAGGATATGGAGCAAGCATATTTGACTGCTAAGGAGACTGGGCTAAATTATGTTTATCTTGGTAACGTTGCGGGGCATCCTGCAGAGAACACGTATTGCCCGAACTGTGGCACGGCAGTGATTAAACGCTTCAGCTTTGACATAACCGAATGGAACCTAACCGATAACATGAATTGTACCGTCTGCGGACGCCATCTCCCAATAAAAGGCAAAATGCACCCCTCAGGCATAACTTTTCCATCCTCAATTTTTTAACCATTAACATTTAACATGGAAAAAACAAGCTACCCTTTACAAAAACTCTTAAATTGTTCCATCTCGTAACTCACATGCAAGGTCTCTTCCATGTCAAACAACCAGCTTGAAATCCAACGATATGATGAAAGCGAAAAAATGTTTTATGTAAAAACCCCAAGTGGCAGCATTGTTCAAGTCGCAGACACTTTTGCAGAAATGTTCCCGCTATGGGTAGGGAGAGTTTTAATCACAGCCAAAAACGAGAAATGGGCGCAAATCGCTGGAAGCATAACCACCGGGTTTGCCACAAGCGTTATTGAAGCAACCGCAGAAGCAGCAATAGAACGCGCTATCCCAGCAGACCAAACACCAGACAAACGCCCAGGCGTGTATATTCAAATTTATAACCGTGACCGCTTTGAACTCAAAAACCAACTCATGCAACGCATTGGGCAGTGCACTTTAACCTGTCCAACAACTGCAGCGTTTAACGGGTTAGTCGGCAAACGTACTCTAAACGTTGGCAGTAGCCTTCGCTATTTTGGTGACGGCTTCCAAAAGAAAGCCATGTACGGTGGCAGGAAATGCTGGAAAATCCCAGTTATGGAAGGCAACTTCTATGTGGAAGATGGGTTTGGCGCGATGGAAGCAGTTGCAGGCGGCAACTTTATGATTTTCGCAAAAGACGCCGAGTCAGGTCTTCAAGCAGCCGAAGCCGCGGCAGATGCAATCCGTGCAAACGCTCCAGACGTGATCATGCAGTTCCCAGGTGGAATATGCCGTTCTGGAAGTAAAGCTGGTTCACTAAAATACAAACTTAAAGCTTCAACTAACCAAACTTACTGTCCAACACTGCGAACCATAGTGCCAGACACAGTGGTTCCAGAAGGCGTAAACTGTGTTTACGAAATCGTTATGAACGGCTTAACATTGGATGCAGTAAAGAAAGCCATGGCAGAAGGCGTCACCGCAGCAGTTTCTGTTCCAGGCGTCGTAAAGATTTCCGCTGGCAACTACGGCGGTAAACTTGGTCCTTTCAAGGCTTACCTGCGTGAAGCCATCGGGGTTCCAATGCCAAAACCTGAAGCCCCAGCAAAGGCTAAAGCGTAGCCTTCTTCTTTTTATGTCGCAACTTTTATTTTATCCTAATTAACGTTAGATAATAAAATTTAGTGAATTATGTTGAGCACCGCAAAAAAATCCTCTCTTGAGCTGTTTCGGCTTCGAAAAATGATCAATGCCTTAGCCAGCAAAGAGGGTAGCCACACAGAACTTATCACCATTTATGTGCCACCTGACAAGCAAATCAGCGACGCCGTTAACCTGCTACGCAACGAGTACGGCACAGCAAGCAACATCAAATCAAACGTGACAAGAAAAAACGTGCTTGACGCCATCACTAAAGCTCAACAAAAACTCAAACTCTTCAAAGACCCCGGCGAAAGGGGAATTGTAATCTTTACTGGTGCACGTCCTCAAGAGGGCGGTGGACCTGGAACTGAGCGCATGGAATCTTTCGTGATTGTTCCGCCTGAACCGATTCGTATTTTTCTGTATCGTTGTGATTCACGTTTTCATACTGAGCACCTGCAGGAGATGCTTAGGGAAAAAGAAACCTATGGTATTTTGCTTGTGGATGCTTCTGGCGCGACTATTGCTACTCTTGAGGGTAAGCGTTTGCAGATTGTTACTGAGATGCATTCGGGTGTTGCAGGTAAAACCCGTGCGGGTGGTCAGTCAGCTAGGCGTTATGAACGGTTGCGGGATATGCAGCTTAATGAGTATTTTGTTCGTGTGGGGCATCATGCTAACGAGATTTTTTTGCCTCTTGAAAACCTAAAAGGCATCATTTTGGGTGGTCCTGGACCAACCAAGTATGATTTTGAGAAGGGCGATTTTCTTAATTATCAGCTTAAAAAGAAAGTAATTGACATCGTTGACACGGCATATGTGGAGGAGCAAGGGGTTAAGGAAGTGGTGGATAAAGCCCCTGAAATAATGCGTAAAGTCCGCTACATCGAGGAGAAAGAAATCATGCAGAAATTCCTCTACGAAGTCGGACACGACAGCGGCATGATAACTTACGGTGAAGCTGAAGTTCGTCAAATGCTCCAAGCGGGCATGGTGCGCACGTTGATTGTTTCTGAAAACCTTGACATGACCCGCGTTACCATAAAATGCGGCGCCTGCAACAATGAAGAACAGCACACCGTAAAAAATGTGGATTTGCAAACTTTTGAGCAAAACATCTCGGGAAAACCCTGTAGCAAATGCAAAGCACCCTCATACACAATCGTGGATAAGCAGGACGTTATTGATGACTTAGCAGCGTTGGCAGAGATTTCTAATGCGGATGTTGAGGTTGTTTCCACGGAGACTGAGGAAGGTCAAATGCTAAAGAGTGCGTTTGGTGGTATCGCGGCGATTTTGCGGTATAAAATGCAGAGTTAAACTTGTGTTTGGTTGATGCTTTTGTATACGGAACGGGTTTTTGGCTTGGAAAAGCGTCAATAGCAACCTATCCCTCTATAGTTTTTGCAATGAGTTTCTATTTGGAGCCTAATAGGAATGGTATACTTTATTTTATTGGGGTTTTGTTGGGTGTATGTTTGAAATGGTACACTGTTATTGCCGCAACTGTAACGATTGCTGTTGCCACAACTGACCCAACAATCAGGCTTAAGTTTTCTACTGGACTTGGCTGAGGCGAATTATCACCAGATGGTTGTGCTGTACTGTAACCAGCTGGAGTATAGACCTCAACAATGTTTGTTGGGTTACCTGTGAGCGTGGAGACATCAAGGCTGCCGCCAATCACGTAGATTTTGTCATCTACAACTGCGACTGCGCAGCTGCTTCTTCTAGTTGGTGCATCAGCCATTTGACTCCACACATCAGATACAGGATCATGACAGAAAGTTGAATTAACCGCGGTAGTCTGCGCTAACCCATGAACAATACAACCACCAATAACATAGATGCGTTCTGGCACATACTGCCCTGTGGTGGCTGCTATGACTGATTCTGAGTATTTCTGGGGTATTGTTGCTCCTGTGGTCCATGTGTCAGTTGTTGTGTCATAGATCAGGTTTGTTCCATCTGAAAGTATGAAATAAATTTGTTTGTCAAGGCAGGTGGTTATGAAATAGTACCCAAACCCTGTAGGCATAGGCGCTAACGGTGTCCACGAGTTAGTTGCAGGGTCATACACTTGATTCTGATTATTTCCCTGACCTGCTCCACCGATAACGTATATTTTTCCGTCAACCACACTTGCACCCATAACCCTAGCATAGTAAGGTGGAACCTGTTTGGTTTCCCAAGTATCCGTTAGCGTGTTGTAGGCTTCATTTACGCCTTCACCTATTGTGTATATTGTAGTGTTTATTGCTGTGGCAGCAAAGAATTTTCCTCTGGGGGTTGGCATGGCTGTTTTTTGTGTCCATGCGTCTGTTGCAGGGTCGTACATGTAGGTGGATGAGTCCTGGAAAACATAGATTTTATCTTCAACAGCAACAGCTTTCATATCTCCAGTCTGCGGTATTGGCGTTTTAGTTTCCCATGTGTCTCCTGTTTGCTGCTCAGCATTAGCTATCAAGGCAGGGCTTAATGTTGCTAAAAGAGCAAAACAAAGCAACAGGGTGGCAAGTTTCATGATTTTTTTCACCACACCCAAATGAAACCCACTTCACTTATTAGCTTAATGCAAAAAACGTGCAAAACAAAAAGTGACCTGGAATTTTTGGCTTGAAAACTCGCCATTAAAACCTCTACCCTTCTATGGTTTCTGCAATGAATTACTAATAGGAACCAAATAGGCTGGTAGCTATGGGGGAACGGTGATTTTTATGGCTGCAGAGGGGCATTGCATTTCGCAGGCAAGGCACTGTATGCAGTCTTTTTCGCGTGTGGGGTCAGCTTTACGTTCCGATAGTGGATGTCCTGGCGTGTCAGCCCAATCATAAAGCGACACAGGACAAACATCAATACACACTCCATCACCTACACAACTATCCCAGTCCACGGCAACATTGGTTCCGTGAATACCAAGTTTTGCTGGTGGCTCAACTGGTCCCCAAACGCTGTGACCGTTATGTTCACTTACAACTTGTCGGTTTTTTTGAAAATCAGGATCAATAGGCAAAAAAATTCACCATTTAAAATTGAGTACGCGAGTGATATTAGGGTTTCTAGTGTAGGATACGTAAAGATTTTTTGAAACGAAAACAATAGTAACGTGGGGTTTTTGATTGACTCGGTATATCTTGCCTAGTGGAATGCGGTACGCGACACTTGAGGAACGAAAACAATTTTACATGAGCGAGTTTAACCTGCAAGCCATCGCAGAATGGCTCAAGACTAAACCAGGCAGGACATGGTTTGCAGTCATAATTGGCAGGCACACCAAAATTTACCCCGAAAAATATCGCCAAGATACATCAACCACAATCATAATTGACCAATACAGCAGTTTAGAAGATGTACAGAGGCAGATTTTGGATTTTTTGTCTGAAGCTGTTTACTATGATCGAAACATCTACGACCCAAATGACGAAAAAATTGGTCAGGAACTCGCCTTTGACTTGGACCCCGAAAACATCACCTGCCCAGTGCACGGCACATTAGCGGATAAGATGGCGAAAAATCAAGGGTTGAGTTTTTGCGAGTTGGAACTGGATATGGTTAGACAGGAAACAATTTGCCTCTATGAGTTTTTGGAGCAAACGTTCTCTGAGCTCACGGTGGTTTACTCGGGCAGGGGCTTTCACATTCACGTTCTTGACCAAGCCGCCTACGAATTATCCATGGTGGAGCGGCAGAAAATTGCTGAAAACGCCAAAGCCGCAGGGTTCCACATTGACGCTTGGGTGACCTCTGGAGAGATGCGCCTGATACGTTTGCCCTTTAGCCTAAACGGGTTAGTTTCAAGAATTGTGCTACCTCTTCAAAAAGATGAACTGGAAAAATTTGACCCTATCACGGATAAGCGGTGCGTGCCAAAATTTCTGATTTAGCTGAGCCCTGCTTCTTTGAAGTAGTAGTTGTCTTCTTTTTTGCATCCGAAACTGCGTAAGCCCTCATTTTTTAGTTGACAACGCATTTTCTTTGCGTCCTCACAGGATAATTCGCCTTTCTTTTCAAGGTAAGCGATTATTTCTTCTGCCTGCTCGTGAGTGTCGCATCTGCGGATAAAATCTACCGCTGAGGGTGAGAAATGACGGAACTTGTCAGGTATGGACTGTTCAAACTCCAGGGCATCTTGGAGTTCTTCAGCTTCTTCCTCGGGGGTTTTGCGTACGGCATCAATTGAGACTTTGTTTTCGCCTTCTTCAAGCTCATCGTATAGTTTGGGGAACATTTTCTTGAAGGATTTTTTTTCAATAGCCATAAACATCAACTACCGAAGCTGTTCACTATTTTACTGGGAAAAGTGGTTTAAGTGTTTTTTTACCCAAAAAAAGCAAACTACTCGGGAACAAAACGTGCAAATGGGTCACTTTCCAAAAGTCGCGCAAGCTCTTTTAACGTTAACCCCTTGATTTGGTCACCGAAAACCTCGCAACGACGCTTTTGCCCAGCCTCACCTGCGCTTCGAGCAACAATTTCAAGGCTGTAACGGTTGTGAGCGTAAATGTGCAATGATTGGAGGGTTTCGCCGTGCTTGTTTACGGCTGTCCATTGGGTTTTTTGGATTTTCACGTTTGCAGCTTTCAATTTAGATAAAACAGTTTCGGGCTTATCAGTGTACACGGCGATGTCGATGTCGCTTCCGCATCTTGCGGTTCCACGCCAAACACTTCCAATCAGCACAGGAGAGAAATCTTGCAAAACACGCATAATCGCCAAGGCATCCCTGCGCATCTCTAAAAGCTGAGTCTGCCGCGTTTGCCCCTCGTTTTCCTGCGCTATCTTGTCTAGCTCAAGGGCTACTTCAAGGTTGGAAGGCAAAAATTTTGTGCCAAGGGTCCTAGCGGCTTTTAGTTTGGCTTGCTTGTACTCTTTTTCAGCACCAAAATAAAGAAGAGTAGCAGCTTCCTTAGCTACAGTACATGCTAAGTTGGTTTCAGGCTTCAAAATCCACCAGCGCTAACGTTTAGCTACTTTCTCATATAGCTGAATGGTTTTTTCAGCGATACGATTCCACGTGAACTCTGCAAGCACTCGTTTCCTGCCGTTTTTACCAAACAATTCACGCCGCTCAGGGCTTTCAAGCGCGCTAATTACACCCCACGCAATGTCAGAGGGGTTGTTTGGGTCAATATGGTAGCCGCATTGTTCTTCGCCACAGCAAATTACGATTTCACGCATGCCGCTAACGCCAGCCGCACCGACTACGACAGCTTTTTCCATGCTCATGGCTTCCAACGCAACGATTCCGAATGGTTCGTAGTGGCTGGGGAAAACTGCTAAGTCGCAGGCTGCGTAGTGGTGTATGCGTTCTTCTTCGGAAATGAAGTCAAATCTGAATTTAACGTATTGTTCCAGTCGTATGGTTCGGGTTAGGTTCATCAGGTATTCTTGAAGTTCCCCAACACCGACAATCACGAGTTTGGCTTTGGGAATCTTTGTTAGAATATGTGGCATAGCCATAATCAGCTTATCCACTCCCTTAACCGCGACTAATCGGCCAAGGAACAAAATCATATGCTCATCATCTTTGATGCCATACAAGTTGCGGATTCGTTTAATTTGCTCTTTGGTAACTGTGGAGGGGTCATATTTTTGTGGGTCCACCCCGTTATAGCTGACCTCAATTTTCTCTTTAGGAAAACCAAGCTGGATTAGTTCATCTTTCATAGCATAAGAAACAGTAACTATCATATCCGCCATATTAGCCCCACGCAGTTCAATGTTGCTAACTACGCCTGAGCCGCCGCCAAGAGTTCTGCCCTTCTCGGTGGAATGCACATGAAAAACCAGCGGCAACCCTGTTTCACGTTTAACAGTCACGCCACCCATAACGGAGAGCCAATCATGCGCAACAACCACATCATACTTGATACCTTCCTTTTTCATGAGCTCGTTAATCATTTTTGCTGCCGAAAGATAATTGTAAACCATCAGTTTACCAAACAAATGCAAACCTCTGCCCCATTTTTTGATGTCATCAGCAATAACGTCAGGCAGCGAATCGGAAACGTCAATGTGGAAAGGGCGGTGGATTTCGATGCCTCGCCAGATTTCTCGGGTGGGCAATGTGCCTTCATCGTCGTTCATTGTGAAAACTGTAACATCATGGTCATTTAGGACGAATTTTCGTGTTATTTCTGCCGCGTAGGTTCCTAGACCACCCACGATTTTAGGTGGATATTCATAAACAAAAACAGCTATCTTCACTGGGTGTCACCATTTTAACGTTAGGTTCAGAATTAAATATACTTAGAGTGGTTATTTAAACCCTTCACGCATCCTAAAAACCGTCATTTTATAGATTATATTGAGGAAAACTTTGATTAGCTTGATTGTGTATTAGCTAACTAAGCAAGGTGCTTGTAAAATTGAGTTTATCGCCAATTAAAACAAAAATAATGGATTTCCTGTTAATCCAGACAGAACCACAAAAAGCAGCAGACATTGCGCAGGAAATCAAAGAAGAACCAAAAATGGTGACAATGCATCTGCTTGGCTTAATCCGCATGGGCTACGTCGTGACGCCTGAAAAAGGAAAATTCAAGGCCACAGAAAAAGGCAAAAAGGCAGTTGACAAGCCAGAAATCAGCAAAGAAAAAGCCCAAGCAATCTTAAGCTACAAACCCCACGACCAAGCATTCAGTTTCTACAGTGACGTTGACAAGCCAATGGGTATGCATGCTCATACCCTGCGAGACTTTGCAAACAAAATTGGAAGAATAGACACTAAAGCAGTAGAGTTCCATGTTGGCAGAGGAGACTTCCAAGCATGGTTCATCGGCATTGGCGATGCAGAATTGGCAAAGAAAACAAACCTGCTTAAAGAGAAAAAATTAGCTGGAGAGGCATTGCAAAGTGAACTGCAGCATATTGTTGAGCACCGCTATGTTGAGTTGGCAAAACTTGCAGGCCAACCCATAGATGAACAGGAACATCACCACGAACACGTACACTAAATTTTCTTAAAAACAATTTTTAAAAAGAGTAAAATAGGGAAAAAATTTCCCTGTCTACTTGGTAAATTGACTGTAGACGGGGTGACCTTTGAATTTAAGGATGGTTTCTGAGCGCTCCAGGGTTCCACTGGGCAATCTTGTACAGATTGACTGCACAATAGCGCCTTTTGAGGTGAATCTTACGCCGTCAAGCATTTCGCCTTTAGTTATGCCTGAGGCTGCAAAAATCATCTCGTTACCCTTAGCTAACTCGTCTTCAGTGTAAGTTTTGGTTACGTCCACACCTGCCGCTTTTAGCCTGTCCATTCTGCCCGCATCATCTTTTTTGTCCTTCCAAACCTTCACCAACATGGTACCGCCCAAGCATTTGACTGCAGTAGCTGCAATTGTGGCTTCTGCACCTGCACCAGCACCAACAAGCAAGTCAACACCTGATTCAGGTAAACAAGTAACGATAGAACCAGCGATGTCGCCGTCAGCGATTAGGATGATTCTTACACCCATTTTTCGTAGGCGCCCAAGCACTTCATCGTGTCGGGAGCGCTCCAACATTATTACGGTAAAGTTGGATAGTGGCTTGTTTTTGAGTTCAGAGATGGTTGTGACGATTTCTTCGATGGACATATCAAGATTGATTTTTCCTTTAGCTATGCCGTTGGTTGCCACTTTAAAGTAGTAACCATCATCAGGCAACACCTGCAGGCAACCTGAAGGAGCACACGCCAATGCAGAGATGGCATCCTTTTTACCTTTAGAAGTAGCAGTTGTTCCGTCAACTTGGTCAATAACAAATTCAACTTTAGGTCCGCTGCCAGTGCCTACTTTTTCGCGGTTGTTAAAGGCTGGGGCGTTGTCTTTGGGTCCCTCACAACAGATGACTTCTCCGTCAATCTCAGTTTGGTTTAGGACTGCACGTGAAAAGTCAAGGGCTGTTTGGTCAACTTTGTCTGGGTCACCTTTTCCGATGTGAAGTGCTGCTCCGACTGCGCCTGCTGTGGTGATTCTGGTTAAGGATGGAGATAGGGCTCTAAGAGAGGTCATGGTGCATCACTGTTTGCATTCGGCGAGCCAGAGTTGTGTAAACTCGCCATAGTTTTTAGCGATTTTTTCAACTGCTTGTGGACATGTGATTTTGCCTGCTTTAAACTCGGCTAGTGGTTCCCAGAAAATGGTTCTGCCAACCGCAAAGCCGATTACGCCTGAGATTTTTGCGCCTACTTTAAGCCATTCTTGAACTTTCTCTTTGGATTCTCCGCGTCCCAACGTGATAACGCCAACGTTTCTGCCGCCGCTTCTTGCTTGGCCAACTACGGCGTTTGCTGCTTCGGCTTTGTCGACGCCTTCGAGTTTCCAGATTGCTGGTTCTACGCCTGCGTCTTGGATTTCTTTTATACTGTCAACCATTAATTTAGGACGCAGGTTTTGGTCGTATTTTTCTTTGGAACCTTCCAAGTTTTCTAGTTGCAGTTTGGTTGCGGGCACGATTAGTTCAAAGAGGAATGCACGGTTTGATTTGTGCAGGTAATCGCTAAGAGTTTTAAGCTTTTCAAGCTGGCGCTTGTTCATTTCGGGGTCGCTTTGTGGGTTGTAGCGGACCAGAACTTTGACGAAGTTAGGTTCAAATTCTTCTATATGCTCAACAAATTTGTCGCCGTATTCGAAGTCGAATTCCTCTTGACCTGACTTTTCAACGGGCATTGCAAAAGTTAAGCCGTCTTTTTTGGCTTCCCACAAAACGCTGGTGCCAAATTCTTCATCCACCAGTAAACCCGCGATTTCTGGGGGTACATTGGTTTTTGTGGCAAGTCGGAAGCCTTCAAAAATCATTTTTTTGTAATCTTCAATCATTTTTTTCTCTTCAGGGGTTGGTTGTCGACCTTTTATACCGAACATTTTTTCAAGAAAAGATCCACGATGATCAAAAGCTAGAATTAATAATTCTTTTTGGGACCAGTCAATCGACATTTTTGTCACCTGTCCCACTACTGTGCACTTCTCAAATAAATTACTATTGTTTTTGGCAGACAATCAACTAAGCGGTCCCTCATGGAAAACGTGAAATAATAAGAAAAACAATAGAAACATCAAAGGGACCGAGGTTGGTTGACACCAAAATAGTCACAGTAAAGCTGCCAGAAGAAGTCTACAACGAATTAGCACTACGCATCCCCGAAGGCGACCGAAGCAGCTTCATAAGAGAAGCCATATCTGAAAAACTCCAAGTCACACCCAAACCCGATAAACTACTGGCGCTTGAAAAACGCGTTGGTAGGATGGAAGCTGAGTTTGGGCAAATCCGCAAATACTTGGCCGACCTGGAAATTATGACGTATCAGGAAGGCAAAATTAACCCACACAATTACGGCATCGACGAGTTGGACCACAAAATCATTGAGTACCTGCTCCATTACAAAGGAGCCACCACACCCGAACTGGCGGACTACATCAAAACTAACCGCTGGCTAGTGCTGAATCGGCTACTGAAAATTCAGAAAACCAGTAAAAAACAAAACGGCAAACCCATCATCTACTACTATGCAGGAGAAAAAGCAGGCAAAAAGAAGGCATGGTGGATAAACGAAGAAATAATCCAAGAATAACAAAGTACCTTTAAATTCCAAAGCAGTGTTTTTGTTGCAGCAGCGGGGCTCGTAGTCTAGCACGGATTAAGGCATCGGCCTCCGGAGCCGAGAATCCTGGGTTCAAATCCCAGCGGGCCCGCCACCATTCGCTTTAGTGTCCTGCGTGGCTGAAGAGGATTTTTGCTCCGCATTTGGGGCATTTATGATAAATTATTTGGTTTTTGCTGTCCCGTACAGCTTCCATTTCTTCATAGCATGTGGGACAAAGTCGCACTTGAGGCGTTTTCTCCATCATTCTCCCAGCTGGTTTACCCATTATTAACTTTAATTTAAAAGGCTTATAACCATTCCCTTTGGCTCAAAACCCCTTACCCAAAAACGCCTTTGCTATGTTAAAGTTAAAGCGCTTGTTCTTCATATAATGAAGACGGGCGTTGAGACATTAGATATAAAGCCTAATGCGGGAAGTAACCCAAAGTGTTAAGCACCCCACGGGTTAAGGCTGTGTCTTTGCAGACCAAATTGATGTTTTGCAGTATCTCCTGCGATGGCGAGAGATAATTGAAAACGGGCATAAATTGCCTCAGCGAAGGCTCCTCTATACCGAAATGGCGAATGTAAAACAGCATAGCCTGCGTTCGTGCGGCGAAGTGGGACATGAAATGTTTGATGCCGTATTTTTTGCAGTAACGGCACATTTTCTTGTATAGGGGATACATGTAGGATTCGTGCGGGTAGTAGGAGTAGGAACCGTCGGGTTTATGGTAAATAGCTTCATACTTTGGAATCAATTCGGGGTAGCGGTCAGCAAGGAATTTTTTGATACCTAACAATGAGCGAGTGTCCAAGGCGCCGCCTAAGATGTATTTGGCACCGTACTCTGCGGAGGCTTTAATCACGCCTTCCACGGTCTCATCATTGTCCGAGATGAAGGGCAGAATTGGAGAAAACCACACCCCAGCCTGCACACCAGCCGCGTTGAGTTTTCGGACTGCCTCAAGACGTTTCTGCGGTGGGGAAGCGTTGGGCTCAATTAGCTTGGCAAAATCTTCATCCAAAGTTGTTATGCTCAACGAAACCAGACAGGGTGCTTTTTTGCTAGCAGCTGATAAAACGTCGATGTCTCGCAGGACCATGTCGGATTTGGTTCCAAGCGAAAACGGTGTACTATAATCACAAAGAACCTGCAAAATTTTCCGAGTTAAACCCAACTCGCGTTCAACAGGCTGATACGCATCCATCGCCAAACCAATGGCGACCATACCCCGTTTTTTTAGCCCCGCCAGTTCTCTTACCAGAATTGGGGGCGCATTGGTTTTTGCGTAAACTTTCACTTGCTGCTGTGTGCCTTGGATGAATTGTTGTGTGCTGGTGTTGCAGTAGAGGCAGCCTATTGCGCAGTTTACGTAGGGGTCAAAGCAGTGTTTAGTCCAGAACCGCGTGTTTAAGATGCCGAGGTTGCCTAATGCGGTTTTGATGTGCATTTCTTGGTATTGTTGGGGCATATTCATCGCGAGCATGTATTTTCAACAATTTTATACTTATTAACCTTTAACCATCAAACCCCAAAAGGAAGAACACCCCGTAAAAATGCTGATTTTTAAGCCTCAACCCGCTGAGGTTTAGCAACAAAACACAACACAACAGCGATTAGGACAAGCAAAAGGAAAACGCCGCCTGTGATGGAGAGTGCCCAGTGGAAAAACGGTTCTGCGTGAAGCAGGTTTTTGGTTTGAAACGGAATCCAATATGCTGCTGAGAAAAGGACAAAAAAGGTTACGCCTACGGCTTGCAAAAGCAGGAAAAAACCTGTTGATTGACGGGTACTCAGAACGCGTGACATGCCTGATTTACCTAGATTAAAGGTTGGGAGGTAGCGTTTAAAAGAATTTCGATTGCAAAGGTGCAATAGAGCGTTTGTTTTAAATGTGACGTGTAGTTAATGTTTATTGGAGATTTTCGAGGCAAGGGGCAAGTGTAGAAATGACAGGTGTCAAGTTAAATCTGCCTGTGAAATTAGGTTTGTTACTGGTTGCGTTATCTTACTTTACTTTCACCATTTACGAGTTTCTCATAAACATCATACACGGCGGTGGACCATCATGGGGCTTTTGGATTTACGTAACCGATACCGCATCCGCTTTTGGTCTTGGCTTGAGGGTAGCAGCAGGGTTAATTGCTGTAGTCACTGTTGTAGCGTTTTTGTTTAGAGAAAAAATTGCGGTTCCCGAAGTTTTGTTGTCTCTTAAATGGCTACTTCTATTTGAGGCAGGCTACAATCTGGTCACGTTCTTTCCATCCACAGTCTGGGCAGTCCTGCAGGCTCAAAACTTCGGTGACCCCTACGCAGTTTTTATGTACTGGACACTACCCTGCGCGGTTGAATCCATAGCCATTCCCGCAGCGTTAGCAGTGCTGATTTTAAAAATTAGCCCAAACAAGCCAGCTAAAAACGCAATCCGATGGGCATTTATTGCTGGTGCAGTGTATCTTTTCGGGTTTTGGGTAAATAATTTTGGCAACTGGATTGGCGCAGTCATAGAAAGAGGAAATCAGTACCTAATCGCTGAGCCCTTAAACATTTTTAGCTTTGCTGTTACTGCTGTTGGATTGTTGACTTTGACAATTTATTCTGCTGTGATGGCAAAAAGAGCCACACGTGAAGATTTTGTTGCGGTCAGGGCTGCGGCTGTGATTTTGATAGGGCTGGGTTTGTACTATTTTGGGACGTATCTTCAGTGGATTGTGTTTGGCAATGTGGGTGGTTGGAGTATGTGGAATGCGTGGTTCCTTGGGCATAATGTTGATTTATGGATTATGATGTTGCCGATTCTTGGTTTACCACTGCTGTTTTACTCAGAAAAAACCCAAACCACCACAAAACCAAGCCAAACATCCGCAGCAACTTAATTCCAATAGTTATATTAAGTTGGGAACCAAAAATATTGATTTAACTTGACAGCAACATGCCGATTTGGGATAAAAAAATGATTTTATTAATGACCACTGCACCGCCATCGAATGCACCATGGTATCTTGGAAGAAAACTGCCCCCCTTAGGATTAGCGTTTGTTGCTGGCTACCTTGAAAAATGCGGTTTTGAAGTTGAAATATTGGACAATTACATGCTTAACAAGCCCATTGAGGAAGTTAAGCAGATTATTCAAACCAAAAAACCCCAAATCGTAGGCATGACTTGTGGCTCAGCAACCTATCAACGTTGCATCGAAACCGCCGCAGCAATTAAGGAGGTTGACCCAAACTGCAAAGTTGTCGTGGGTGGATGGCATGCTTCTTATTCCCCTGAAAGCCTAATTGAGCAACCCGTAATTGATTATGTTGTCATGGGTGAGGGGGAGCAGGCGATGGCTGAGCTTGCTAACTATATCAACACAGGCAAAGGCGTCCCTGACATAGCGGGTGTTGTTTACAGGAAAATGGGTCAAAACATAAAGAACCCCGCTAAATTCATCAAAGACATTGACTCGATTCCTTTTCCCGCACGGCACCTACTGCCAATGGATCAATATGGTAGACGAATTGAGTTTTTGGATGTAGAACCTGTTGACATAATGAGTGTTACACGTGGTTGCCCCTATAGTTGCGCTTACTGTGACATTGCACCCTTGTGGGGTAAGACCTGCCGAATGTTTAGCCCCAAACGAATCGTTGACGAAATGGAAGACTTGTCTAAGAATTTTGGCAGCAAAGGCGTCTACTTAATCAGTGACAACTTCACGCTTAAACAGAAAGAAACCTTGGAGTTTTGCCGTGAACTCAAAGAAAGAAATTTGGATATGCAGTGGGTTTGTGATACCCGCGTGGACTTAATTGACCCAGAGATGCTTTCTGCTATGAAAGATGCAGGATGCAAAACCATATGGTTTGGTTTAGAATCAGGTTCGCCGCCAATTCTTAAAAAAATCAATAAAGGCATAACAGTTGAGCAATCAGCTAAGGGAGTTCAGCTGTGTCACGATGCGGGAATCCAAGTTGCCTGCTCATTCATGATCGGCATCCCCGGCGAAACCATAAAGGACATGGAAACCACGCTCAAGTTTGCAAAGAAGATTGACCCTGACTGGTGTAGCTTTAACATTTTCCTGTCGTACCCGGGCAGCGTGTTGCATGAGGAAGTTTTAGCTAACCACTACTATGACCGTGTAGAGGACTTCATCTATTACGTGAAGACAAAGGAGTTTGATTTTGACCAAATGATGAAGATACAGCGGAGTATGCATGTGAGTTTTAACCGTTCACCTAAACGTATTTTGCGCAAAATACGCCGTGAAGGCGCTTTGCATGTTCTTAAACAAGTTCTCAAGATGTAAACAGGCTCAAACCACGTTTATTTTTTGTTTGTTTTGTTTCTGGTGTTTTAACGAAACTTTATTATACACATAAAACGATTTGAAAATGTCCGAAGGCCAAAAAATTATGGAAACAAAAACCGAGCAAAACAAAAAAGACGCCTTTGAAGCCAGAGAAACCTGGCCACCATACACCTACAGGGATTACCCTGACATAAAACCAGAAACCTATCAATCTTACATGAAGTTCCTTGACACTGAAAATACTTCTAACAGGCTAATGGAGCTTCAGCCATGGGTATCCTTTTGTGATTCAAGATGCGCATTCTGCTATTTCCCAACCACAGCCACAAACAAGGCAAGCGTGGACGAGTACCTTATTGCTCTCAAAAAAGAGCTAGGCATGTATGCTAAAACAAAATACGTAAAAACAAGCGTTTTTGACGAGATAGTTTTAGGTGGTGGAACCCCAAGCATCCTGTCAGCTGAGCAAATAATTGACATACTAGATTATTGTAAGGCAAACTTTACCACTAGTAAAGAATACTTCATTAAAGTAACCGGTTCATCTAAAACTTTGGCTCCACACAAAATTGAGAAACTCGCAGAATACGGAGTTTACCAACTAGACATGGGTGCCCAATCTTTTGACAACCAAGTCCGCAAGTTCCTTTGCCTACCCGACCCAGCAGAACACGTAGAAGAAGCCATCAAAACCGCGCGGAAACTGGGCATGTGTGTTTGTATCGACCTGATGTATAACCTGCCAGGACAAACAGTTGAAAGCTGGGTGGAAACCTTACAGAAAGCAATCGACTTAGACGTAGAAATTGACACATACCATTTGGAAATTCATCCTGGAACAGCATTAGACAAATCAATTAAAGCAGGAAAGGCACCACCACAAGGAGACGCCAAACACGGCGAAAAACTGTATCTGGCAGCATACGACCTGCTAACAAAAGCAGGCTACAAAGCTGTTGGACACGACCGATTCACAAGAGTTGAATGGCACGTACGAGAAAACTGCCTCAACGGTTGGCCATGGGGTGGCATATTAACCACTGGCGCAGGATGCTTCATGGGCTATCTGCAACGTTTCAGCTACTCTAACATTGAAGACATTAACCAATACATAGAAGCTGTAAAAACAGGTAAGTTCCCAATCAGCAGACTCTCAAAATCAAACGATGAAGACATGATGCGCAGAGAAATGAGTCGCCTCTACTTACGGTTACCAGTAAGCAAAGCCGAGTTCATGGAGAAATTCGGCAAACGACCAGAAGATGTCTTCCCAGAGCAAATCAAAAACCTTGTTGCAAAGGGCTTAATTGAAGTTAACGATGAAGAAGTTAAAATCACAAGGCTCGGTGACATCTGGAAAGGCAACATTGCTTGGGAATTCTCAAATCTTGACAAGAGCAAAAGCAAGCTCTAATTTTTTTCTTTTTTTAATTTCTAAAATTTTTAAAAAAAATAAAAAAAGGAAAGGGTTTGGTTTAGTATTTCTGTGTTGGGGTTATACCGTACCATGTCATTACTTTAGAGATGACTGGCGCGATAATGCCTAAGAGTATCAAAGGAAGCATTGTTGTGAACAGGGCAAAGCCTGGGTTGTTCTGAGTCATCCATGCACCGTAAGAGACAGTGTAGTTAAGGACGAAAGTGATGATGCCAACTGTGAGTGCTGCGGTTAAACCTGAGCCGAGCATACGTAGGAAGTTTGTTGAGCCATTGCATAGTGCACCTGCGATGTAGCCGATTAGTATACCGCCAATAATGTATGCGCCGATGAAGCTTGAGTCATTGAAGAGGTTTGGTAGATAAGAGTTAAGTGCGGCTCCGTTGATTGCGCCGTCTGAAACTGTGAATGGAAGGAAGTTTAGCATGTTTTCCCAGTTGTTGTATGCTGCGAATGCGATGTAGTATAGCGTGCCCATGATAAAGCCTGCTGCGCCTCCAGCCCATTTATTCCAAAGTAGGCCTAAGACGACAGGGATAGCGAAAACTACTATCAAGGCGAAACCGTGGGTTAGAATTGTGGTGATGACTGCTAAGGGGTGTGCGGATGTTCCTGCTGCCATGTCTGCTGGTGGAAATAGACCATCTAGTCCTGGACGGAAAATCGCTGGGAAAGCAATTATTAATAAACCGACAAGAACTGGAATTACTAAGCCCCAGAGAACGTCTTTCATTTTAAATTTTTCTGGTTCCGTATTTATCCCTCTTTTGATTCATTAATTGGCTCTGAGGCGTTTATAAATTTAATCCTTCGAACGTGCCCTTAAACCAAGATTAAGGCAAGTTTGAATAAAAAAAAATGGTCTTACAAAAACAAAGACAAAAAAATAAACAGACAACAAAAAAAGAAAAAGGGGTTAAAGCTTTTTCTTGGCTTATTCAGATTCGCCAGCAACTGTTTTTTCTGCACGGTTCTTCTTGAGAACTGACAGCTTTGAGACTTCTTCAAGTTTAGCTTCGCTCTTGGTTATGTCAAGACCTTCAACTAGTTGCTCACCGATTGATGAGCGGACAATAACTGTTGATTTGCCTGCTTCGCTACCAACTGAACCAACGGAGATATCAGCGAACTTTGAGCTGAAGTCTGGGCATGATAAGCACATGTTTTCAACTGCACTGCTGAGCTCTTTGACTGCGATTGCACTATCTTTTCCGTCAACTGTAACGATGAATTTACCTTTGCTAATCTGTGTCTTTTCTGCTGCATCTAAGTCAACGCCGAGTTTTGTCTTGATTTCTTCTTTTAGCTTGGGGTATTCGAAGTTTTCAAAGCAGAATAGGCCAATCATGGTCAATTCTAGGTCTGGAACGTCGGTCATCATTGCTTGCTGTACGCGTCTTGCTGCTCTGATTTCGCATGGTGTGCCGACTACTGCGATTTTGCGTTTGCCTTTAGCGATGAGTTCGCCTACCTTTGACATTAGGCGTACGCGCATGTATTTTGTGCCTTTAGCTTGGATGATGTCTTCTGCGCTTTCTGCGACGTATGCTTCTGAGAGGTAACCTTTGGTCTTCTTGACTACTATTGCAGAGTCAAAGATGCCTTTCTCCATGCCGGAAATCAGCAGGGCTGTTACCATACCACCGTCTTGTCCTTCGTATTTGCTCTTGGCTGAGAACATTTCTTTGTAAACGCCAATGTTTTCGTCTGGATTGCCGATAAGGAAGCTTTGTTCAATTGTTTCTTCATCTTCAGCAGTTAGCACTGTGTTTAGCAGGTTGCTCTTGAGGTCAATTCTTGATGGGCATATGAAGTTGCAGTTTCCACAGCCAGCACAGAAGTCAGCGTCAAGTTTGAGCAGTGTCTTCATATCTTGTTTGTCGCGTGCTTGTTTGATGAGAATTGGGCTAAGTTTGTTGCAGCATACGCTCATGCATGCACCACAGCGCATACATGGATAGGTTTTGATTTTGTCGAATTTCTTTGCTTTTGGAAGTGAGGGTTCTTTTCCGCCTTCCATTGGTTTTAGTCTGCCGATGCCGTCAATCTTTGGTGTGAGCAGGTTCATGATAAGTAGTGCTAGGAGTGAGCCGCCGAAGAAGTTCATGTATGTTTGAATTAGTACGGTGAGGACACCTAAGCCGACACCGAAGATTATTTGTCCGTAGCGGCCTACAGGCGTAGTCGCTGGGTCTGTTGCCATGAAGAAGCCCAAGAATATTGAGCTACCGATGAAAACAGTCCAGAGTAACCGTGTAATTAAGTCAACATCTGCATAAACAAAGGACAATATCAAAGACATAGCAGCAATTGAAACAAAGTATGCAAGAGTAATTCTCCATTTAATGTATCTGCGAGCAACTACGAATAGCGCAAGACCAGCAATTATAACAGCGATACTGCAGGCACCACCAGCCCAACCGTGGAATTTTTCAACAATCATGAGGTAGGCGAGGTCTGGTTGAGTTGTTAGATTTGGATTTCCAAAGCATGCACTCATAAATGTAGCAAATGAATCATAGCTTCCGAAAGCGGTTATTTTACCAGCGAGACGAGGCAGTTCCATGCCAATGTTGAGGTGGTTTGCAGCGATGAGAACTGAGCCAGCTCCGGGCAGGAAAACAAGGAATTTAGCAGCTGCAGCGGGGTTAACGTATTTTCGCCCAGCCATGTTTGCGACTTTTTTGAAGAGAACCATGCCGACCATGCTGATTAATGCAACATAAATTAGTGCTCCTGGTGCATCAACTGGAAGTCCTGCTTCGGTTGCCATTAAAGGTAAGCCTAAAGTGTAAGAGTCAGTGACTATTAAACCGAAAACTGCAGCAGACATGATGTTCAATTGGCTGTCTGATACAAGTTTAGCAAAGAGAACGTCAATTCCTACAGCGACACCAACAGAGATTAATGCGCATAAAATGAGGGTAAGTCCTAAGTTTATTGGAGCGACTGTTTCGAACATAGGACTTTGTGGCGTAACTGGCCACCAGATAATTGCTGATACGATTGTTACTGCTAATAGTGCAATGAAAGTGTAGGTCATTAGTCTATCTTTAGTCATAATTGAGTATTCTTTTGTTTGAGACATGATTTCAATTTCTCCTTGATTGAATGCTAAGCAAATTGGCATTGATAAGTTAATAAGACTTTCTAAAATGAAGCTACGCAATAGTCCGTAAGTTAAAACAAAACATAATTAGAGGTGCCCCAAGCTAAAAAGCAAGCTTTCAAGCATTAAAACTTCTAATAGTCACTTCTTTTGACTTAAAATCAAATATAGGATTTTTTATCGTAAATCTTATATCACTAAGCTTGTCTATTCACTGTCTGTTGAGATATATGAGCGGGAAAAGAGCACCATTATTCATGGTGGTTTGGCGCTGCACAAGAAATTGTGTTGGAAACTGCATGTATTGCAGTTATACTAAAGAGTACGCCAAGGATCAGGAATTAAGTACTGAAGAAGCAAAAAAGATGGTTGATGAAATCCACAATTTTGGCTCACATTGGTTTGGAATCAGTGGAGGAGAACCACTGGTCCGCCCAGACATTTTTGAAATCATCAAATATGCTCGGGAAGAACACGGCATGGAAGTTAGCCTCATAACAAGCGGTTTTGCGTGGGATGAAAAGAGATATGAAAATCTTCAAAAGTATGAAGTCCACACAGCCGTCAGCATTGATGGCAATGAGGAATCAAACGAAATTATCCGACGTAAAGGCAGTTATGCTAAAGCTGTAAGCGCTATGGATAAGCTTGGCAAGGTAGGATTACTGGACTGTATTGTCACAACCATGACAAAATACAACATTGAACACATGGCGCACCCTGCATACCTCGCAGAAAAATACAACGCTCGAATGATGGTTTACCACAACCTTGTCCCAGTTGGCAGAGCAGGCAGCAACATGCCAGACTTAGCGCCTACGCCTGACCAGTACGAAACAGCATTCAACGAAATTTATGATATTCAACGTAAACTTTACGGCAAAGTCAAAGTCAACGTTTACTCACCTTTCTACGCACGCATTGTCCGCCAGAAAAACCCAGTTGACTTCTGGGACTGGTACAATGAAGGCTACCTTGGTAGATGCACTATCGGCGGCAACTACATCGGCATCACCGAGAACGGTGACTACCGAAGCTGTGGATTCCACGAAGGTTACCGCATTGGCAACGTAAAAAATAAACACTTAAGCCAAGCATGGGAAGACCTCCAGCAAAGCCCACTACACATGAAACTACGCGACAAAAGCAACATCAAAGGCAAATGTGGCGTTTGTGAGTACCGCGAAATCTGCGGTGGATGCAGAACACGCGCTGAATACTACACAGGTGACTTGTTTGAGTCAGACCCAGCCTGCAATTACATCCCCAAAGTCCTCCGTGAGGACCCCAAGTATCTTGAGAAGATGCAGGCAAACCCATAAGCCAGCGGCATAACCTCTTTTCTTTATTTTATTTTTAGGATACTAAAAAAGAAATAGTGATTTAGGGTTTAATTAAAAACTTGCAGCTTTCACCGCCAGTTGCAATTGACTCTAAAAGTTCAACCTTGACAGGTTTTTCAAAGATTGCTTCAAAAAATTTCTGTCTGCATCCTACTCCGCATTGGCAGTAGTTTTTGTTGTCAAGGGGTTTTTCAGGGTTTTTTACCATGCAGTAGCATTTGAGTTGTTGATAAATTAGGGTATTATCGCTGGTTAATTCAATTTTTGAGGTGCTTGCGAACTTTTTGTTTAGGTTTTTCACATGCTCTTGCAGAGATGCTGGGTGTTTGTTTTTTAGTTCCTCGGCGGATTTTTGCAGATACGCAATTGAATCATAACATTTCCTGCCGCATTCATGCATAATTTCTATTGCTTTTTCTTTGCCTACTTTCTGTTCAAGCGCGACCATCAGGTTTTGGATTTTTTCGGGGTCTTTTGATTTGCCTATTTTCTGCTGGTTCCATGCCTCAAAAACCTCTTGGGCAGTCTGGATGCTTGTTTGCTCAGCTATAGTTTCGGCTAACCTGCCAATACGTCCCGAAGTGGGCAATTTACCGCTCTCTTGTGCTGATTCCTCTGTGAGTGCTTCTGGGTCAAAATCGCTATCGGGTATCCATTGGGGCCAGTTGGCGAGCCATTTTGGGATGTGGGGGTCTTTTACGCGGTCAGATACGGGGAAGTACGCTTTCAAGTCCAAGACTGGGGTACCGTCGTATGCATCTATCCAGGGAACTTTGACGATGCCTTTTTGTTCGTCTACGTCTAGGATGGCGCATGTTGTTATGGCAATGGGGTTGGGGCGGTATTCAGCTCTGCATGCAAAAACACCGGTTAATTTGTTTGCGTATGGTGGGGTTGTTTGGGTGATGTTGCGGCTTTCTTTGTTGTCGTGTTGGTTTGCCCACCAGATGACGATGACGTGGCTGAATTGGTTTAGTTGTTTTAGGGCGGGGTGGCAGGGTTCATAGATTTCTATGTTAAAGCCATCTTCGGCTGTGGTTACCTTGCCGATTGGTGTGAGGGTGAATTGTTGGTTGGGTTTTGTCATGGTTGTTCACGTGTTTATTTGTTGTTGGGGCAGATTTAAATATTCCTAGAAACATAGAACTATGTTCCTAAAAAAAGTGAATAACTATGGAGCCTACAATCACACCCAAAAAAAAGCTACAACTAATAGGATGCACCTACTACGGCAACCCCTTTCACACAGCCAAAGAATGGAGCACCCAAAACGAAATCGGCAAACTCTGGCAACAATTCATGACTCTATCCACAAAATACCAAACGCTTCTCTCAAAAATATGCCCAACCCCCATAGGCTACGAAGTCCACATCGAACCCGAAGAATACAAAACCACCCAAAACTACTACGTATTTGTAGGCATGGAAATCAACGAAATCAAAGAAGTCCCCTTAGAAACGGTCATAAAAATACTTCCCGAAACACACTACCTGCAGTTCACCACCAAAATGTCCAACAAAGATGAAGGCGCCACAATTTTTAATGAGTGGATGCCCAAACACGGCTATATTCAAGCATACCCCTACGTTATTGAAGCCTATGACTACCGCAGATTCAAAAGTGTAGATGACAGTGAATCCGAAATTGACTGGTACATACCCGTAAAGGAGAAACAACAATGACCGAAAAAACATCAACTGACCCTACGGGACAATCTTTTGTTGACATCCTAAACATAGCAAAAGCAATAGGCAATGAGAAAAGACTTCAAATCCTAATAACCCTGCAAACCGGACCAAAATCTTTTGATGCCTTAAAACACGAAACTCAACTCAAAAAAACCGCATTATCAAACCATCTGGCAATTCTGATTGAGCAGGAACTCATCAAGAAGCCTGAACACGGCAAATACCAGCTCACAGAAGATGGGAAAATCTTTCTTCAAGCAATCCAGACAGCCTACAACAAATCGGGCAGGTGGAAAAAGAGCCAAATTAGCATGCAGACCCACCAGTCTTCGGCACCGTTCATTGATGCTCTTTTTTCTAAGAAGGGCTAAGCAAATGGGCGTTAGGGCAAGGTTTTGATTTTGCAGATTACGTAATTGTTGTTTTCGTAGACCACATTTAGAATGTTTGACTCTGTTAGTTGCGGGTAAAAGCTGGGTTTATCGTAGACTATAAAGCCGATATTTTGGTCTTTAATGTAGTCCATAAAGCTTCGTGAATAAATGGTGTAGCTGGCTTGCACATCAAATACTGTTTTCATCTGGTCTAACGGTGGCATGTCAGGGTAGCTGGTTTTGGTGAAAGTTTCAATCTGATAAGTTAAAGATTGATTTTGCCCCAAAGCAATATCCGCAACAGGGAACTCCAGACGAAGATTATCCACCCATCCAGTTGCCACGGCACCAATGTTTCCCCAGCTTGGAAGCTGCCCAAGTTTTAGGGCAAAGGCAGCCTGATTTTTCTCGTCAAAAACTCCAAAGAAGTTATCGCTGACATCTGCACTTGTAAAATTAACAACGGTCCAGGCTACTTTTGTTGTGTTCTGCGCGTATTTCCAGGGGCTTTCCCAGTTTAAGACACCTGGAACATAGGCTTTTGTGCCATCGAAGGACAAGGAAAGGGTCATGCGGAAAGTTACATTGGTTATTTGGTCTTGTAGCGGCGTTATTGACCAGTCGTAGTTAATTGGGTACTTGTCGTTTGAAACTTGGATTTTCTGGGTTATGGCTATTTGTTGGTTGGAGTATGTGGTGTTTATTTGAGCAGTGTTATTTTGGGTATCTAAAGTGAATTGGCGGGTTAATTCGGAAAGGGAATAGTGGTATGATTGCCCGTTTTGGTTAAAGTAAATTGAGGTACCAGTTTTGTCAAAGACAAACATTCTCTGCCAGACACCATCAACATTAATTTGCAATTCATCAGAAATACTGCCTCTAGCATCATAAACCCTAAGCAAAGTTATAGGCGTCTCAACCTCGTCAGCCAAATCCAGCACACACTCCGCCGCCAGATTTCGTTGAACAATAGGGTCTTGAGCAGCAATAATCATCTTACCTGAGTATAACCCGAACCATTCACCTGGTTTTTCGGAGACAACAACTGTGGATGTGCCGGGGTAGTGTTCGCGTAGCCAGACTGCGGCATCGTAGGCAGTGTTGTCGGTTAATGAGTAGTAGTAGATACCGTCATGGATGCGAACGCCCACAGTTTCAAATCGTGTCACTGCAACAGCTGCCACTAAGACTATTAAGATAACAGTGAGTGTCTGTATTAGGCGTTTGCGGTTGGGATGTTTTTGGTAGGTTGAGAAGTACCATTCAAATATGAAAGCGCAGGCTATGCCTGCAAAGATTGCTGTGAATGGAACGATATAGTTGAGGAAACGTTCGAACGGCAAAAATAAGCCGATAAGGTAGGTTTGGGACAGCAAAAATGGCACAAAAAAGCCTAGGGCTATAAGTGCAAAAACGGTTAGGTTCTTGATTTTTCGGGCTTTGTAGAAGGCAGCAACCATGCCCAAGGCTGCAAGAACAATCAGGAACCCGTAGCTTAGGTATATTGATTGGGGGCTCACTAGGGGAATTTGGTAGGTCATTGAGCGGACTTCTGTTGCAAGGTGATAAGTGATAATGTCACCCAGATGAGGCAGAATTGTTGGTGAGTAGTACAATAAGAATGCTAAAGCGCCGCCTAAAATGACTGCAAGATAAACTTTTGAGAAGCGTCCTCTTGAACGGAAAAACGAAGCCAAAACCACAGGTCCCAAAATGAGAACAGCAAGAAACGTGGTTAACTGATGAGTAAGTACCATAGAGAATGTTAACATGAAAATCAGCAAGGTTGCCGCAGGGTCTTTTTTGTTAGATGACAAATAAAACATTAACATAACCAGAAGGGCAATGCTGGCAATGCTTGTGTAGGCACCCCAAAAGTTAAGGTCATAAAACGGCAGAATAATCATCATAAACGCGGCAGCAAAAACCCCGCTTTTTTTGCCAAAAAATCTTCCAGCGAGCAGGTAAACTGAAAAAATTAAAAGCCAATCAACCAGAACGGTTACGCATTTAAGCATAAAGATTGCCTGTTCAATGCTTGCGGCGCCTGTGAAGGATATGAAAGTTGAGAGCCAAACGTGGTAGAGAGGCGGATACCAAAAAACTTCACCTACGGGAATATGGCCCATGGCAAGAAACATTTCTGCCCGTGAGAGATGAACTGCTGGGTCGTTGCCGAGAACTAAGCCGTTGTTGGCTGAGATGAGGGCGTAGAGGAAAACAGAGGTTAGAGTGGAGAAAACCAGTATGAATATGGTTTCCAGAGAGATTTCTCTACCGTGAATTGTTACTTTAAGGATTTTTAGTTCCCCTTAACCTCTATTTGTTGAGAATATTGCAACTGCTTTATTAATAAATACCTGAGAAAACAGGGGGTCCTTGAAGAATTTTGGCAAAACACCAAGGTCACGAATTGCAATGTATGAAATGTTGTTTTCATCTATTGCTTGCTGGTAATCAAAAACCTCTATGGGTAAATCAGAAACTTTCTGAGTGTAAGTGCTCAGGTTATCATTTAGGATTTGTTCCATGTATGGGGTTTCTTCGTTGCTGAGTTGGTATGCGGTTGCAAACATTTCCACTTTCCCGCTGACTGCACGGTTGAAGCTGTAGTCTAAAACGTAGGGGTTGGAGCTTTGAGGGTTCTTGTCAGTAGGTTGCCCTTCTGTGAAGATGATTTGCCCGATGACGCGGGTGCCTGGGTCCAGGAAGGATAGTGACCCGTTTATGGGTTGGTCTTCAGGGTATCGGTAGCAGTAGTCTTTTGATTCAATTTGGAAGTCAATATCAGTGAGATAAACACCCGCAACAGTTGAGCTAAAAGCCACAGTTAGGTTCACAAACCTGCAGCCTTGGTACACGGTTGTTTGTTGTGTGAAGTTGAAAAACTGGTTTTCTCGCTCAACAGAAATCGTTACGGAATCAGAGCCATTTATGACTTGCATGTTTTTCACTGGAATATCAAGTAAACTGTTTAGGTCATCGCCTGTGCCGTTGTAGAAGTAAATCCAAGTGTTTTGGCTGTTAAAATTATAAAATGCGTATGGGTAGTAGTCACCTTCGATTTTTGATGAAATCATTGGGTTATGTCTGCCCATGTAGCCGCCGTCCTCGCGTATCTGAATTAAACCATTATCTACCACGTAGTCGGAATCAAGCAGATAACGGGCGGTTTCTGCAGGCTTAAACTCACGGGTAAGCGTCAAATATTCAGGCGGAACAGCACTAAGCGTAGGTCTTTGAGCAAAGCCTGAAAGCCACCAGCCATAATTAGCGTCAGCAACAATCACAGACCCCACAGGCGTATTATCCCTAATCCACTGTATACCCTCATAATTGGCATCAGTTACGGTCTGATAAAACATGGAAACCCCCGCACCTGTTGCAGGTGTTACAAATAATGGACTTGCAAGAAAAGCGAAAAGCAACATCGCCAACAAACTCATCGCGTAAACATTTTTCTTAGTTATCCGCGGGATTATGTGTGCTGCGAGTTTTCCGTATTCGGTTTGGAATTTATATGCGGTTTTTTGTTGGGCTACTGATTTTGAGATTGCTGAGGCTATAAAGGTTGATAAGTGGTCAATTAAAAGTGCAGTTACCATTATTACTGGCAAAATCGTGAAGTACAAAAACCTGTTATAATCTATGTAGAGGTGTAACAGGTAGCATTGTGTTGCAGCGGTTGGAATAAAAATCCAAACAAACATCCATAGCGCAGAGAAGTTTTTGAAGCGTCCATGATACTGCTTTGAAAAAATCCAAACTGCAGGAATGCATAAGAAAAGAGGAAGCACAATGTATAGAGGAATTATTTTTTGAGATAATAAGGCTAATTTTATTGCTTCAGAACCACCTGCACCGCCGCCATAATCGCTCAAGTAAGCAGGCACAATTTGCACCAGAAAAGGCAAAACCAGAACAGCACCAAAAACCATGGGCAAAAACCAGTTTAGTAGTTTTCGCCGTGGAAAATTGATTTTTTTGGAAAAAATCAGCCCTAAAAATATGGTTCCCATCATTGTTGCAACAAAGATTACCACGCTTAAGGAGTGTGTTAAAAACAATGAGCCTGCCAAAATAGAGGTTGCGGCTAGGAAAGTTTTTTTGGAGAAGCGTTCTTGCTGCAAAAGCAACGCGAACAGCAATGGAATTAGAAGTAGGGCTGCAATGTTTGGGTAGCCTGCCCAGAGAAGTGATTCAATATCAAAACGGGAGACGGCAACAAAGAAAGCCACAATAAATCCGACTTGTTCATTCCAAAGCGCTTTTGTTAACATGTATGAGGCTAAAACAGTTGTTGATGAAAGCAAAGCTACCCCCATAGTGTGTGCTAGGTAATCCGGCATTCCTGTCAGCATCATAATCATAGCGGTGTAGATGTGGTAGCCTGGAAAAGTTAAGGATAAACCACCGCCGATTTGGTAGAAGTTCCAAAGAAAATCCGTGTTGCCCTGATTTATGATTGAGTATATTATGCTGTTGTGTAAACCGATGTCTGCGCCTGAGGGAAAACCTGACCAAAGCATTAACATGACGCGGTAGATGAAGGAGAAAGCAAAAATGAACAAAAGCAACAGCAGTTTGTTTGAAATCTTAGCCATATCATCCTTCCTAAATTGTGGGTTTTTATTGTAAAGTTAATGCTTGTGCGTTAGAGTAAGTTTAAATATGAAATTCGAGTATAAAAAGCCCAGAGTTAAAAACGGAGAAAAAGGTGTTTAATATGTCGTGGCTAAAATCTATGATGGAAAAAGAGCCTCCAGAACCAGCGAATCCATTAGGCGTTGTCGTTATAGGCAATATCGAACCAGACATGCATGATACAGCAAAAGAAGCAGTCCGCAGAACACTCAAACGTGCAGGATTCAAAACAGTCGACGTTGGCAAAAGCGTTGCACCACAAGTTTTCGTTGACAAAGTCAAAGAAAGCAACGCAAATGTTATTGCACTCTCAGTAAACACTGTCCCTGCAAAGAACAACCTTTCAAAGCTAGACGAACTACTGAAGTCATCAGGCCTTAAAGGCAAAGTTGGCATCATCATGGGCGGCGCAGCAGTCAAGAAAGAAGACGCTGATGCAATGGGTGCACTCTTCGGCAAAAACAAGGAAGAAGCCGTAGAGTTAGCAAAGAAAGCGATGGCTGGCTCTCAATAAAAACATCAGTTGATGTAAAATGCAAAGATTCAATACCGAACAAAAAATCTACGAAATAGGAAAATTCAAAGTCGGCGGTCAACCAGGAGAACTGCCCACTTTCCTTATTGGCTCAATCTTTTGGCTAGGTCAAAAGATGGTTCAAGATGCAAACAAAGGCATTTTTGACGCCAAAATTGCAGAGCAAATTATCAACACAGTAGAAACACAAAGCGACATCACAGGTGTCCAGTTTGCTTATGACATTGTCGGCACAACTGAGACAGCTTTTGAGAAATACATTGACTTCGTTGCTGCACACAGCGACGCACCATTGATGCTCGATGCTATGAGTCCAAAGACTCGTATGCTGGCTGCAAACTTGGCAAAAAAGATGGGTTTAGCAGACAGGTGTCTGTACAACTCAGTCTATAAAGGCGTAACTGATGCTGAACTTGCAAACCTAAAGGAAAGCGGCGTTAAAATGTCCATAGTGCTAGCAGATGACCCCAAAGACACCTCCTTAGAGGGTAAAATGAAGGTTATCGAGGAAGCACTAGCATTGGCAGATCAAGGTGGCATCACCAAACCACTCATCGACACTGCAATTCCTGCTTATGCACCAGACATGGGAACTTCTGTACGTGTCATACCAATCATGAAAGAAAAGTATGGTCACCCAGTAGGCCTTGGCAGTGGCAACGTTGTCACAACCATGGGATGGGTAAAAGCAAATATTGCAAAAGAATTCCGTGCAGGATGCAGAACCGCAACAAACGCAATCATGCAAACAATGGGTTGCAACTGGTTAATGATTGGCCCAGCTGAACAAGCTGAATGGATTTTCCCAGCAGTCGCAGTTGTTGACACATACATTGCATCCGCAGCAGCAGACCTTGGTACAAGACCATTAGAAGAATCACACCCAATCTACAAACAATTCCTCTAATTCTCTTTTTATTTTTTGTTTAATTTTTTGAAGAGAAAAAATTGAAACCAATCAGATGGCTCATAACAATCATCGCGTTTACCCTTATCACCTTAGCTGGAGTTTACCTCATTTCAGGTGACTCCACGCTTTATGCAATTCGTTATGTTCTCAGTTTTATTTTTGTGGCTTTCCTGCCGGGTTACTGTTTAGTTAATATACTGTTTGTTAAAGGAGACAGGCTAGATTTAATTGAAGAACTTGTCCTGTCAGTTGCGCTAAGTTTTGGATTAGCTGGAATCGCAGGCCTATTTCTGGGATTATCTCCACTGGGCATTTACGTTAACACCGTAACAGTGACCCTTAGCGCGTTAACGTTGGCTCTTGCAGCAATCGCTTACATAAGAAAAATCAAGATTTTAAGAGAGCCTAATGTGCAAAGCACACAGTAAATAAGCAGTCGAAGTTTTCACAGCTGAAATCCCATAAAAACTTCCCTTACGCATCATACTAAGCACATAGCCAGGGCGCAAGTAGAAGTCTTGGTAGGCTTTATAGCGCAGTTTAACCAGTTGCTCCATGCTAAGCCATGGTGTTTCAAAGGTTGGAATAGAAGTATCATACTTGTCAAAATCTGTGACCCGCAGCCACCCGTTTTTGATAACTTGGTCATACATTGGGGTTCCAGGGTAGGGGGTAGCCACGTAAAAGCCCACATCGTCAGGGTTAAGTTCCTTGACGAAGTTGATGGTTTCTTTGGCGGTTTGCTCAGTTTCCCCGGGAAAACCAAGTACAACGTTGGCGATACGCATTAACCCAACCTCGTTGGCAATCTTGTAGGCTCTGCGGGTCTGGTCAAGCTTTATGCTCTTGTTCATCTTACCCAAAATCAACTCCGAACCCGACTCAACACCAAGCCAAACAGCTATGCATCCAGCATTTTTCATGGTTGTCATGAGTTCTCGGTCTACCATGTCCACGCGGGTTCCGCAGTCCCATTTCATGTCAAGTTTTCGGTCATGCAGTTCCTTGCAAATCTGCAGTACACGGTCTCGGTCAACACTAAAAGCGTCATCATAAAAAGTGACTTGGTCTACGCCGTATTTGTCGTGGACAAACTGCATCTCATCCACCACATTTTTGGCGCTACGCATACGATAACCTCTACCGAACATACGCACGGTACTGCAAAAATCACACCAGAATACACAACCGCGGCTTGAAACCAGCGGGAACAGGATTTGCCCATTGTGCTTCAAGTTTTCAAGCGGCAACAGGTGATGCGCTGGGAAGGGCAGTGAATCTAAGTCTTCTATGAAGGGGCGTTCGGCGTTGCGGATGATTTTTTCTCCATCTCGGTAGGTTATTCCCAGTACATTTTTGAAGCTTGATCGGGCTTCAAGTTTTTGTAGCAATTCAATGAAGGTTACTTCGCCTTCTTGTCTAACTACAACATCAAGGGCGGGGTACTCTCTTAGGGCATTTTCATCCCAAAACGACCCGTGAGAACCACCTAAAACAGTGACTGCTTCTGGCTGGACCTCTTTGGCTATGGTGATAAGTTTCATGGCGGACTTGTAGAGTAGCGTTGTTGCGGTTACGCCGATAAAATCTGAGGGCGTCTTTGCGATGCGCTCGCGGAAGCCTTCATAGTTGAGGTGGTCGGCTTGGCAGTCGATAACGGTGACTTTGTAACCTGCTTTCTCAGCAACCGCCCCAAGATACGCGATGCCCAACGGGATAAACGGAGGGTGCGAATGTACGCCTATCGGGTAAGGAGGGTTAACCAAAGTGATATTCATTGAATGCGCCTTGACGTGAAGAATTAGCTGTTGGATTAAATATATTACTTTCTTAAATCCGCTTTTTCCATTAAAAAAGGAAAAATTAGGAGAGTCTTATGTGCATTGCACGCAAAGCATACGCTGCCGAGGTTTTCAACCCTGAGCGACCATACGTTCCACCACGCCGTATCATACGTAACATGTAACTCGGGCGTAGGTAGAATTTCTGGAAACCCTTGTATCGGATGTCATGAAGTTTTTGCATACTCAACCATGGCGTCTCAAACGTTGGGTGTGCAGTGTCATACTTGTTAAAGTCAGTGATACGTAACCACCCGTTTTTGACGACTGTGTCATACATTGGCGTGCCCGGGTAGGGTGTAGCAATGTAAAAGCCGATGTCATCAGGGTTTAGTGAGTTAATGAAGTTGATTGTTTCCCAGGCGGTTTCCTCAGTTTCTCCGGGGAACCCAAGGACGGCGCTGGCAACAGTCATCATACCTGTTTTCTGCGACATTTTGAAGGCTTGGCGGATTTGGTCGCGGTTGATTTTCTTGTGCATTTCGCCAAGGATTTTCTCTGAACCCGACTCGACACCAAACCAGACGGTTAAGCATCCGTTATCTGCCATAGTCTGAAGCAACTCTTGATCAACAGCGTCCACGCGGGTCTCGCAGTCCCACTCCAGATTTAGTTTGCGGTTTTTAAGGTCTTGGCACAGTGCCAATGTGTGGGCTCGGTTCACTGTGAAAGCGTCATCATAGAAAGTGAATTGGCTTTGTCCGTATTTGTTGTGGAGAAACTCCATTTCATCTACAACTTTTTTGGGATTGCGGACACGATAACCTCTACCGAACATACGCACGGTACTGCAAAAATCACACCATTGAACGCAGCCGCGGCTGGTAACCAACGGGAAAATGGTTTTGCCCATTCGGTGAAAAGCGTCTAGTGGAAGTAGATGGTATGCGGGGGTGGGTAAGGAGTCAAGGTCGTGAAGGTATGGTCGGTCTTCGTTGCGGATGATTTTTCCGTCTTTGTTTCGGAAAGTGATGCCTAGCACATCTTCGAAGCTTGCTTGGTTTTTGATTTTTGAGAGTAACTCAACAAAGGTTAATTCGCCTTCTTTACGTACGATTACGTCAAGGCTTGGGCATTCGTTGAGGGCGTTTTCATCCCAGAAACTCACGTGGGAACCACCCATCATAGTTACTGCGTTTGGATGAACCTGCTTTGCTATGGTGATTATTTCTTTGGCGGGATTGTATAGGAGCGTGGTGGATGTTATGCCGACTACGTCTGCTTTAACTTCGGAGATTCGTGGTCTGAAAGATTCTGGTGTTAAGTGCTCGGCTTGGCAGTCGATAACGTTTACTTCGTGTCCTTCACGTTCCGCCATGGCGCCAAGATATGCCAGCCCTAAGGGTATGAATGCTGGGTGGGCATGGGCGTCTTTTGGGTAAGGAGGATTAATGAGAGTAACTTTCACTATTTTCCCCGCTTTTGTCTCTTAGTGTTGGTTTGTACGTTGAAATGGATTATATAGTTTTCCAACATCCCCCAGAAAACATGAAAAACCAGTAAAGAGGAAAAATCGCAGAAGATTAATGTTGACATTGCCGCGTTTGCACGTGTTTTGCAATAGGCTAATAAGTGAAGTGGGTTTCATTTGGGTGTGGTGAAAAAAATCATGAAACTTGCCACCCTGTTGCTTTGTTTTGCTCTTTTAGCAACATTAAGCCCTGCCTTGATAGCTAATGCTGAGCAGCAAACAGGAGACACATGGGGAACCAAAACAGCCACAGTCCAACAGGTAGGTGGTTTGGAGGCTGTTGCTGTGGGTGGTCAAATATTTATTTTCCACATGTTTTCCACTTACATGTATGACCCAGAAACTGATACGTTGACAAACAAAACGGCTATGCCTACGCCTAGGACAAGTTTTGCTATTGCAGCAGTAGACAACAAAATCTATCTGATAGGCGGAGAGGGATTAACTGATGCGACAAATGTTAATGAGGTCTATGACACACAAACAGACACTTGGGAAACAAAAAAGCCTTTTCCGTACACAAGTAACTTTGCAGATGCCTGTATTATAGGTGATAAAATCTATGTGGTACTCAATAAAGACATTCAACAGTATAACCCGGCAACAGATACTTGGAGAAAAATAACCACAATAAACAACAATGACATGAAGCAAAAACCTGTCAGCGTCAACGAGAAAATATACGTTATATCCAACATAGGTACCCTTATTTATGATACAAAAACGGGTGGGTGGAGCAGTGGTGCGCAGATGCCTGAGTTTTATAGCGGTGCAGGTGTCGTAGCTACTTCGGGGCAGTGTGCTCCTGAGAGAATTTATGTTTTAGGTGGGTATGTAGGGTTTGTTGAAAGTGTGGTGAATGCGACTTTTGTTTATGATGTTGCGTCTGATACGTGGGCTTTGGCGGCAAGTATGCCTACGGCACGGTTTGCTTTTGCTAACGCAATATTAAACGACAAAATTTATTGTATAGGTGGTGCGGTTGGCTGGTTTGAATATACGCAAGCTATTGATGTGTATACTCCTTTGGGTTATGGTACAGTTCCATCTGTCTCACCTAGCGACAATTCACACGAGCCAAGTCCAGTGGGCACTACAGTCTTGATTGTTGGGTCAGTTGTGGCAACAGCAATCGTTACAGTTGCGGCAATAACAGTGTACCATTTCAAACATACACCCAACAAAACCCCAATAAAATAAAGCATACCATTCCTATTTGGAGCCTAATAGCCAAAGTATGCAGAAAACATAGATAGAGGTCCACATTTCTATTTGGATGCTATTAGAAACTCATTGCAGAATCTATAGAGGGGTCTAAAGTCCTAAAAGGTGCGGTCTGTAATGGCTGATTTCGTGGTCAAAAGTGCCCTTAAGCGGTTAAGCAACTGTTATATTCGCTGACGCGCCATATCAATGCCGTGCGTTGGCTATGAGTGAAGCATCAAACAGCAAAGTAGTAATCATTCCACCCCAAGATGCTACCCTAAAAGTAAGTGACGTAACCGAAAAAATCATCAGTGGCATACTCGGCACAGGCGAGCTTGACGTCATCGGCATAGGCGATGCAATCTTTTTGGTGTGCTCAGCACTAAATTTTAGTTGTGAAATCGCCAAAATCTACATCAACCAAATCGGTATCGAACGTCTCGAATATCCAGATGTGGGAAGAACAGCCGCAGTTTTTGCACACTTAACCCAGGAGCAATCTGTGGATTATGAGCAATTAGTCGCAGAAGAAGAACAAGCTTTAGACAACATTGGCGAACGCACCATCAGTGTTAGCCGAGATGTTCCTGTTGAAAAACTTTTGACACGCAGTTTGATTGCTCTGGCAAAGTTTGATGAAATAAAAATCATCGCTGCTGGCGGCTCAATCACGGACGCGGTTTTGCTTGCCACTAAACTGACTTCAGGGCAAATCTCCAAAGACCCAGTCGGCGTTAAACTGATTCACATCTACTCAATTAACATGCGAAATGACCCCGCAAAAAAAATCTCTGCTATCTCAATTTACCTACAAAAAGGCATAACCACAGAGACAACAGATTTTTTAAAGAAAATAAAGAGTGGGCATTAAGCCCAATTGTGTTTATTGTACGATGCTAAGGTTTTTGTTGACTTTTTCCCAGTTCACGATGTTCCAGAAGGCATCAATGAATTTGGGGCGCGCATTTTTGTAGTCAAGATAGTACGCATGCTCCCAAACATCCACAACCATCAATATCTGGAAATTCGGGTACATGTTCACGTTGTGCTTTTCTATTTGCATAATGAGCGGTTTTTCGATGCATGGATGAACCGCCAACGCCGCCCAACCTGAACCTTCTACACTGTTAGCTACAGAGGCGAACTCTTTTTTGAAACGTTCAAAACTTCCAAAACCCGTGTTAATTAGGTCTGCTACCGCCCCATTAGGTGCTCCTCCACCACCTTTGCCTGCGGGTGCCATGTTTTCCCAGAAGGTTGTGTGCAGAAGATGTCCGCCGATGTGGAAGGAGAGTTCTTTTAGGGTTGATTTTAAGTCTAAGTCTGTGTTTTCTTGTTGGGCTTTTTCGAGTTTTTCAAAAATTTTGTTAGCGCCGTTCACGTAGCCTTGATGGTGCTTGTCGTGGTGCAGTGTTAATTGTTCTTCTGAAATGTAGGGTTCAAGCGCTTTATAGTCATAGGGGAGTTTTGGGAGAGTAAACCGTTTTACTTTTTCCATAAAATTTCACCAAAAACAGTTAAAACCAACTCACCTAACCTAATATACTTTACTTTAATTAGCGCTTGACTGTTACACTGCCTAACAGATAACAATGACCCTGTTAATGTGCTTGGAGTAGCCCAATGTCTTTCATGTAATCCATCAATGCCATCCTTAAAACTTCACTTTGACTAAGCCCAAACATTTTAGAGGTTTTCTCCAAAAAAACAACCTGTTCCCTACTTAAAACAACCTTTACCACGGCTTTCTTGGGCATCAAAGCAACCTCAAATTCCATTATGGTTCTGTTACGTTATATTGTTTATTCAGCATATACAATCAGAACTCAGCATATCCTAAAGAAAAAGCCTTACTGAAGCATCTATCCTTTTTGCTCTGTATGCTTTAAACCGAAATGTCTTCTCTGTCCCAAAAAATTAATATTGTCTCAAAAGCAATCCCTAAGCTGACGGATGTATAAGTGTACGAGTTACTCTTCTTCATACTGTTATCTTTAATCTTTGAAAGCGGTATGGGCATTTTATACGGTGTCGGAATTGGATATGAACCAATCATGGTTTTCTCAGCAGCCATACTGATTAACCTCATAACCATAGTGATAGCCGTCTCAGTAGTGGACCGCGTACTGAACTGGAAAAGGGGACTCAAAGACTGGATTGAACGAAGACTCGCAAGAGGAAGAAAACTCATCGACAAATACGGCTGCGTCGGCATAGTCATGGGCGTCTGCTTTCTCTCACCTATGCAACTCGCAATAGTTGGCAGGCTGGTCGGCATGAAACCCAGCAGACTCTACCCATCACTGATGGTGGCGACGTGTTTGGTGGCAACAGCCTATCTTGGTGTTGCTGTGGGCGTATTCAAATTCTTATTAGCATAAACCCAAACAAAGCCGTTTACTCATTTGAGTTTCTCAACACATTCCTCGGCAGTGCTAACAAAAGTTACCAGTTCAGCACAACACGACATTCCTGCTTGTTTCATTTTTTTATTAAACACTGGCTCATTTTTTAAACAAGAAATAACTGGCGACCAGAAATCACCCATAATAATTATCGCTTTAGGCTCCATCAACCCCTTATTGACGCTTTCAAGTGCAGCTGACAACTCCAGCAAAGTTCCAGTTCCACCAGGAAACACCACAAAAGCATCCGCCTCTTTAAGCATAATATTGATGCGTTCCGAAAAGCTGGCTGCAATAACTTCCTCATCAACAAACTCATTAGCGCTGCGTCCATCTTTTCCCCACGGATAACAGGTGACACCAATGGTTTTGCCGCCTGCTGATTTGGCTCCACGAGAAATATCTTCCATTGCACCACCAAACCCGCCAGAAATCACGGTGACGCCCCTCTCAGCGAGCATTTTGCCTAACCGAACTGTTTCTTCTTTTGTTTTTTGGCTTAAGTCTTTGTAGCTGCCGAAAATGCAGACTTTCTTTATCGTCATGAGCTATCGCTATTGATTTGCAGCTTCTTATTAATAGAACCTTCCTGAAATTTTTCAAACTTTCAGGTCTTGCCGGAAAATGGGGTTTGACTAATTATATAGTCAAAAAACCCTAAATCCAATAACCACCAAGTTACCTTTATGGACTCTGACCTATCCTCGCTCTACAAGATACTCAAAGACGAAAACCGCCAAACCATAATCCAAATACTAAACACAAAAGGCAGCGCCAGCTACACAGAACTTCTAGAAGCATCCGAAACCGGCAGTACCGGTCTGCTCAACTATCACCTAAAAATTTTAGGCGACCTCATCACGAAAAACCGTGCAGGACAATACATCCTCACCGAGAAAGGCAAAGTTGCCTCTTCAGTTCTGCACAATTTCGCCGAAGCTAACGCCGTCAGCAAACGCAAAAACCAAAAATTTTTCTGGTCGCTACTGGCTATAGGGCAAAGTGTGCTCTTTGCAAGTTTTATTGTGCTCTATCTATTGGGTTCCATTGACTATACACGGCTTATTCAAGCATCCGTTAACTGTGCTGTTGGCTTGCCCCTGTCCTATTTTGGGTACAAAATGATGATAAATCCGCCCCCGCTGGGTTCTGACAGGATGAAAAAACGCATGCGAACCGCTTACCCCTTGGGTGGGGCATGGTTAGGGTTTGCTTTCGCCTTCTTTGTGGCGGGGATAGTTCTGGCTACGTTTGCTAGACATCTGCTCAGTTTCTTTTGGACAGGTGAATATTTTGTTTTTATGCTGGTGGTTGCGCCCATGCTTGGTGCGGTTTGGGGCTACTGGGTTGGCAAACGTAACGGATTTAACAAGCCTAAATGGATGGTTTGGCTTGATGAAAAAACAGGCTTCGCCTAACCTATTTCTTGGTGCAGGAACTGGGCTTCGAACTAACTATAATTGACTTAAAAAAGAACAGTGTTTTTCCTGCTGTTCAAAAAAGAGTCAGGAATGGTTTTTTATAACACTACTCTGGGATAGAGTTTAGCGCCAATTAGCACTAAAACCGTCATTACTAAAAACAAGACTAAAATGTCCCAGCCTACACCAAACATGCTGGTTCCACCAACAACCATAAGCCCCCTCAAAGCATCCACGGTGTATGTGAGGGGGTTCAGTTTTGCGATGACTTGTAGCCATTCAGGCATCATCGATAACGGGTAGATGGCGTTGCTCGTGAAAAACATGGGCATAGTTAGTACTTGACCTATACCCATGAATCTTTCACGTGTTTTAACTAGCGAAGCAATGATAAGCGATAGTCCTGAGAATAATCCTGCTGATAATACTGCAACCAGAGAGACTAAGGCAAGGTTTATGGGGTTCCACATGATGCCTACGCCGACCAACAGCACGAGCACATATACTATAGCTACTTGGGAGAGTGCGCGCACACCAGCTGATAATGCTTTTCCCAGTACTAGAGCCGTGCGGGGTGTAGGGCTGACGAGGAATTTATGGATAACGCCCAAGTCCCTCTCCCAGATGATTGTTATACCGTAGAAGATGGCTATGAACAGGATACTTTGTGCTAAAATGCCTGGTGCCATAAACGCTATGTAGGATAATTCTCCTGTTGGTATGGCACGAAGTTGGCTGAAGACCGCACCAAAAACAAGCAACCATAATGCTGGCTGAATGGCACGGGTTAGCAGTTCCATAGGGTCATGACGGAGTTTTTTTACATCCATTTCCACTATGCTGATTGTTTTTTTGAAGAATCGAGCAACAGGGTTTTCAGTGAGCAGTTCTATTGTCATTTATGAAAGCCTCCGCGCTGTGCGTCGGGTTAGGGATGTTTCACGGAAATTTTCATTGCTGTCAAATGTTCCGTTAGTATAGTATGTAAAAACTTCTTCGAGGGTGGCGTTAGGTGTTTTTAGTTGGGCTTTTAGCTCTTTGGGGGTTCCTATGATAGCCAGTTTACCCTGATTCATTATGCCTATGCGACTGCAAAGACTGTCTGCTTCTTCCATATAGTGAGTAGTAATGAAAATTGTTGTGCCATAATCTTTCCGAAGTTTTTCTATGTGGTCCCAGACCACTTTGCGTCCAACAGGGTCTAATCCGATTGTGGGTTCATCTAAAAAGAGTACTTTAGGTCTGTGTAGCATTGATTGCGCAATTTCTAAACGTCGAATCATGCCTCCCGAATAGTTTTTCACCAACTTGTTTGCAGCTTCAGTGAGTCCCATGAATTCAAGGGATTCATCAATGAGTTTGTTGCGGCTGCTCCTAGGTATGTCGTACAGTTTAGCAAATACTGTGAGGTTTTCACGGGCGGTGAGAGAACCATCTGCTGAGAGGATTTGAGGAACGTATCCGATTAGGCGTCTGACTTGTGAGGCGTTGCGAGTTATTTCGTAGCCACCGATCGTTGCTGACCCTGATGTGGGAGGTAGCAGTGTAATTATCATTTTTATACTGGTCGTTTTGCCTGCTCCGTTGGGACCCAGTAAACCAAAGATTTCACCTTCTTCAACTGAGATGTTTAGGCTGTCTACGGCTTTAAAATCTCCGAATCTGCGCGAAAGGTTTGTTGTGGTTAAAATAGGCATTATATATGTCACGTTTATTGATTTGTTCTGAAAACTGACCGTAACTTTTCCATAGCTTCAAGGATGGCTTTGCAGTCTTCACTGTTTACACCCTCAAGTTTTTGCGATAGATACTTCATTGTTCCTTCTCTTGCGGTTTCTGTGATTTTTACTCCAAGGGGTGTGGTCTGTAGTTTTATTCTTCTACGGTCTGTGGGGTGTTCTTCGCGTTTGAGTAAGCCTTTGTGGAGAAGGTCATCTGCAAGTTTAGACATGGATGGCAGAGTGATTCCGATGTGTTCTGCGACTTGGGTGAGTGATGCTCCTGCATTTCGGTTTACAAAGTTTAGTGTGCGAAATTGGGGTACTGTGAGGTCATTTGTTCGTCGGCTGCGCATTTGGCTGCGGATGTCTTTCATGATTAGCGGTACAGTTTCGAGGATTTCTTTGGCGCATTCTTGGTTGGTTACAGTCAAATTAGTTTCACTTTCTAATGATTAGATTAACTAATTAATTAACTTTGTCGTGCTGCCTCTTCGTCAGCTACAGCTTCCATTAAGGCCTATTTGCGGTGTCTTATCGCTCAAATTGTCTCCTTTGTGCTTTGAGTGGCTGTTTTTATGTGAGTTGTGCTATTTTTGGTCTTTAGTTGTTCAACCGTGGATTAAATTATGTTCACTTAAGGTTTATTAGCCCTAATGGTATAGGCTGGATAATCCAACCAATTAGGGACGTTAAAAAATGAGTGTACAACATAGGAATCCCAAATTCATAGATACTTCTATGAATCCAAAAAATAAAACCGACGTTAATTGCCAATATGACCAACCTATACTTCGCATTGGAGGCACATTTTGATGAAAAAACTATATGTTGTTTTAGCTGTAGTCGCTATTGCTTTGATTGCAACTGTTTCTTTTGCCAGCCTTTATAATGCACCAGCATCTGAACCTGTATCAACAACTCAAGAGATTACCGACATGGCTGGTCGTACAGTAACTGTACCCACTAGCATAAACCGTGTTGTCGCAGTTAATACCGGTACCTTACGTTTACTCACTTATCTTGGTGCCAGCGACTTAATCTGTGCAGTCGAAGAAGTTGAAACAGACCCCAGTACGAGACCCTACTCAATAGCACACCCCGAATACGCTACTTTGCCATTGGTCGGTCCGGGTCACGGTGGAGATCCTGAACTTATTGGAGCCCAAAACCCAGACATTGTATTCAAAGCAGACGTTGATACCGCAAATCTTGACAACTTACAAACACAATTAGGTGTACCTGTTATCGGCATTGTCGCGCCTGGCATTGACTCACCTGAAGAAATTGACCTATTTTATGACGCGTTAAACCTCATGGGTCAAATACTAGATAAAGAAGATAGAGCAACTGAAATCATCAACTACATCGAAGGCATAGTTTCTGACCTCGATAGCCGAACATCTAGCATATCTGACACCGAAAAACTCTCTGTATATGTCGGCGGACTTTCATATCGTGGTACACACGGACTAATCTCAACTAGTGCATATTATGCACCATTTACTTTGACAAACGCCAAAAATGTAGTTACTGATGAAATGGTTCAAGGTGTCACCAATACCGTAAGTATAGACGCTGAAATTATTCCTGGACTCAATCCTGACGTTATGTTCATTGACTATGCTGGTTTTGTCCTCTGCAAGGACGACGTAGCTAACCACCCTGATGTATACAGCAATATGGTCGCAATACAAAACAATCGTGTTTACGGAGTAATGCCCTATGGTTCTTATGGGTCACAAATCGATGTAACCCTAACTGATGCATACTACGTGGGCACAATCTTGTACCCTGACCAGTTTGCAGACATAGACCCTGTTGAAAAAGCCAACGAAATCTACAACTTCCTATTAGGAATGTCACTATACGATGACGTAGCAGCAACTCTTGGTGCATTTGGTCCTGTGAACCTACTTCCTTAGGTGTAAATAAAATGCGTAAACCTTTGGAACAAAAAAATTTCCCCTCTTTCCTTTTTTAAAAAAATACCCTTAACGATGGAGTAGTAAAGATGAAAAACATAAACAACCTCTTAAGTTATCCCTCTCCCCAATCCAAAATATTTACTTCTACCGTGGGTGAGCCACTAAAAGGCTTACAGCGTTATTATGTGATAATGACTGCTTGGGAAAATGGAATATTTGAGTATACAGTTGCACCTAAAACATATCAAGAAATAGCCACACAATTCGGCTATCATGAGATAATGACTCAAATGTTTTGTGATGCCCTATCTGACATTGGGCTTCTAAGTAAAAAAGATGACAAATATGTTAACTCTTCATTAACACGTGTTTACTTGAACCATTCGTCTTCACGGTACATGCAAAACACGCTCAAAGATATGAAAATAAATGCTCAAATCTGGAGCCAATTACCAACTCTGCTTAAATATGGTCCAATTGTCAAAGAGAAAAACATGTTTAGTGATGGTCGCATTTTGCGAATCGCTGAATGGTCTGAAGCAGGTTCTGTTTGTAGCGTTATGGATGTTGTAACAAAAACTTTGAATATCAATCGTTGGACTCGTCTGCTTGATGTTGGCGGTGGGCATGGTCTTTATTCTATTGCTTTTGCTGCCCTAAACCCTCAGCTTGACGCTTTTGTTTTCGACCAACCCATTGTAACTCCTCTAACCCGTGAGTATATTAATGCTTACAAAGCGCAAAAAGTTCACGTGATTTCGGGAGACTTTAATGTGGATAGCATTGGGCAAGGTTATGATGCAATTTTTTCATCATTTAACCAAACTTGTAATGACCCCAAGTTTATTCCACAATTTGTCGATGCTCTAAATCCTGACGGTGACTTGATTGTACGCAGACACAAAGATAACCCTAAAGGAGACGCAATGCAAACGCTGGATTGGAACATAATCCACTATAAAGGAACAAAGCTTGGCAGAAAACCTCACTCATCTGACAAAATCATGCGTAAAGACGAATATGTTTCTCATCTAAAAGTAGCTGGCTTAGAAATTATAGACTGTAAACCCGTGGACAAGATGTCTGAAATAATTTTTGTACACAAACCTTCCACAGACAGGAGTGACCAGTAAAATGGTGAATAGCAAGATTGCACAAAAAGCAAGTAGTGACATGCCTGACTACAACAAATATATTGGAAAAAAGGTTATGTTCATAGTTGCTTGTGCTATTGCCTTAGTTGTTATTTTCTTGGTGGCTGTATCTATTGGTTCATCAAATCTTAGCATTTCTGAAGTGATTAGCCAAATAGCCAACCAAAGTGGCATAGCTTGGAGTATTCGGTTACCCCGTGTATTAGTGGGTGTAATTGCGGGTGCAATGCTAGCAGTTGCTGGTACAGTTATGCAGTGTTTACTTAAGAATCCTTTAAGTGAACCGTATACGCTTGGGCTTAGCCAAGCTGCTGCTTTCGGAGCAGCATTTGCAATTATGTTCTTAGGTGCCGGAGCAATGTTTAGCAGTTCCAGAGATGCTGTAGTAATAAGTAACCCCTATACTGTGACTATCTGTGCGTTTCTGTTCTCTTTAGTCTCCACCGGTGTTGTACTTGTCCTAACTAGACTAACTAAGGTTTCACCTGAAGCTATAGTTTTATCAGGTGTGGTTATGGGCTCAATCTTTATGGCAGCTCGTACTGCCCTGCAGTATTTCGCAAATGATGTGCAACTTGCTTCTATGGTTTATTGGACATTTGGCGATTTAAGCCGAATAACCTGGGATAATCTTACCCTAATCACTGTAGTGTCTTTACCTGTGCTTGGCTACTTCATTTATAACCGCTGGACCTACAATTCTATCAATGCAGGTATAGACACCGCAAGCAGTCTAGGTGTAAATGTTGACCGGCACATAACTGTAGGAATGGTTCTTGCTTCCCTTGTCGCTGCATTAATCGTTTCTCTAATGGGCGTTATCGGTTTTGTAGGCCTATTAGCACCACACATGGTTCGACGCGTGATTGGCTCTGACCACCGCTTCGTAATTCCCGCCTCCGCTTTAGCAGGTGCCCTCATATTAGTGCTTTCTGACACTCTAGGTCGAACTTTAATTTCTCCGCTAATTCTTCCTGTGGGTGTTATCACCTCTTTTCTAGGTGGACCACTGTTTCTGGCCATACTTATCAGGGGGTATAAGAAATGAAGCTAGAAATCAAAGACCTTGAATTTTCCTATAAAAACGGAAAAGTAGTGCTAGATAATATTCAAATGGAAGTCGGCGCAAATGAGCTTTTAACCATTTTAGGACCCAACGGTGTAGGCAAAACTACCCTGCTCAAATGTATTAATGGCCTTCTGAAATCGCGCAATGGCACTATTATGGTGGATGGTGAGGAAATCCGTAAAATGAGGCGCGTTGAGGTGGCTAAGCGGGTCGGGTATGTGGCTCAACGAGCTGAAGTTTGTCAGATTACCGTTTTTGACTCTGTTTTGCTGGGGCGAAAACCCCACATTACATGGGATGTTTCAAAAAGGGACCTTCAACTCGTAAAAGACATAATAGACAAGCTTGATTTAAACAAGTTTTCTTTAAAGTACATCGATGAAATTAGCGGTGGTGAACTTCAGAAGGTCCAAATTGCTCGTGCTTTAGTGCAGGAACCTAAAGTTTTGCTCTTAGATGAGCCTACCAGTAGTCTTGACTTGTGCAACCAGCACAGGATAATGTCTGCTCTTGTCAACGTTGTGAAACAAAATGATTTAACTGCAATCATGACTATGCACGACATTAATCTTGCTTTGCGGTACTCTGATAAATTCCTGATGATAAAAGACGGAACAATATTTGTTGCTGGTACTCATGAAGTAATAACTCCTCAAAACATCGAAGCAGTATATGACTTGCCTGTTGCGGTAGCAAACTATGCGGGTAGACCAGTAATAATTCCCGTCTAACTAATCTAAACTGTGGTATTCATCATCTGAGGTTCGTTTGGTGCAGGAGGTGGGATTCGAACCCACTAACGCCTACGTGATAAGTTAAACACGTTTTTGAAAGGGTTCTTAAGTTATTTAATTAAACGTTGCAAGATGATGTTTGCTGCCTTTTTATCTAATGGCTCGTTTCCGTTTCCGCATTTAGGCGAGTATATGCAGGATGGACAGCCTTCTTTGCATTCGCAGGTTTCAATCAACTTTAACGTTTTTTCTAATAGCGGTTTTATGTTTGAATAAAGGTTTTCTGAAATACCGATTCCTCCCTCAAAACCATCGTAAATGAAGATTGTTGGTTTTCCTGTGTCTGTATGCTCGGCTGTTGACATTCCGCCTATGTCCCAACGGTCACACATTGCAAACATTGGCGCCATCGCAATAATGGCATGTTCAAGAGCATGCAATCCACCCTCGAAATTCAAGCCTTTATCCTCAACTTCTTCTCTAATCTGTTCAGGAACAATAAACCACATACCAACCGTTGAGAAAGACGAAGAGGGCAAATCAAGCGTATGTTTTTTGATGATTACATCATTGGATTTAATTACGTATGAATGACAATTTTCAGTGATTATTAATTCGCCCAAAGAGGTTTTGAGGTTTGTTTGCGTTTCTTCCAATGTTTTCTTGATTGCTACTTCGACGCTTTTTTGTGTTTCAGTATAATAGTTGGTATTCTCTTTCCGAACCGTTGCAGTGAAATTGTGGAGATTTAGTTCTTCTGAGCGGTAGGTTTCGCCTTGATGTAGAAGGATTGCTCCTGCATGGGTTTCTTCATAAGCCTTGTTTAAGGGAAGTGTTTCAAGAATATGCCCATTGCAAAGTACATTCACTGTTTTTCCGCTAATACTTTCAAGATTAACAACTTTAGTTGCCCTTTCCAGCCCAGAGTAAGTCCAACCCTGCGCAGTTTTTTTCAGAAGGTTTTTTTGCACAAGGGCTCGACCGCTTTCTTTGAAGATCTCTGGAAAATATTTTTGGTCAGAATCGGTAAGCGGCAACTCGTCAGCTGCACACATAATATGACCTGAAGTAATTTTCAGATTGTGCAGGTTAATGATTGCTTGTTCATGGGGTCTATCAAAGAAGTCTTGTGGGTGCTTCATGAAATATTGGTCAAGAGGGTTTTGGAAAGCAACCAAGGTTACGGTTGAATCGTTTTTGTTTCTGCCTGCACGTCCAGCTTGCTGCCACGTAGATATGACTGTCCCTGGATAGCCCGAAATTATCACTGCGTCCAAAGAACCTATGTCGATGCCAAGCTCTAACGCGTTTGTTGAAACCAAACCGATTAAGTCCTTGGTTTTTAGACGATTCTCTATGTCACGTCGTTCTTGAGGAAGGTAGCCTGCCCTGTAGGCAGTTACTGAACCGTATAGCTTAGGCTTTCTTCGTTTTAGGTCTTCTTTAGTCCATCTTGTTATAAGCTCAGCCATTTGTCGTGAGGTTGTAAAGCAGAGGGTCTGCAGATTCTTCATGACGCTTACGGTTAGAAGGTCTTTGGTTTCTTGATGAGTAGATCGGCGAATTGTTTTTGCTGGATTAATGAAAGGTGGATTCCAAAATATGAACGATTTTTTACCCCTTGGGGAGCCATCGTTTGATATTATTTCGAAATCTTTTCCAGTTAGTTTCTTTGCGTGTTCCTGCGGGTTAGCTATGGTTGCTGATGAGAGTATGATTTGAGGGTCTGCATGGTAAAAATTGCAGATTCTTAGCAGTCTTCGTAGAAGCATGGCCACGTTTGAGCCAAAAACGCCTCGGTAAACATGCGCTTCATCAAGTATGATGTACTTTAAGTTTTGAAAAAAACCTCGCCAGAGCTTATGCCAAGGAAGGTACAGATGCAAACCATAAGGGTTAGTCAAAATTATCCTGGAATTTTCCCGTATAAACGCGCGCTGCTCTTTTGGTGTGTCACCATCATAAACGTTAGAATCTGCTTTGATGCCCGTGTCTTTCTCGATTTCCTGTAAAACTTTGAGCTGATCATTTGTTAGAGCTTTTGAGGGATAAATGTAGAGTGCTGTTGCTTTTTTATCGTTTATGAGGGCATCAAAAACGGGAATATTAAACGCCAAAGTTTTTCCTGACGCCGTATGGGTATTAATAATTACGTTTTTGCCTTGCCGTGCTTTGTTTATGGCTTCTGCCTGATGAGAATAAAATTTAATATTCTTACTTTGCAAATAGGCGCTTATGTTTTCTGGAAGGGATTCATCCAGTTCCCCATAACATGCGTCTTGTGCAGGAATTTCTTGAGTGTGCGCAATAGGGGTTTGTTGGGGTTGAACTTCTTGGGGGCTGGTTTCTGTCTTTGGGATGTTTACTGGTTTAGTCTGTGATGAATTATTGATTGGAGGTGGTCTGAAATTTTTTGGTTTGCTGCCTCGTGTTAGAAATGTGCCGCATTCTTTGCAGAATAAGCTCTGGCTGTATTCTTGGTGCGTGTGGGGTTTGCCACATTTTTTGCAGTAGTAATAAGTCGGCAACTTTTTTCAAACTAAATCATTAATATTATTATTAAAACGCTATTGCCCAAATCAGCTATTTACCCATTCAAGTACAGGAAGCTACAATGCGCCCAGATTATTTTTGGTGCAGGGGGTGGGATTCGAACCCACGAACGCCTGCGCGATAGGGTCCTAAGCCCTACTCCGTTGACCTGGCTTGGAGACCCCTGCACACCCATTTTTGCAGGTGAATTATTCAGTGTATCAGTTAGTTAATATGAAGTTTTCCACAGCAAAAAATGGTTCGGCGCTACTTTTTGTGTTTGTTAAACCGTAAGCATTTTATTGAGAAGACGCGTTGATTCATGAGCACAGTGTATTTGCGCCTTCGTAGCCTAGCCCGGTGGGGCGTTACCTTGGTAAGGTAATGGTCGCGGGTCCAAATCCCGCCGAAGGCTCCACACAAAAAATTATACCTAAAAATTTTTAAGCCCACAGCCGAAATTGACAAATGAGCTTTATGAAAACTAAACTGGATATCGAAAACTGGTCAAGAAGAGACCATTACAAGTATTTTGGCAGTTGTGATGACCCATACTTTGGCGTGGTTGTAAATGTTGACTGCACCGCTGCTTTTGCTAACAGCAAAAAACTTGGAGCCTCTTTCTTTCTTTACTACATGTATGAGTCGATTAAGGCTATGAACATGGTGGAGAATTTCCGCTACCGAATCATCGATGGCGAAGTCTGGGTGTTTGACCGAATACACGCAAGCACAACAGTTGCCAGAGCAGATTCTACATTTGGGTTTGCCCTCTTTGAGTACAACGGTGACTTCGATGATTTTGTAAAATGTGCCAAAGCGGAAATCAGCAAAATCCAGAAAATTTCGGGACTCAACGCGGCTGAAAACGCTCGTGTCGACGTGATACATTACACTACGTTGCCATGGTTTAGCTTTACAGGGTTTGTTCATGAAAGAAACATTAACCGTGGTCAGAGTATTCCTAAGGTGGCGTTTGGTAAATTTTTTGAGCAGAATGGCAGAAAACTGATGCCTGTTTCAATCAGTGCAAATCATGGGTTAGTGGATGCATACCATGTGAGCAAATATTTAGAATATTTTCAGGCTGGACTAAACAAAAACCCATAAGCCCAATCTGGAAGTTTCCCCGAGTGTCTGCTGTTTTTGTGTATCATATTTTATGAAGTTCAAACTTAAATACCAAAACAAATCAACCCCTAACCAAGCAGGGAACCCTTTGAGCGACGCAGAAACCCCCGATAACGCAGAGCAACTAAGCAAAAAACTAGACAAAATCCTGCATCGCCTCGACATGCTTGAAGCCTTAATTGTTGAAAAACCAGAATACGACGGCATAGCTGCTGCGTTGAAACTGACAAGGGCAGGCATAGGCATGTACGGTGAACCCCTCAAAATTGCCACTCGACTCAGGAAAGCCCAAAAATTTCTAGAACAAAAACAAATTGCCCAAGACGAAATCGCAAGGTACATAATTCAAGCTTTAGCTGTAAGAGGGCCTCTTAATATTTCAGCGATAACCCGCCAGGTCACTGCGATGAGGGGGAAAGCAAGCAGGCGCATTATAAGGGAACGAATTCAAAGATTGCTTAGCCAAAGCATCGTAACCAAAGACGACGGGAGCCCTCCAACTTATGACTTAACCTCTGATGCTGACCAGTAACTGGTCACTTCTGCTCAGAACACCTAACTAAAGTGACCATCCCATAATGGTAATAGAGGTGAATTAGAAAATGGCAAACAATGGAAAAATGGACAAAGAAATGGATGCACAAACCATAAAAGAAATCCTCGGTGTCGTCTCAACCGAAATCCCCTCCATGATAAAAAGCATCCTCTCCTCAGTTTTCAGCGAGGAAGCGGGACGAAACATGGGCAAAGCAGCCGCAGCCTACTACAGTGAACTCAAGAATGGTGGACTGCCTGAAACGGTCGCGGTGAAACTCACCGAAGAGTACATGCGAACCTTCACCAGTCTAGGTGATATGCTACGGAATATGGGTAAGAGCGGCTTTGGACACGGACATGACGACGAGTTTGGCGAACACATAAAACAACGCATCCACCAGAAAGTCCGAGAGAAAAACCAAGAGGCAGAGGAGTAATCATCCCCTCTCTCCTCATTTTGGAGCGGTAAAGCATGAGCGCAGTTACCATGATGAAGTCTATGGTTAAGTTGACGCCGCATATTTCTCTGCTGATTCTGAGCTTGCTGTGGGTATACCTCACGTTGGGCTTACGGGTTCGGCAGACACGTCGGGCGTTTGAGAAGCAACTCATAGGTGAGGGCATGTCGCGGGAAGATGCAAAGCGTTTAAGCAGCTGTTTTCAAGACCTCAAAGACAACCTAACAGCAACCGTTAGGGAAGCCTTAGTTGGAGGGTTCAGCTCCAACAGGTGGAACCATGAATAGAAGCCGCCAGATTCTGATTCTGCGGTTAAGCTTCTGGGTTGGTGCAGTCATCGACGGTGTAGTCGCGGTTCAAATGCTCCTGCCAGACTTTTGGGTAAACTTTAACGGATTAACAGCAGCTTCAAGTGGCGTCTTGAACTTTGCCTTGTTTACTGCCAGCGTTTTAATGTGGGGTTGGACAGCGCTACTGATATGGGCGGACAGAAAACCGATAGAGCGCAGGGGCATACTTTTGTTGACTGCGTTTCCCGTAGTTTTCGGGTTAGCGCTGAACAATGCTTTAGCTGCATGTTCAGGGTTAAGAACGGTGCAGTCTACTCTACCAACATTGGCGCTTCAGTGTGTTCTCGCGGGGCTGTTTGTGTTCAGCTATTTTAACTCACGCAGAGCAACAACGTAAACTGGTTTCTATTTTTTCATGTTTTTTCATTTTCCTGTTAAGATGGTATTTATAGCCAAACAAACCTTACTCTGCCAATATTCTAACGGTAAAATGAGGGCACAAGTTGACACAGACATGCGCAGCATCAATCCTAAACACATTAAAAGATACACTAGGCTTGCCCAGACTCGTAAAAGTCGGAGAAGACCCTTTCCAGATGCTGGTTGTCACGATTATTTCTCAAAACACCGCTGACATCAACACTGAACGCGCCTTCAAAAATCTCTCCCAGCACTTCGAAATAACCCCCAAGGTTCTGTCTGAGGCTTCTCTTGCCGAGATAGAACAGTGCATACGCGTTGGCGGATTATACAAAAACAAAGCCCAAACAATCCAGGCTGTCTCAAAAATTATCCAAGAAAAATATCGCGGTAACCTCAAACCTGTCTTGTCGTTGCCGCTTAACGAGGCAAGAAGGACGCTTATGGAAATGCCTGGTGTTGGACCAAAAACCGCCGATGTCGTGTTGCTTTTCTCCGCTAACCAGCCCACTATTCCCGTGGATACCCATGTTAATAGAGTGTCCAAACGGCTTGGGTTAACGCCTAAAGACGGGGATTATGAAAATGTTCGGCTGAGCTTGCAGAAACAGTTTGAGCCTAAAAATTTTTTGGCTGTACATTTGCTCTTGATTGCTTTGGGCAGAAAATACTGCAAAGCCCACAACCAACGCTGCGTAGAATGCACCGTTAACGCTTACTGCCCATCCAAAAGCACGGGAGATGCGCCATGTTGAATCTGCCTGCGAAAGTTTCTGATTATTTTCCTTACAGTAGCGTACGCATTCACCAAGACCAATTCATAAACACAATCCATACTGCAGTGAAAAACCGTCAATCCGTCCTCATCGAAGGCAGCAATGGACTGGGAAAAACCATCTCAGCACTTTCCGCATGCTTACCCATAGCCCAAGAAAAGAACCTAAAAATCCTCTACGTAGCCCGAACTCACAGTCAGCATGACCGCGTTATTGATGAGTTAAGATCAATTTACCGAAAGCAAAAAGTCACTGGCATCTCAATTCGAGGAAGAGGCGAAATGTGCCTCAATGTGTTTGCTGCAAAGGGCGCTTTTGACTCAAAATCCTTAATGGAGGTCTGTGAACTGCTAAAAGCAAAGGGGCGCTGTCCTTACTATGTAAATGTGGATGAGCGAACCTATGATTATTTGCAGCTTCAGCAGCAGGTTTGCATGCGTCCCTATATGGCTTCAGAGATTTTGAAGATTTGCAAGAAAAAAGAAGTTTGCCCCTACGAACTCGTCAAATCCTCGCTGTCTGATGCCCAAGTAATCGCGCTTAGTTACCTGTATGTTTTTGACCCTGTAATTCGCAACGCTTTTTTGAAGAATCTGGAAACGGAACTGGGCAAAATCATCCTTGTTGTGGACGAAGCCCACAACCTACCCGAAACCGCCATTGACATTTCCAGCAGTACCCTTTCACTTTTTGTGCTCAAGCAGGCTGAAATGGAAGCGCAACGTTTCGGAAACAAAGACATTGAAGCGTTTGCCGCTTTTTTCCGTGAAGAAGTTGAGAAATTAACCGCACATATTAGCCGTGAAGAAGTTATCTCACCCGACAGCATAATTGACATAATCCAAAAACAGGGAAACGTCTCTAACCCCCGCGACTTCTTTGAACACATGCACGAAGCAGGCAGCTCTATTAAGAAAATCTTGCTTGCAGAAGGCAAAAACCCCCGTAGTTACATTCACTCAATGGGCGAGTTTCTGTTGCGGTGGCTGGAAACAGTGGGTGACTCATCATTCATTAACGTTGCAAGCCGCTACTACAACAAGGAAAACAACAAAACCGCTAAACTCGAAATCGTAGCGCTTGACCCCTCAAAAATCACCGAGCCCGTTTTCAGCTCAACATACGCTAACGTAGTCATGTCAGGAACCCTGCAGCCTTTGGAGGCATACTTGAAAATTACCAAAATGCCCAAAAACTCAGCCCAATTCATAGCGCCATCCCCTTTTCCTAAAGAGCACATTTTCTCTGCCGTCTGCCTCGGTGTCACAACCTCCATGGAGAAGCGTACACCCTACATGTACAAAACCATGGTTAAACGCATAAAAGAAGTTGTGGAGAATACACCTACTAACACAGGAATTTTTGCGGCTTCTTATGAGGTGTTAAAGCAGCTTTTGGCTGAGGGCTTAGAGGCTGCGGTTTCCAAACCTCTGTTTTATGAGCGCAGGGGCATGCCGTCTAAGGCTAACGAGAAGATTGTGTCAGATTTTAAGGCGTTGGGTGACCGAGGTGGCGCCGTGTATCTTGGCGTGCAGGGTGGCAGGACTTCGGAAGGTGTGGATTTTCCTGGAAACCAGATGCACTCGGTTGTTGTTGTGGGTGTGCCTTATGCTGAACCGACCCCGCGGGTTAAAGCGCAGATTGATTATTACGAAAAATGTTTCTCTGGGTATGGTAGAGAATACGGTTATTTGTTACCTGCCATGAAAAAGTCCTCTCAAGCTGCAGGAAGACCTGTGCGCACATTAGACGATAAGGGCGCTATAATCTTTTTAGATTCACGTTTCTCTCAATATTACTGTCAACGTTTTCTGCCTTCATGGGTAACCAGTAGCATGAAGGTTCTGCATGATGTTGATGGAGTTTTAGGCAGCGAAATCGGTGGGTTTTTTGCTAAAAAATAGTCTTTAGCATTCAAGTTGTTTATCAAAGTGGACTTTGCCAACGGTGATTGTGCCGATGACTGTTTCCACGGGTGTGAACACTTTGAGTGCTTTTTTGCGCTTGTTTATCTCCATTAAAATGCCGATGCCTAAAAATTTGCCCAGTTTACTTTTGAAGCCTAAAAGCAAGCCTTTGTGTGCTTCTTTTTTTGATAGTGTGATGCCGTTTTCTATTTTGTACTGGTTCATGTAGAGGAGACGGACTTTGTCGTTTTTGAGGTATTTGCTGTAGCTTTTTTCGCGTAGTTTTTTGCGTTTTTCTGGGTTGCGTTCTTTAACGTTGATTGGTGTTTCAATGATTTTTATTGGTTTGTCGTTGATTTTTGAGAATAGAGACTCAAGTTCACTTTCGATTTTTACGCCTACAATCAAGTCAGGATTAATTTGCTCGATTAGACTAAGCTTGTACTTTATGGCTTCTTCACCGCAAACCCAGCCGTCCGTGTTTATAACTATGAACTCTGGATTTTTCTTTAAAATTTCTTCTTGTAGTTTACGGTATCCGTTTAATGTTTCATTAACTGCTTTTATTGGAGAGGTTACTCCTACAAAAAATGCGCCTTCAGGTTTAAGCGCGTATAGTTCCGTTGTAGGTTTAGCTGTTAAAGCATACCCTAATGTTCCAGGTGGGCCAATATCTGACTGTCCTATGTCTCCATCCAACACTGCGACACAACGTTTCGACACTACTAACTGGTTTACCAAGTAAGTGCACAGGCTGCTTTTTCCAGAATCAATCTTGCCTACAACAAGAATAATCGTAGGTTTTTTTTCCATGTTTAGCAGCATCTGGGCGGTCTCACTCCATGAAGACGGAATGGTGTTTCCTGGGACTTCTTGTACGCCAGCGTTTGTGCCCAACGAAATAGTCAGTTCTGCTTTATCAAGCAAATAAAAGGGTAACCGCTTGCCTTCTCTAACTAGAGCTTGACGGTTTTTTATATGGTAACCAAAAACTTCCACAACTCCACTGGTGACATTAACGCATGCAGGCCCATCTATTAACAGGGTTTTTCCTTGTTCGAAATTTTTAATCACATTTCGTGCCCCTTGAGTAGACCTTTCCATTTCTGCTTGCTATTCTGATGGCTGAGGCAATGTGCCTTAACCGTCTGCTGCGTATATTGTGGTTTAAGGGCAGGTTGGTTCCTGCTTCATCAACAATTTCTAATTTTACGTTTTGGGGCAGAGATTCATCTAGAGCTTCAACTACTTTTTTGTATACGGGAACACCGTTGCCTATTTTTATGAGAACCCCCTTGACCCCCAAATTCGTGTTTAAGACTTCTCTTGCCTTATACACTGCATCTTGTACGCTAAAACAGTTTTCTCTATAAATAACCTTTCCGTCAGCAACAACAGCAAACCCGATAACTTCACCTGGATCAATGCCGACCACGATTTTTTCATACGAGTCTTTTCCTTGTAAAATACGGTTTGCCTCAGTAAGTAGTCTTGGCAGTTCTTCTTCTGTACATCCGAAAATTAGGATTTTTTCAAAATTTACCTTGTCTTGTTCGGTTTGGGTTGTGATTACTGCTTTAACTTGGGCTGGTAGGGCTTGCCCCGGGATTAAGCTGAAAAAGGGGATGTTTTGTTCTTTTAACGCATTAACTATCAGAAAATATGCTTTTCCCTGAACTGTGGCAACTGCAACTTTTGCTCTCATAGGAGTTCCTTATAGGATAAGTTTAAGCGTAAATCACATTATTATTTTTGCACAATAAAATATCTAAAGTGCATACTCGTGTCTGAGAAACTCCAAACTGGCATAAAATGTGTTGACAACACCTTAGAAGGGGGTATTTCACCTCAAAGCATAACGCTGATTTATGGTGAACCCGAAACTGGTAAGTCCACTTTAGCAATGCAGGTTGCTTTCTACTGTGCGTTGCAGAACCGTAAGGTTCTCTACGTTGACTGTGATAACACTTTTGCTGCTCAGAGACTTATGCAAATCTCAGGGGACAAGTTTGAAGAGATAGCGCCTTTGATTCTTTTGGTGAAGCCGCTGGATTTTAAGGAGCAAACCGCCGTGGTTGACCACATAAGTGATTACACAGAGAAAAATTTTGGGTTAATAGTTATTGACACTTTTACTTCGCTTTATGGCGCTAAAGTAGCTGAGTATGACAAGAAAACTTTTAGCATAAATCGTGAATTAAACCGTCAACTGGCGATTTTGGCGCAATCAGTTAAGGTCCGAAAAATCCCTGTAATCATAACCAGTCAAGTCCGCAATGTGTTTGCTGGGGAAACTGTTAGTATTGCACCTGTGGCTAATCGAGTGTTGAAGTTTTGGGCTGACACAATAATTGACCTAAAACCAACTGAAAACACCCGCTTAATCAAGGCGGTAATTGAAAAATCATTAAAACCCGTTCAATCCACCTGTTATATACAAATAGGTGAAAACGGAATAAGTGATGCATCAAACCAGTAAACATGGTTGAAAATTCATGGAAATTGCCCTACTAATCATCACCGCATTACAATTCATCTTTCCAGCATATTGCGCAAACGCAGTGCCCGTGCTTGCAGGCGGTGGACAAAAAATGGATTTTGGCAAAAACTTCATTGACGGCAAAAGAATTTTTGGCAACAATAAAACTTTCCGTGGCTTCTTCTTTGGTTGGGCTGTAGGTGTGGGTGTTGGCTTGGTAGATTGGGTCGTTTTTGGTTTTCCCATTGTCTTGGCAATTTTGACTCCTCTTGGGGCGCTACTAGGTGATTTAACTGGCGCATTCATTAAACGACGATTAGATATTGCTCCGGGCGGTTTGCTTCCTGTGGTGGATCAGATTGATTTTGTGGTGGGTGCAATTGTGTTTTCGTTGCCTTACTTGTTCTTTATGGATGGGGGGTACTGGGTTAACTGGCAGGTTGCTTTGATTGTGCTGCTTATTACTCCGCCGATTCATCTGTTAACCAATTTCGGTGCTTACAAGCTGAAACTAAAACGTCACCCTTGGTGACTATATTTTAGTAGCCAAGCCAGTCAAAGTTTAGTTAGTGATAATTTTTCTGTGCCGCTGCAAATGTTTACGTCATCAAAATGGGTTACAAGTTTTGCTATCGACTCAAACAATGCTGAGTGGCTAACTAAAATTTTGTAATGAATAATTTTGGTATCAAACAAAAAGGAAAGAGGTTTTTCTTAGTTGTAGATATGGTTAATTTTCACGTATAGTCCGTATTCCAGAACTATGTATGATAAGAACATAAGCGTTATGCCTACCATCAGCAACATGTATGCCTGACGTGGTTTGTATGCGTTTTTTGTGCTTTGATAAACTGCAAATAAACCAGTGAAGCCTATTGCGTACATAAACGCTGAGATTATGTTTTCTGAAATGTATTGACCTGATAGGTCAGGATAGAACCAAATGAACTTGCTATTGTAGTACCCAATTGTTCCTGCACTGTTGGAAGTTAATGAGAATATTGTGCCGCCTATCAGCAGTATTGCAACAATTATGCCGCCTAAAACAATTGCTACTGTTGATGGCTTAAAAGATGACAGTTTTTCATACAGGTTGCCTACTGAGTAGGACGCGTCAGAAGTACCTTTCTTAACTTTTTTGGACATAGTGTGGTTCTCTTCCCTGCAATTTCTACATACTGGTTCCTTATCAAGTTTATGAATTTTTCTGCACACAGCACAGGTTATTGTTGCTTGAAAGCCTTCTACCCAGTTTTAGCTGGACACTGCGTATTAATGCATAGCCGCCAAGGATGCTTGGGTTTTAGCAGAACCTGAACAACTGGATAACCACAGTTTTTACACGGTGTGCTCAACGGTTTTATTATGCCTGTTTGTGGCAATGGAAAAGCCGCGCCGCATTTGCCTTCAAAATAGTTCGTGCATCCCACAAAGCGTTTTCCCGTTTTTTTGGAGTTCAGAATAACTAGCTTTCCAGTTTTGCATCGGGGGCAGGTTCCTAAAATTTTCTGGTTCAAATATGCCTTTTTTAAAGCCTGATTTAGCTGTGTACCAATAGCTACCTCGTTTTCTTTCAGCTCTTTTGTAACTGGCTTGAGGATTTCAAGCGCTGCAGAAAGCACGCTTTCTTTGTTGTTTTCGCCTTTTTGGATTTTATCCATTTTTTCTTCTATGCTTCGGGTTAGCTGTGGCGAGATTACGTTGGGGCAGTATTTTCTCAAAACCTCAATCACTTCTGAGCCTAAATCTGTGATTGTCATACTATCGGAGCCCTGCACATACTTTCGGTCATAAAGCGTCTGTATGGTGGCTGCACGGGTAGCTTTTGTGCCTAACTCTTCCTGCTCCATCTTTTTGAGCAAGCTTTTTGGGTTGTATCTGGCAGGGGGTTTGGTGTAGTTTTCTTTCATAGTGACTTTTTTAACCTTGACGATTTGTCCCTCAACCAGTGGTGGCAAAAACACGTTTTCTGCTTTCACATACGGCTTATAATACTCAATCCAGCCCTCGCTGAGTGTACGGGTTAATCTTAAACCAAACATGTTCCCGCTGATACTGACTTCAACTTGAATGCTCTGTTTCACAGCAGCATCTGCAAAAACCGACAAAAACCGCTTCACAATCAAATCAAAAATGTTGCGTTCTTGTGTGTTTAGCGCTTTTTCGGGCAGGTTTCCTGTGGGGTAAATCGCGGGGTGCGCGGGGTCAGTTTTGTTGCCTTCGTGTGGTTTTAGGCTGGGTTTGGCGAGGAGTTTGTTGGCTTGGGTTTTGTAGGTGTTGGTTTTTGCTAGTTTTTTAAGGATGTTTTTGTAGTTGATGTTTGCTGGGAGTTTTTGGCTGCTTGTTCGGGGGTACGAAATCAGGGCGTTAACGTAGAGTTTCTGCGCAATTTTTGAGGTAGTCATGGGGCTGTAGCGAAGATGACTATAGGCTTCACTTTGCAGTGTGCCTAAATCAAAAGGAACTGGCGGTTTTTGTAAAAACTCGTTTACTGCTACTTTTTCGATTTTGCCCTCTTTTGTTTTACATGAATCTAATGTGGTTTTGGCTTCTTCTTTGGTTTGAATAGGGTTTTTTAGGTAATCAAAATCAAACGTAAATTCGTCTATGAGGATTTTTGCAGTTAGTGTCCAGTATGGTGTGGCTACAAAAGCTTGGATGCTGTCCTCTTTGTCTTTAAGAAAATTCAGGGTTGGACCCTGCACTCTTCCCGTGCTCAAAGTTGCGTATTGTCCACTGCATCTTTTAACTGCGCCCGTTAATGCTCTAGACAGGTTAATGCCATAAAGCCAGTCTGCTTCATGCCTAGCTAATCCCGCTTCTATTTGAGCAAAATCTAATCTGGGCAGTAGATTTGTGTATGATTCAACTAGTTCTTCGTTTGTTAGGGTGGAATATTTCATGCGTTTAGCGGTTTTCTCTTTGCCTTGGCATGCATATTTGAGTATACAGTAGCCGATGATGCTTCCTTCAATGTCAAAGTCGCAGGCGTCCACAAAGTCCTTGGCGTTTTCTGCAAGTTTTGAGATGACTTTGAGCCATGTTTTGGTTTTTGAGGCTTTGCGGTCTGCTTGGTAAAGCGGAACCCACTGATAATCAAAAATTGGGAAGGTTTGTTTTTCTTTTTTTGTGCTCGTAACTGTGTAGAGGTGTCCTAAGGCTGGAACAACAATGATGTTGCTGCTTCTGTAGGCACTAAAAAATGGGGTGCCGTTTTCCCTGTTTTCTTTAGGCTTTCCAGCGGTATCCAGCGCCGCTGCTATTCGTCGGGCAGCATCTGGTTTTTCAGCTACAACTAACGTGTATTTTTCCAACACCATTAAACCAAGATAGCATTTAACTCAGGCTTAATTAAACTATTTTTAAGTATTTTTTGGTGGAGTCAAGTAAACCCTTGTTTAGCAACCAATAAATAATCCTTGTTTCATTATTACGGCAGTGAAACATACATTGCCGCAGAGAATTGTTTGCCATGGTTGCAACCATATTTTATATGAAGGTGCTGAGCTTAAGCCTCCGGATGAAATAATCCAAAAACACAATGGAAACTGTCCAAAATGTGGTCGTAAACTGTCTCTGTTGCCTCTTAACGTTGAAGTTAAACCTTTAAAATAACGTTTGAGTCTGATTTTACAATTGCCCAATGTGTCTAATGTTAGCATTGATGTTACTAATTAGAGTAGTGAAGTGGGCAAGCTTAACAAACTGCCTAAAATATGTAACCTAAGTTTCTGGTCAGCGTTAGTTGGTGGAGCAAAATTTAGCCTTACATGGCAGATAGTGTTCGCAACTTATTGTTTATCCTCTCGACCGCTTATAGGTCTTGAAAGCTTATGCTAAGCCAAGCCTGTCTGGCAAAGGTGAGCAAACAAAAAACCCCTAAAAAGGCTTATTTTAGCGTTTAATGGTTGATTTGTGTTGTTAGGATAGTACAGTTGTTTTTGGAAAGCCATAAATAAACGTCCAATGTGATAATTACCAGAAAATTACAGTTACATCATAGAGATGGCTCAATGTGGGTATAAATAAACAAAGTTCAAGTGGCTTAGCCGCATTAGGAAAACTTCGTATTCCAATAAATCACAGCACAGCACTAGCATATTCAGCATTAATTCTTATACTCTTTATCGCTTTCACGCTTCGCTTACTCCCAGTACGCTGGGAAATCCCTTCAGGATTCATTCACCTAAACGAGTTTGATCCCTACTACCAGTTCATGCTAACACAGCACATGGTTCAAGACGGTCTGCTTTCTCCATACCTAGGAAACGGCTGGACTAACATGCAAGTTTGGTTCCCCTTCGGATTAAACACTCAAACATCTCTACCTGCTCTGCCAATGACTGCAGCAGCTCTCTACAGTATAATATCTACACTTGGAATCCAAGTTGACCTAATGAGCTTCTGCGCAATGATACCCGTAATAATCGGCACATTATCATGCTTAATAATGTACTTCATCGGAAAAGACATGGGTGGAAGAACCCTTGGCTTATTCTCAGCGTTTATCTTGGCAATGGCTCCATCATGGCTTCAACGAAGCTCTCTGGGATTCTTTGACACTGAAATTCCTGGACTTTTGGGCTTATTGTTGTTCGTTTTCTTTTTCCTAAGAGCAATTGACGGTAACAAAACTTTGCGTTCCTCCCTAATTTACTCCGTTTGCTCTGCACTTGCTTTAGCCTATTTCATGAGCGGTTGGGGTGCAGCCTTTTACCTGTTAGACCTCACTGTCCTGTTTGTTATTGTACTAATTGCCCTAAGACGCTATACGCCTAGACTGCTGCTTAGTTACAGCATTGTCTTTGGTTTATCCCTGCTTATAGCTACTAAGGTTCCATATATTTCACTGGATTATCTTGTTGGAGGACCAATCCTTCCAGTTGCAGCAGGTTTCATCTTATTGCTAATCGCAGAAGTTCTACGCAACAACCTAAGCGCCAGAACCAAAACCATACTTACAGGCGGCTCAATTGCAGTTATAGCTGGTGTCTTTGTCGTTTTGGGTGCAATGGGTGTATTAAGTGACATTGCAGGCAAATTCATCTCAGTCGTAAACCCATTAGTTCGTTCAGCAGCACCCCTAATTGCATCAGTAGCTGAGCAAACAATTCCAAGCTGGGGTGGCCTTTACTATGAAACTGGCATTATGATTCTGTTTTTCCTGTTTGGCTTATTCTTTGTGCTACGAAACCCAACGAACAGAAACATTTTCCTGCTTCTCTTCAGTTTTTCCGCGCTTTACTTCTCCGCTTCGATGGTGCGTTTACTTGTCCTATTTGCTCCAGCCTTTGCTCTCCTTGTAGGACTGGGAATCATTAACATGCTTAAGCCATTCTTTACTATAATCAAAGAATCATCAAATCTTTCAGTGAAAGCAAAACGTAAATTTGTCCGAGTAAACAAGGAATATAGTGCAATTGCAATCTTGTTTATTTTCATAATCTTGGTGTCATGCTTTGCTCTTACGCCCCAAGCTACCTATGCTCAACCAAGAGCTATACATGGAGCATACGCGCCAACGTCAATCAGTTCAGCAAGCTTACCCATTATACCCTCTGAAACAGCACCAGAATGGATCAATGCTCTTAGCTGGTGCCAAAACAACCTTCAACAGTCAGATGTGGTTGTTGCTTGGTGGGACTATGGCAACTGGTTAAGCTATCTTGGCAATGTTACAACGCTGTGTGATAACACTACGGCAAACAGTACACAAATAGAGAACGTTGGTTTCATCTACATGGCTAATGAAACTCAATCATTAAAGATGCTGTCTCATTACAACCCTGACAGAACACAGTACGTACTGGTTTTTACTACCATACAGATCAGCCAATCCAGCAGTTCTACAACTAGTTACCAGTACACCGCCAGCTTCTCACAATACGGCGACGAGCAAAAGTGGGCATGGATGGCCAGAATTTCAGGCTCAGCAATGCAAAGATTCATAGACACTGGTTACATACCCGCATCTCTGGGTTGGGAAGACGAAACATCCTTCCAGAACATAACCTCATCAGGTACATACGAGTGGACTGACCAGGGTTTAAACTCAACAATATACAAACTGCTAAGCTACACCAAACAACTATACTGTAACGAGGTTTCAGAGAACCTTAACCAATATGGTATCGTGTTGTCACCTGACGTAGCCGCAGAGACGCCAATGTTCTTTAAGCCAGCTTTCATCTCAGGCTTAGACACAAGCCCCTATCAGTACAATGGACTCGTACCGCTCGTTGGTATATATGAGATTGACTGGCAAGGATATCAACAAGCCATCGCTAATGGAACAGTTAAACCCTAACAGCGGGATGAGCGCAAGGAAGCGAGGTAATGTTTCCTAAGGTTCCAGACCAACACAAACCCAGCAAGCCCTTAATTCCCAATGGAATAGGCGTACTCTACGTCCTATTCACAACTGTGTACCTTTTTCTTTTGTACTTTACAAGCTATGAGAAAGGTGTAAACGCTGTTTCTGCACCCTTAACTTTAGCAGTTTGTATTTTATTTGGCGGCTTTATGGGGCTGCTGGATGATTGGATGGACCTCAAATGGCGCTACAAAGCCTTCATGCCCCTCATTGCTGCGCTGCCGCTGATTTACTTTGCACAGGCCATGGATGCACGAACAACAATTTCTTTACCCTTTGTTGGCACATTTGATTTTGGCATAACCTACTTCTACATAATAATTCCATTAATCGTGATGATAATTACTAACACAGTAAACATGCTGGGTGGTTTAAATGGGCTGGAAACCTTGTGCCCCGCGGTTGTACTGACAGGGTTAATGATCATTTCCCCCACATCTTATCTTTTGATGCTTGGACCTTTACTGTTTTGGCTGATTCTTGCGGTCTTGAATCTGCAGGGAAAACTTTTCGTAGGCAACTCTGGTTCATTTGCCATTGGTCTAACCATTGCCTCCTTTGCCGTGATAGCTGATTTAAAACTAAGCTTAGCCATCTCCATGATTCCCTACATCTTCAACTCATCCTTGATTTTGTTGATGGTTTTCTTCACTCACCACAAAGCACACATGACCATCAAAGACGGCAAACTTTGCTCTGACAACAAACGCAGCCTTGTCACTCTAATCACTTATAAACGACCTTTAACCGAACGGCAAGTCGTAGCAATAGTAGCCACAACAGTTGCTGTATCTACTTTGATAGCTGCAGTAATTCAACTATTAAGCTAAAAAAGCTACATTAGGAAACGTTCAAGTTTAGTTAACCCGATAATCTCATCAAAACTCAAACCCAACGCATCCAGCACTTGGTCAAAAGTAGAATTCAAATATTCAATATACTTCTCCACATCAACCTCGTTTCTGGAGGCTAACTCAACAGGTTTCACGCCAGAGTTAGGGTCATCACTGCTATGGGATGAAGGCTTCAAGACTTTAACAAAACTAATCAAATCCCCTGCCCGTGGCTCCTTACCGTTTTTCTGCAAAATCCTAGCCGCCTTAACATGCTGAGGCGTAGTTTTAGTGTACTTTGCCAAATCATCCCCCAGCACAACATGGAACGCCAACTCGTTAATGTCTGCCCATTCTCTACGTTTAAGTGTCATGTAGCGTTGTCGCACGATGCCTGCGATGTCTTTTTTGGCTTGCTCGAAATCCGCTGGGTTCTTCACTTGGGCAAGGCGTTCTTTCATGTTGTTGAAGGCGTCTTTGATAAAGATTGGAATATGCTTCTTCTTACCCGTTAGTCCCTTCACATCTACGCTGCCATCCTCAAGAACGCCTAAATAATTCTTTTTACGACTGCTAAAAACCGCGTAACGATACGTCTTTTCCATGTCGATACCCATTCCTAATTCGTGCTCGGTGTAGTGAACCACATCCTCGATTTGTTCTTTGGATGGGTTTTTGAGGAAAAGGCTGTCGGTGTCACCGTAGAGTACCTGAATGCCTACGCTTCGGCAGTGGTTGAGGATTTGGGTGATGCTGTAGCGTCCAATAGCGGCGGTGGCTTCTGCGACGGGGGGACAGTAAAGGTCAAAGCTGTCCGCGCCAAACACGCCATAACTAGCATTCAAAATGACTTTAAGCGCGCCCTGCGCGATACTATACCAGCTTCGCAGTTCAGGCGGTAAGGTTTTGTCTTTGGCGCGGCTTTTGTACCAGCGTACACGTAAATCACGTAGTGCCCCAATCAGTAGGCTTTCCATGGCGCGCTGTTTTTTGCATACCCAGTGTGGCGTATCAGGTATCATGTGGCTTTTGCATTCGGGGTGGTCGCAATCGATGGATTGGTAGCCGAGGTTCCAGACTTTAATGATGGAGGGGTACAGGCTGGGAAAGTCCATAACTGCCACGTTGAAGTGCACGCCTGGGACTGGTTCGACCACGATTGCGCCTTTGTATTTTTTGCCTTTGATGATGGCGGTGGTGGTTGTTTTGCCTTTTTTGGTTAGGATTTCTTGTGCGTTGGGGATGAGCATGTTGCGTTTTCGGTGCTCGCGGTGCATGAAGTTGCGGATCCAGCGGCTGACGCCTTGGCGACTCACGTCTTCCATGGGCATGCTGCTGATGCGCGCGAGAACCAGCATGAGTTTCATGGCGGAGTCTTCTTCGACGCTGGTTAATTTGTAGGTGATTTCTGAGTCCCGCATACAGTAAGCTGCGAGTTCGCTGTAGTTGAGGTCGCCAAAGGCTTTGTCAATGTGGATCTTTGGGGTGCCAATTAAAGCGCTACCAACATCGTCGAGGCTAACGTCTTTGTATTTGCCGCCGTACGCGTAAATCTGCACGGAACGGTTGAAGAAGAACTTGTATAGGTCAATGTGAATGCCATATTTGAGGAGGCAGACGCGTTTGCCAACTTCGATTGGTATGTCTTTTTTGTAAAAACCCAAATTGTGGGCGCGGTGCACAAGGTAGCGTAGGTCAAAATCGTCACCGTTAAACGTTAAAACGAAGGGGTACTCCCACAAGACATCAAAGACTTTTCGGATGAGCTCCTCCTCGGTTTCGCAGTACTCCACTTCCATGCCCGCCGTCAATGAGGGGTCGCCCAATTCCATACCTTCACGTTTGAGCACCAAAACCCGTTGCTCGCCATCGCTGCTATAAACTGAGCAAGCAATAACTGGGCACGCTCCCTCTCTTGCGTCAGGTACACGATTAGACAAGGGCGAGTAAACTTCAATGTCAATGGCGGCTCTGCGGAATTTGGGCGCGGGGTACTCGAGCAGTTTTGCCCAGTTTTCCGCATACTCCTGCTCCTCGGTTGTGGCGTCTGCAAAGAGGTTTTTTATAGTGTTTAATGTCTCGTTGGTTTCTTCCAAAAATACGGGTTCCAGATTGCAGTTTTGGACTTGGTAAATCATGCCTGGAATCAGGTTGCGGTCGTAAATGTATGATTGGTAATACTTGATTTTGGACTCCCAAACTTGGATTTGTTCGGCTGGTGTGTTGGTGGCTTTGGGGCAGTCCTCTGGGATAATATCGCGGATGGTGCCAGACGGTTTGCCGCCGATGGCTAAGGGGTCGCCTGTAACGATTTTTGTAACCGAAACCATTTTGTTGTCTAAGGGATCCATTTTTTGTTGTGTTTCAAAATGGTCAAAGCCTTCATGCTCAACTATGCGTTTAACCTTTTGTAGGTCACATTCAGGCAGGTTCGTTAAACAGTACGGTTTATGCTCGGTGTTATCGTACCAGAAATAAATCTGCCCTGACACTGGCTCATATAATTTGATAACTGCCTTCTTTTTGCGTCCATCATAAAACGCTGAAACAAAATATGACGCTGGCAAGTAATCAGGGGCAAGTGGCGGGTAGGGCTGTTTTTCTCGGGTTACGTGTTTTGTGCCTTCAATGGTTGGTGTTTGGGTTTTTGGCGCTTGCGCTTTAGGTTCTTCTTTAACCTGTTTAGGCTCTGGTGTGCCAAAATAGTCTAGGAGTGTGCGCGCCATCCAATTGTAACCTAGCCAAACTATTGGTTGTTGCTACTAAAATCTTTAGTTACCAAAAACAGCAAGACTACAAGGAAAAAATGCACTTTATTCACTATAATATTGACCATGCGTAGACAGTAAATCTTCTTCATGCATCTCGCGACGATGCTTATCAACGGATTTTTTATCATCAAAAATTTTTCCGCATTCCGGGCACATGTATTGCCCCGCTTTTGTTTCTGGTGTGCTTTTGCGTTTGACTGCTTGGCTCAAAAATTCACCTCCAAAAAATCCCCTAAATTAGCAGTTATTGTTCGTGCTCGTTTTCTTCCTCAAGCAGTTTTCGAACACGTGGACTGCTTCTTGCGCTTCCCAGACGACCAGTCTCAGACACACTCGTTTTTTCCTTCTCCATGTCTTCCCTGTTTTGTCTTCGCGCCAAATCACTCACCTCTATTCAAAGGGAATCTTAACTTTTAATTATGTGGTAAAATCTTCTTAAATGTATGTGACTGTGAAAATTCACCTACAGTCCCCTTGACTTAAAAATCTCCAACAGGGACCTGTGGCACCGTAAAGGTTATGACCACAAACACCAAAGTTACAACAGTGATACCCGTGTCCTTTAAGGTTAAAATGCAGGAAGCCGCAAAAAGCAAAAACTCCAAAATCGTCCTAGCACTGGATTTTCCATTCGAAGCCAACGTTAACCGTGACAAAATGCTCTCAAAAGCCCAACAAATCCTCAAAGCCGTCCACCCCTACGTTTGCGCAGTTAAATTCAACCATCACCTCACTTTGCCGCTGGGCTTGTTTGATGGCGTGGCCGAGCTGGTTGAGCAGATTCGCGGCGCAGGAATGCTGGCAATTATGGACGCAAAAGTTAACGATATTGGCAACACGAATCAGGTGATTGCGGATTACTACTTCTCTGCGGGGTTTGATGCGATTATCGCTAATCCGTTTGTTGGTTGGGATGAGGGGTTAAAGCCGCTTTTTGAAGTTGCACGTCGCTCAAACCCTGGAGTTATCCTCCTTACTTATATGAGCCATAAAGGCGCATCTGAAGGCTACGGGCAAACAATCATCGACCCAGAAACCTGCCAAAAAACCAGCCAGTACCTCTTATTTGCCAAAAAAGCCCTTAAATGGGGTGCCGACGGAGTGGTTGTTGGCGCGACGGTTCCGCAGAAAATCGCTGAAGTCAAAGCCATCCTTGGCAGCCAAGTGCCGATTTACTCTCCGGGGGTTGGCGCGCAGGGCGGCGGTGCTGAAGAAGCAGTTAAGGCTGGTGCAAGTTATCTTATTGTTGGCAGAGAAATTGTTTCTGCATCTGACCCAGCAGTTGTGGCGTCGCGGTTGTGTAGTTGTACGCGGTTTTAAGTGTTTTATCTTCCGCGTTTGTTTTCCCAGAGTTCTTTCTTTAGCAGATCGCGTACGGCTGAGCGTATGACGCTGCTGCGGCTTGGGTACATGTTTGACCTTACAAGTTCATCTAAGCCTTCAAGGTAGGCTTCTGGTAGTAGGACTGTGACTAGTTTCATTTTTTTCCCTCTCAAACTATAATATGCATTAAACATGCCGGTAAATATAAGAGTTAACGCTAGACCCACAAAAACATCAAGGCTTAGCCTGAAGTTGATGTTTACGTCTTTCTTTAGCCCGCATCTCCTGGAAAAACGAGGTTACAAGCTTGTGGCTTTTTTGACTGTTACGCTTGTCATTAACAGAGACAACCCGCGGTATCTTGCCAAACTTCTCCACCGTGCCATCTTCACGTTTTCGCTCAACTTGTATGCAGTCATCAACCATGCAACTCATCACGCAGGCACCGCAGTAAACGCATAGGTCCTCAATAATTTTTACACCATCATTGCTCCAGTAAAGCGCGTTTGTTGGGCAAGCATCTATGCAATATTTACATTGTACACCGACGCAAGTGTAGGGGTTAATTGAAATTTTGCCTTCACTGAAAACTTCTTTAACTCCTGTTGGCTCGAGCATTTCTTTGCGTCGTTCTTGCCGTTCTTTTTCTTCGGTTTTTTCCTCTTTCTCAGCACTGTCTGAAATTAAGCCGAATATGTCGATGGGTGAAGAGGACTTGTCTGGCATTTTTCATCATCAACGGCGTGTTTAAAGATAATATTTGGTTTGGGAATTATAATTACTTATCTAAGCAAAAAGTAGATTTTAACTGGAAAATAGTTATGTGTTGTTTTTTGGTTTGTTTGGTTGGGTGTTTGACACAATAGTTTATTATATCTTGATTCTTACTATATTGTGTCTCGTGTTAGAAGGTATGGCTATTGGGGGCAATTAAAATATTATTAAGGGACCTTCAACAAAAAGTTGATAGCATATTATACAAATGTGAATATATCAAAGAATGCAACAAAGTAACACCCCAATGTTGGGATGGGGGCAACAGTTACTGCGGCGAATACAAAAAGAGGCTCTGCCAAGCTAAACTCAAAAAAACCGAGGTCAAACTCATTGGGCAAACTAAACTTTGGGGTTTTTCTCCCCTTCTACGGCTACAAAATGCCATCCAACCCAGCAGAGCAAATCAGCACCCTAAAACAAATCGTGCTGAAATGTGAAAAACTGGGGTATGATTCCGTCTGGATAGACGACCACCTAATGTACAAAAACATGCCCATTCTTGAAGCATGGACCACCCTCTCCGCACTTGCAACACAAACCCGCAAAATCCGCTTAGGCACCATGGTGACCTGCAACCCTTATCGCAATCCTGCGTTGCTGGCAAAAATGGCGGCAACCGTAGATATCCTCTCAAATGGAAGGCTTGACGTGGGCATCGGGGCTGGCGTACAAAAAAAGGAACACAACGCCTACGGCATAACCTTTCCACAAACTGCATCTCGTATTGAACGTTTAGGCGAAACTTTAGAAATTATGAAAAAGCTCTGGACAGAGCAAACCGCCAATTTCTCAGGCAAATATTACAAGCTCAAAAATGCCGTTTGTGAACCCAAACCCCTCCAGAAACCACACCCGCCCCTTGTGGTTGGAGGAAGCGGCGAAAAACTAACCCTAAAAGTCACCGCCAAATACGCCGACCGCTTCGACTGGGGCTTCATACCCACACTTGAAGAGTACCAGCATAAACTCTTCGTTTTGGAGCGTCACTGCAAAGAAGTTGGCAGAAACTTTGAAGAAATCGAGAAGTCCTGCTGGCCCGGCTACCAAGTCGTTATAGGAGAAGACCAAAAAAGCTTCAAAGCCCACGCAGAAAAACTAATGCAGAAAGGAACAAGCCTTGAGGACTTTAAGAAAACAAATCTGGCGGGTACACCTGAGGAGTGCAGGGAGAAGCTTGCTGTTTTTGAAGATTTGGGTGTTTCGTATTTTATGCTGTTTTTCAGTGACCTACCCGATTTTGCTAACTTGGAGCTGTTCGCAAAAACCGTGATTAAAGCGTAGTTATAGGTCGCCTTTTGCTATATGCGCGAGTTCATGGCGGATGATTTCATTGAACGAGTGATACGGGTTCTGCCTGACCAGAATGATATAGTCCGCGTTTAGATTTTCTTCCCCGTTAAACACACACGCATCTGTACCTTCCCGTGTCAGCGTGCGTCCCCACTCCAGAATTTCCCTCTCCAAATCTTCCGGGCAATTAAGACGCAAAAGTACGTGCTCAAAATCCTCATCTTCCACCCTAAACGCTGCAATCTTAGGCATTGGCTCTTGGCTAAGCGTTTTCCATTGCTGGATTAGTTGGGTTTTGGGGATACATTCAGCTTTAAGGTTGAGCCCTTCAATCAAAACCAAAATTAAACCTCTGGGTAATCTGGGCGTTTTTGGGGGTAAAAGTGTTTGCAGTTACATGGCGATAACAACAAATCGGAGCTATCACAAAGAAATGATTTTGCTATTTTTTTGGTGGAGCCTGAGTTAGTCAGGCCGTTTGGCTTGGGTATTATTAAGTTTGTATAAAAAAGGTGAATTGAGCTGAAAAAGTTTTGTAATTCAGGGTTATGGGTGATTGGGGGTTTTGTGATAAAATTTAAAAGCGTATTTATTGCATCATTTGATGGTTTGTAGGTGAGGCAATTTCGAAAATTAGCGTTCGCAGTTACACTTCTAACTATTGTGCTTTTATGTCCATTTTTACACGTAAATGCCAAGACACCCACTTTAGAAAACACTTGGCAAACCATGACATCTATGCCTACAGCTAGGCAAGGTTTAGGCGTTGCTGTAGTGGATGGCAAAATATATGCCATCGGCGGTAGAGACGGAGTTAATGAAATGTATGATCCATCTTCGGATACTTGGACAACAAAAACGCCAATGCCGAAAAACAAAGCCTATTTTGGAATTGCAGCCTATGAGAATAAAATATACTGCGTTGGCGGCATGGGAGAGGTACAGGCAAACTTTGTTTACAATACAAAAACCGACAGCTGGGCATCAATCGCAGATTTGCCTATTCCCGTATGGTATATCTGCGCAAATATTGTTGACGGAAAACTCTACGTGATGGGCGGACAACTAAATAATGCCTCGACGGGTTATTCTACTAACGCCAATCAAGTTTATAACATTGCCACTGATTCGTGGACAACAGCAACCCCTCTACCTAAAGCCACTCAGTCTTATGTTTCAACTGTGATTAACGGAAAAATCTGGGTAATAGGTATACACAACGAGCATAAAATAGCTGGTGACATGCAAATTTATGATCCTGTTAATGACTCCTGGGCTATAAAGTCTGGTGCTTGGAATCCGTCCTCAAGTGGTGTTCTTACGTCGGGTGTTTTTGCTCCGCAGAGGTTTTATCAATTAGGTGGTACTGATGGCATTTTTTTTAAGAGTTGGAACAAGGTTTATGATCCGTCAAATGATTCGTGGAGTGAGGGTGCTGCTATGCCTACTGCTAGAGGATGGTTGGGTGTTGCAGTTGTAGATGATGTTATTTATGCAATTGGTGGCAAAGGAGAAGACATAAACCCAACACCGCCTCTTGCCACAGTTGAACGATACATTCCTTTCGGCTATAGCAATACTCCTTTGGTGACCACCATTCTCCCTCCAACTGCCTCCGCCAATGATAATCCGTCTGCCGTGTCAACAAGTACTCCAACTGGTGGTTCTTCTGGTGATGAGCAATCCTCTTTTCCAACGACCGCTATAGTTGCTGTTGCAGGCGCAGTTATTGCAGTTACTGGCGTTACGGTGTATCATTTTAAGCACACCCACAAAGCCTCGCAGACTTAGCAACCAACAGTTCTATTTACCAACCTATTTGGAGCCTAATAGCCAAAGTATGCAGAAACATAGAGAGGGGAGCTAACAGGTCTATTTGGTTCCTATTAGAAATTCATTGCAGAAACCATAGAGGGGTCTCTTCAACGGCAAGTTTTCTTTGTTAGGGCGGTGTAGTATGCGGGTTAGGGGTCTCTGATGGTTTTGAGGTTCCGAAACATAAAATAAGCTGTTGATAAAAGTTATAGCCTCTTGAGGAACGATAACGTGTCATCAGTCATTGAAGACCTTATCCCACGAAAAGTTTTCAACAACCGCGGAGAAGAAACCATAGAAGTTGACGTAATAACCACAGGCGGATTCGGAAGAGCCGCAGCGCCCGCAGGAAAAAGCCGTGGAAAAGCCGAAGTAGTGTACTATCCTACAGGCGGCGTTGACGCAGCCATAAAAAAAGTCGATGAAATAATCTCGGCTGAACTTGCAGGGTTAAATGCTGATTTTCAAGAAGAAATCGACAGCACACTGCATGAGCTTGATGGCACAAACGACTTCAAAAACATCGGCGGAAACACTGCATTTGCAATTTCGCTTGCAAACGCCGAAGCAGCCGCAAACTCACATGGACAATTACTATTCCAGTTTCTGGGCGGAAACGCAGCAACAACCATGCCATATCCACTTGGCAACTGCATAAGCGGCGGCGCACACGCAAGAGGCAAAGCCCCCGACATCCAAGAATATCTAGCACTGCCCTATGGTGCTGAAACCTTCCTAGAAGCTGTAACCGCAAACGCCCTGATTCACAAGAAAATTGGGGATTCACTAAAAAAGAAAAGCACCACCTTCAACGGCGGCAAAAGCGACGAAGGTGCCTGGATAGCCAACATTGACACCGTGGATGCCTTTGAGGTCATTGCAAAAGCCTGTGAGGAAGCTGGCAATGAGATGGATTTTGAATGTGGCTTTGGTTTAGATGTTGCGGCTTCATCATTTTGGAAGGCGCGAGAGGAAAAGTACATTTACAGTAATGAAGGCAAAAAACGTGATACTGCCGAGCAGCTTGAGTTCATGCTGGAACTTATCGAGAAGTATCACTTGGCTTATGTTGAAGACCCATTTCATGAGGAAGACTTTGAAAGCTTTGCTGAATTGACCAGAAAGGCAAAGAACTGCTTAATTTGTGGCGATGATTTATTCACAACTAACACTGAAAGGTTAAATAATGGAATAAAGATTAACGCTGGAAACGCAATCATAATAAAAGTCAACCAGATAGGAACCTTAACCGATGCAGCTGAAACAATCGAAATGGCTCAGCGTCACGGTTACCAGCCAGTTGTGTCCCATCGAAGCGGTGATACAACCGATTGGCATATAGCTCACCTTGCGGTTGCCTATAAATGCCCAATAATCAAAACAGGCGTTGTGGAAGGCGCAAGAATCGCGAAACTCAACGAGTTAATCCGCATCGAGCAGTTCCTTGATACACGTGCCAAAATGGCAGATTTAAAAGTACGATAAAAGAAGAGATAATGTATGGCAGAAGATCAATCAAAAGAAAATATTCCGGTAGAGGAAGAACAACCAGAAGAAGCCCAAGCCGAAGAAGAACAAGTTGAGCAGGTAGAAGAAGTTCAAGAAGAAGTCCCAGTTGAAGTTGAAGAAGAAATAGCTGAAGCTGAGGAAGAAACACAAGAAGAAGAGCAAATTGAGGTTCAGCCACCAACTGAAGAACTTTTGCTTCCACGTGACACAATGCTCTCTGCAGGTATTCACATCGGCACAAGGATGAAAACCCTTGATATGGAACCCTTCATCTACAGAATCCGCCCAGACGGATTATTTGTACTGGACGTAAAAAAGACAGATGACCGCATCAGAGTTGCAGCCAAGTTCCTGTCCCGCTATGAACCCGCAAAGGTCGCGGTTACAGCAACAAGACTCTACGCGCATGAACCAATCAAAAAGTTCTGCCAACTAACAGGCGCAACCCCAATCATCGGCAGATTCATCCCAGGTTCACTCTCAAACCCACAATACCCAAACAGAGTTGACCCAGAAATCATTGTTGTCTCTGACCCACGCGCAGACGCGCAAGCAGTCAAAGAAGCTAGCAAAGTCGGTATACCAATCGTTGCATTATGTAGCACAGACAACGAATTTTCAGGCGTAGACTTTGTTATCCCAACCAATAACAAAGGCAGACGCGCATTAGCAGTCATATTCTGGCTCCTCGCACGCCAAATCCTACGCGAACGCGGTGAAATCGCACCAGACAAAGACCCAGTAGCATCCATCGAAGACTTTGAAGCCAAAATAACCAAAGAAGATGATGAGGAAGGTTAGCTATCTATGATTCGGCGTCCAGTTGTTGCCGGTCAATTTTACGAAGGCGACGCCGAACCCCTCAAATCCCAACTTAAATCTTGTTTTCTAAGCAGTTTAGGTCCAGGAAAACTTCCCACCCCTAACTTGCATATTCATCCCCGACGCTTAGTCGGTTTAATTTGTCCCCATGCGGGCTACATGTATTCTGGTGCTGTTGCAGCATCCGCTTATTACGAGTTAGCTGTGGATGGCTTGCCTAATACCGTGATTATTTTAGGTCCAAACCACACAGGGTATGGTAGTGCGCTTGGGTTGATGCGTGAAGGTGAATGGCAAACCCCACTTGGTAATGTTCAAGTTGACACTGCAGTTGCCGATGAGATTTTAAAAGAAACCCGCGTGGTTGAAGTTGACGAGTTATCTCACAGATTTGAGCACTCAATAGAGGTACAGTTGCCTTTTCTACAGTTCCTCTACGGAAACTCCTTCAAGTTTGTGCCTATCTGTTTTCAGATGCAGGATTATCAGAGTGCAGTGGAGGTCGGCAGGGCGCTGGTGGAAACTTTGGATACAAAAAACGCGGTGGTTATCGCTTCATCTGACATGACGCATTATGAACCTGCCAAAGTGGCTTTTGCAAAAGACCAAGCTGCCTTAAAGTTTGTACTTGAAGGAGATTCTAAAGGCTTTTATGAAACTGTGGAAAACCAAAACATAACTGCCTGCGGTTTTGCACCAATAACATCGCTGATAACTTATGCCACTGGTGTGGGTGCTAAAGCTAAAATGCTCAATTACCACAATAGCGGTGATGTTTCAGGTGACTATTCAAGCGTGGTTGGGTATGCAGCGGTTAGTTTTGGAAAATAATTTACATTGAGTCCCAACGTTCTAAGGCTTGCTGGCGTTTCTTTTCTTCTTTAAGCTCATGTAGCTCCTTAAAGATTTCCAGTGCAGATGCATATTGTATATTGTATTTTTGGATTGTTTGTTGCATTTCAGGTGTCCAATCCAGCAAGTGAGGATAATATGGTGTGATTTGTTCGGTGTCTTTTACTTGCATAAACCAGAACTCACCAAACTCTCCTGCGTTTCCATCAGCGGTTACTTGAAAGCCGAAATCCTGCAAAATCATGCCTAACTGTCCAAGAGCACATCTTACCGCGCAGTCGACAGATTCAGGGTACTTATCAGCTACTTGGACGTACTGATTTATTGATGTTGTTGGGTTGGGTTTTTTGTGCCACCAAACTTCGGGTTTATCGATGGCTTGTTGGATTGTTTTTTCAGCGTTAAAGACCAACTCGTTTAGGTTTGTCTTCATGTTGGCTATTTTTTCTTCTTTCATTTTCAGGGTTACTTCGGGGTATTTGGTGATGTATTCTTTGATGGTTTTGCGGTACCATTCTCTGGCAAAGCAGGTTGTTTGGGCGAGGAAGTCCAGTTTTAGTTTTTCCATGGTTGCATTGAAGGGGTAGATTTGGTTTTCTTTGTTTTCGATTAATGTATCTATGTCTTGTGCCATTTTCGAGAACCCGCTAGTTCTTGAAGCATTAAAAATATTGTTTTATGTTATAAGCATTTTTATTAACGGTTGATTACTTTAAGGCACTCTTCTGATTTTATAATAAATGCGAAAACCTAAAGCGTATAATTGCTTCATGTTCTGCTGATAAAATTCATAAGAACAAAAATTTGGGTTCAAAAACTTCTTATCTGCGCTTAAACATAACTCTTGAGCACAAAGGGGAAATAGGCTGTTCAACTTTGAGTTAAATAGACGCGAAATAGCCGTTTTGGTTAGTTTACTTGCCTGCTCCTTTATTATTAGACTTTTATTGTTTTCACAGCAAGGTTACCAAATTGACACTACTGACTTTAGAATTTGGTCTCAAAACGCATTCGCGATGGGCATACGACCTTTTTATGTTAACTCAGCCTTTATTGACTATCCACCACTTAATATCTACTTCTTTTGGATAATTGGCGCATTCGCAAAAACGTTTCCAATAATTCACATTGATAACTGGGTTAAGCTGTTACCCAACCTTTTTGATTTAGCAACCGCAGCACTAATTTTTTTCTACACACGAAAACACGTTAGCTTCAAGCTTTCAGTATTAGCCACTGCACTGTACGCTTTCAACCCCACCGTAATCTACAACGCCGCCGTTTGGGGACAGTTTGATGCAATCTACACGTTTTTCCTTATGTTGTCCCTTATTTTAGCGTTGAAGTCTAATCCTAAACTTTCAGCTGTAGCTATGGCAGTTGCAATCTTAACTAAACCTCAAGCTGTGGCTTTACTGCCGCTTGTAGCTCTTTTAATTTATAAAAAAAGCGGAATCAAAAAACTACTTTATTCCACTGCAATATTTGTAGCAACAGTTTTCATTACTGTTTTGCCTTTTGACTGGGGAACCAGTGGGAATCCTGTAAGTTTTCTAAGCAACATTTACTTTGGCGCCTATCAAGGCTACACTTACACTTCGATTAACGCCTTCAACTTGTGGGGACTCGTTGGCATGTGGGCTTCTGACGCCAACTTTTTTGTCATAGGCTGGGTAATGTTTGGTTCCGTTGCAGCGTTTATTTTGTACTTTGTCCATAAGCGCTTTAACGTTTCCACTGAAGTTTTAGCGTTTTTTGCGGCCTTCATGTTGCTGTTTGCCTTCTTTATGTTTCCAACCAGAATCCACGAGCGTTACCTGTTTCCAGCAATAAGTATGCTTGCATTGATGTTTCCGCTTCTCAAAAAGACGCGACCACTATACATTGGAATAACTGCTACATTATTTGTAAATCAGGCGTACGTTCTCTACTGGCTTAGAACATCATACCCTAATGTTGGACCTAACCTTACAGGTGACCCAGTGGTTCTAGTGGTAGGTGTTATTAACTTAATACTGTTCTTATACGGTATAGTGCTTGCTCTGGATGAGTTAATAATGAACAGGAAGAATCAATCCAACGACTCAATCAAACCGTCAGGAGGAAAACCTGTCAATTCTTAACTTCATCCATAACAGGGCAAAAATACATTTTGACTTAAACGTAACCAAGCGGGACATAACCGCTATTGTTTTGCTCTGCATAGTTTTCCTCTCAATTGCCACCTACAATTTGGGTTACACACAGACTCCGACAACAACCCTCACGGCATCAGATGGACAAAGTTTCTATGTAGATTTTGGGCATCCAGTTGAGGTTAAATCGGTGGTTTTTCTGCTTAAAGGCGGTGCCATAAACGCTTCAACACAAGTTGGGACACCTGATAATTGGAATGGCGCAACCTACTATGTAACTTGGCGTTATGAAAGTAGCCAATGGAAAGAGGACTACTATAAATGGCATGAACAAGGCATCCCCCAAGTTACCCAATACCTACGATTCGACTTTGGCACGGTAGGCACCTATAACACAACAATCGCTGAAATCGCAGTGATCGACGAAAACAATCAAACAGTTCCCATAGAATCGCTGGTTAATTTAGGCGCTGGCAACCCAAACTTTCAAGCCTTCTTTGACGAGCAAACCATGATTCAGTACCCCAGTGATTACATGTCAAACACGTATTTTGATGAAATCTACTTTGTACGAACCGCCGAACAGTACCTGAACCTGCAAATACCCTACGAATGGACGCATCCCCCGCTGGGCAAACTCATTCAAGCCTTAGGAATAGTTACGTTTGGTTTCAGCCCGTTTGGTTGGCGAATCATGGGCGTAATATTTGCTATGCTTATGATTCCGTTGATTTACCTGATGGGTAAGAAATTGTTTGGAACTTGGATTGGCGGGTTTTCAGCGGCGTTTCTGTTAACCTTTGACTTCATGCACTTTACTATGGCACGTATGGGCACGGCTGACACGTATCTTGTGTTCTTTTCAGTGGCTTCACAACTGCTTTTTCTGATTTACTTTAGAAATGTTCTCAAAGAGGGCTGGCAAACAAGCACTGTGCCACTGTTTTTGGCGGTGCTCTTTTTCACGCTTAGTTTTGCAACAAAATGGATTGCGCTATACGGCTTAATCGCGGAGTTGCTGATTTTGGCAGCGTTGAGATTTAAAGAGGTAAAAGCCTTAAACGTAAAACTGTACGACCGATTTTACGCTTTCACAAACCATCCCTACTCATATCTTATAGGGTTTCTCTTCATCGCCGCTGCCATATACTTTGCACTATACATTCCTGATATGCTTGCCGGTCGCTCATTTCTTGATGTGCTTAACACGCAAGTTGGAATGTACAGTTACCACTCACAGCTAACTGCAACTCACTCATTTTCGTCTCCATGGTACACTTGGCCTTTAATGTTTGACCCCTTCAGTAGTGCAACTCATGTTCCTTTATGGCTTGAGTCTGCAAGTTTACCCTACAATTTCAAATCAACCATTGTGCTGCTGGGTAACCCTGCGGTTTGGTGGGTTGGATTCGCCGCGGTGCTCGCTCTTACAGGACTGTTTTTGGGCAGAGGAGGATATTATTTGATTAAAAACTGGCGCGCAAACAAAAATGATGCCCCCAAGGTTCCTTTAAAAATCAATTTACCCACGATTTTCATATTGACTTTCTTTTTTATCCAGTGGGTACCCTACATTTTGATTTCCAGAGTGGTCTTCATTTATCATTTCTACTTATGTATACCATTTATGATGCTGGCAACAACATACTTCATAAACAAGATATGGCGCCACCCCATAGGAAAACTAGCGACCTTACTCTATTTTGCACTGGTGGTCACGATGTTTGTACTGTTTTACCCTGTAATCTCAGGTGAACCCACAACAACCTCTACAATTGACAGCTTGAAATGGTTTAGCGGATGGCTTTTCTAAAACTATCCGTGAAGTAAAATTACCTTTTTTATCTTAATCTCGGAAATGTTTTTTATAAGCCATTGATTATATGGAAGAATATTTGCGGTGACAAATTTACAAGCAACACAAACCCGGTATGGGTAATATAACAATGACTTCACAATTTGATGAATTAGTGGATGTTTCCGTGGTTTTTCCAGCCCACAACGAAGCAAAACAGTTGGAGACTGCTGTATTGCAAGTTGACCAAGCGCTCAAAGAAACAGGTTACACTTACGAAATTATTGTAGCTGAAGACGGTAGCACCGATGGCACAGACACGCTGGCAGATGCGTTATCTAAAAAAATGCCTCAAGTCAAACATATCCACGGTGAGCAACGTCTTGGACGAGGCAGAGCGCTTAATGCTACCTTCAAAAAATCTCAAGGAAAAATATTTGTTTACATGGATGTTGACTTGGCAACTGATCTTAATTATCTAAAAGAGCTGGTTGACAGTATAAAGATTGAAGGCTACGATTTCTCAACTGGCTCAAGAATGTTGCAGCAAAGCAAGGTTGAACGAAGCGGCACAAGAAGCTTAGCTTCTAAAAGCTACAATTTTTTGGTTCGCCTATTTTTAGGTTCAAAAATCAAAGACCATCAATGCGGCTTTAAAGCTTTCAAACGAGAACCAACCCTAAAACTCATCGATGAAGTGCAAGCTCCACACTGGTTTTGGGATACAGAAATCCTTGTGCGTGCCCAACGTAGTGGTTACAAGGTTAAAGAGATTGCTGTGGACTGGATAAGCGGCAGTGACACCAAAGTTAAACTGTTCCATGATTCATGGAGCATGTTTAGGCAAGTTATTTCTCTTTGGTGGACTATCCATTTTAAAAAGAAGTAACCCCTCAAATATTTACCGGGTTTTGTCTCTTTGTCGTTTCCACCTGTAACCTAACGCAACAAATGCTCGCGTAGTAAGCGAAAGCCCCATAACCATAATTATTCCTGCCCAAAACACAAACCAGTTAGTAACCGACGGAGATGTTACAAGATAAACCGAGACAAGATATGCAGAGCCAAACCATGAAACAAGGTTTCCAACATTTTCAGCAATTTTTCTGTGCAACGAATGAAACATTAATCTAAGCAATAAAATTATGACTTCAATAACGCCTACGCCTAAACAGAACTCAAACCATGCACGATACAGGTTAATGTGGGTGGCTGGGTTTGCGGGTGCTGGCAGAGAAATTGATGTTGATGGAACCTGAGTGATTGTGAAGTTTTTGAAGAAGTTTATTATGTCATCAAAAAGGTTTCCTGGGTACGCAAGATAGATTGCTCCAATCAGAATCAACACTGAACCAAAAGACACAGAAGAAAATATCCATTCATGCTGGAACTGCAATTTTTTTAAATGCTGGTTGACTGACAATTTTTCTTCCTGACGTAGTCATTTGCTAGTTATTCTTCTTGAAAATAAATTTTTTCATTACAAGCGTTCAATGAATATTTTAAATACTTAAACTTGCTAAAAATAAATGGGGTCAAAAATTATGTCATTCTGTCCTAAATGTGGCAACAAGGTCGACGAAAACATGATGTTCTGCCCCAAATGCGGGGCGTCACTGAAAGGGCAAGCGCCAATTCCGCCTGCTCCGCCACAGCCTTACCGAAATGAGAAAGCAGAAAAAAACGAGAAAAATGAGCATAACGAAAAAGGCGAAAAACATGAAAAAGGCGAGTACAGTTATGTCGGCTGGTTAATCGGGGGGTTAGTGATGATTATTATCGGCGGATTTGCTATCCTGAGTTTTCTAAACTTTATACCTGCAAACGTGATTGGCGCCATAACTTTGCTAACCGTTGGAATAGTTATCCTTATTGTAGCCTTGATTGTCTCGCGGACCGCTAGAAAACGAAACCCTCGCCCGCTCATATCTTAAATAAGCCAGCCCACCACGGCTCGGTACAGACGGTGCTCCAGCAATACAAGGGGCTTGTTTCTTCCGAAAACACGGAAATAATTTTTACCTGCCGACTCAATCATGTCGCCGATTTCGTAGCGTGGGAACATGCAGCTTGAAATAACCAGCCTACCCCATTCACCACGTTTCAACTCATACAACATCTTAACGCCCCTGCCGGTTGTCACTTCAAAAAGGTACGCGTCATAATTAGGCGAAATATAAGGCAAATCATCCAGTTGCTGCCCAAAAACGCCCTCAGTAGCCGAATACATCTCTACAATAGGCACATCACCAAAATACTTCCTCAAAACAGGACCATACTTGAAATGGATTTTGCGAACGCTGGTGCAAAACATCGCCTGCAACTTCCAGAGGTCAGCGGGTTTTTTGCCGTGTTTGTGCTGCATGTAACGGGCAAACGATAAAATTACGGGTGTAACTCCCATGGTTGCCGTAACATCTTGGTTTTTTGCCTTCTGATAAACCAACTCAAAACGTTTCTCCCAATCAGCCCTTCCAATCCCTGAGCCCACAGCATCAATTTCCTCTTGCCTTGGCAATAGGCTCACACGGTCAAACATTGGGTTTAGCCGTGCGTACGTTCCTGAACTGTACCCGTAAGTGACTTCTTTGCCGTTCTGATCCATCACGTGCACGCTGGAGGGAAAATTCAAATTCAAAATAACCCCTGAGAACACCTCAAAATTCTCCTTTTTCAGCGCGTAATTGATTAAGCCTCTTGCGCCGCAGGTAAAAATCTGCTTCAGATGCGTGGGCGTCGCTGGCAAAACCTTGGCTTTTCCTGTTGAACCCCGCGTCATAACCCAGCAGTCAGGTGCTTCAGGCAAAAAAGCCCTAAAATTGCCCTTTTTCACCTTTGCAAGATAGGGCTGCATGTCTGCGTAGTTTATGATTGGAAAGTTTTTCTGGTACTCGCTGATGGTTTTTGTGTTTGCTGCATTGTGGGTTTTGCCGTAATCGGTTTGTGCGTATTTCGTTAAGAGTTCAGCTAAAACTTGTTCTTGTGCCTTCTGTGGGTTTTCAAGCGAAGTGTACCATGGTCCAATGATGGGTTGCAGGATGCTGTTTACGGCTTCATTTTGGGTTAGCATAAGCCTCGATATCTTCTTGTTATGAATTTGCTTATATGTTTCACTGCCCAACTCCTAAGTGAACCAGCCATGAAAGAAATTGTAGATGCCGTCGCAGACAAAATCCGCAAGCTCCAAGTTCAAGGAGCAAGAAACGTGGCAATCGCCGCAGTACAAGCTCTCCAAGAAGGCGCCACGCAATCCAACGCCAAAAACAAAACCGAATTTCTTGCTGAGCTTTCAGAGGCGCAAAAAGTGCTGTTTGCCACCCGCGATACCGAACCACTAATGCGTAACGCGGTAAGGTGGGTAATCAGCCAAGTCCAAGCCAGCCGCCACGAAAAAATTGCGGATTTAACCCAAACAGTCGATGCTAACGTCCAGCAATTCCTTGTAGATTTGAATGCTGCCCGCGAATCAATCGCTGAAACAGGAGCCAAACGCATCAAAGACGGCATGACAATTTTCACCCATTGCCACTCAACAACCGCAACAAGGCTGCTTGCAAAAGCCAAACGCGACGGCAAAACTTTCAAGGTAATCTGCACCGAAACCCGCCCCGCCTTCCAAGGCAGAATAACCGCCCGCGAAATGGTGGAACTCGGCGTGGACACAACATTTATTGTGGATTCAGCAGCGCGCACCTTCATGAAACAGGTGGACATGGTTATCGTTGGCGCCGATGGCATCACTTCTGAGGGTAATGTGGTTAACAAAATCGGCACAGGCAGCATCGCCGTGTTGGCTAATGAGGCGCGTAAGCCGTTTTATGTGGTTTCGGAACTGCTCAAGTTTAACCCCGAAACTATACAGGGTGCAACTGAAAAAATTGAGCAACGCAGCCCCGAGGAAGTCTGGAAAGATGCGCCAGTTGGGCTTTGCGTGCGAAACCCCGCTTTTGATGTGACCCCGCATAAGTATATCCATGGTTTAATCTGTGAAGAAGGTATAGTTCCTGTGCAGAGCGTGGTTGAGGTTGTTAGGCGAAGGTACCCGTGGATTCTAAACTAACCCGCAAATGGGTTGCAGCGTTATTTGGGGTTAACATTTAAATCTGCAAGTCAGTTACAGTTTTTTAATGAAAATCTTCTCAGTGCTGGGAGCCATTGCAGCATGTATCGCATTGTTTTTTGCAGTAATTTTTGCGCTCGCCGCCTCCGTGGTGGCAACAACGTCAAGGCTGGCAACCAGCGGCATACTTTTCGCGGTGGGGTTAGTGTTGATTTTAGCGGTCTATTACATAGAACGCAAACCAAAAACAGTTATTCAGCATCTTGAGCTTTCAGGGAAAATGGCAGGTGCCGCAATTAAGTGCCCCAACTGCTCCGCCTCGGTTGACGCCAACAAAATCAAAATTGTCTCAGGTGTTCCCTACGCGACTTGTCCTTACTGCGGCACAACATTTGAAGTTACTGAGGAACCAAAATGGTAAAACGAGCGTTTGTTTTGGTAGTTATTCTTGTTTTAGCTGCCTTGTGCATGGTTGGGTTTGCTGATGCGCAGGATAGAGTGTACAGTTTTGACCATCAATGGGCACAGATTTTCATTAACCAAGACGGCACAATTGACCTAATATACAATCTAACATTAACATTGCATTCAGGAAACCAAATCAGCTCCATCGATATTGGACAGCCCAAAGCCGACTTCACACGAGGCACCGCTCTTGACCAGTACGGAAACACACTGCAAACAAGCGATGCAAGTAGCGGCTCAAACTATGCAGTAAACGTAAAATTAAATGAGCCTCTGACCGCTGGGGAAAGCATCTGGTTCACCCTAACCACCAACGTCGCAGGAATGATTTACAATGACACTACAAACCCGGGCAATTTTGGCATGCAATTCGCGCCAGAATGGATGTCTGTGCCAATTAGTGATGTTCGTGTTCAAATCGTTCTGCCGCCAGATGTCCCCGTGGATGAGGTTAAAACTCCTGCTGACGCTTTCTACAATGGCACCTCTACGGTTGAGGGTAGATTGGCGGTTTACTGGGAAAAACCTGTTTTGCAGGCAAATGAGCAGTGGCTTTTAGGCGTTTCTTTTCCCAGCAGGTATCTGCCAGATTATAATCCGTCGTCTGATGGTTTTGGATTTGACGCATTTACCCTTTTCATTATTATTGGGGCTGTATTTTTTGCAGTTATCGCAGTAATTATTGCGATAGGTGCTGCCCGTAAAGCTAAGTATTCGTCTCCGAAAATCAGCATGGAAACCCTTGGCATAAAACGTGGCTTAACCGCTCCTGAAGCATCATATCTGCTTGGGCTAAAACCTACCCAAATCGTCACCGAAATTCTCTACAGCCTGCTTAAGAAAAAAGCAGTCTGGGCACAACAAGCAAAACCCTTAAAGCTCCAAGTTCTCCCGCCATACGAAGACAAAATTGGGCCCAAAGACACGCCACTGCGCTACTACGAAATTGACTTCTTAGGCGCGCTAAAATCTGATGGCACATTGGATGAGGAAAAGCTTGCGGCTGCCGTCACGTTTTTGGAGGAAACGGTTGAGCAGAAAATGCAGGGGTTTAGTCGAAAAGACACAGTGGACTATTACCGCAGAATTGTAGCGGAGGCATGGACTCAGGTGACGCAGGCTGGAACCGTTGAGTTGGCATCCAACGCTTACGATGAGCAGCTACTGTGGCTTATGCTTGACCCCGAGCAGAAAACCAAAACTGAGACCGCTTTTCAAAACCGAGTTTTCATGCCAAACCCGCTGTGGTTCTGGTGGTGGTACAACTACACCATCTATCACCCTCACCCAACAATTCACCCAAACATCCAATCACCCACACAAACCCCACAACCAGCCGCAATTCCCGGGGCAGAATTCGCTAACAACGTCGCAACCGCCCTGGAAGGAACCGCAAACGGCATCGTGGTAAACCTTGAAAAATTCGCCAACGCCATCGTTTCGCCTCCGCCAAAAACCAGCCATGAACCAGCCCATCACAAAGCCGACTGCGTTTGCGCCTGTGCAGCGTGTGCTTGCGCGTGTGCGTGTGTGTCTTGTGCTTGTGCCTGTGCGGGTGGAGGTGTGCACTAATGAGTCTGTTTAAAAAAGAAAAAATTCCCACTGGACGCTTCATGTACCGAGGAAAAGACAAATTCGCGGGCATGTCACTGCAACTTAGAGTTGAAGCTGGTGGTCGGGGCGTTATGGTGATTAATGCCAACACTGTTCTGCACCTAAACCAGACCGCAACCGCTTATGCATACTACTTCATGCAAGGATTAACACAAAATGAAGTGGTTAAAAAAATTGGTAAAATGTACCGTGTAAACGCCAAAACTGCGGAAGATGACTACCAAAAACTGGTCTACAACATCAGCACGCTGGCGCAAACCGAAAAAATTGACCCCGTCACGTTTTTGGAAATTGAAAAGGAAGAACCTTTCACATACCAGTATGCCGCCCCGCTTAGGATGGATTTGGCTTTAACTTTCCAGTGCCAAAACAACTGCGTACACTGCTACGCGGGAGGACCACACAAAACTGAAGAATTATCAACGGTGCAGTGGAAGCAGGTTATCGATAAACTCAGCGCGGTCGGTGTGTTCATTTTAACTTTTACAGGTGGAGAACCCACCCTACGCGAGGATTTACCCGAGTTGCTACTGTATGCTCAGGATAAGGGCTTAGTGACTGGGCTTATCTCAAATGGGCGACGCCTCAAAGACAAAGATTACGTGGGGTTGCTTGAGCGGTCAGGGCTGGATTTTGTCCAAATTACCCTTGAATCGCATAAAGCTGATGTTCATGATAAAATGACGGGTGCAGTGGGAAGCTGGGCTGAAACCGTTGCGGGCATAAGAAACGCGGCGCAATCACAAATTTACGTTTCAACCAATACCACGCTAAGCAAACAAAATAGTGCCGATTTTTTGGTAACCATTGACTTTATCAAGAGCCTTGGAGTGGACGCTTTTGGTTGCAACAGCCTAATCTATTCGGGTAGGGCTAACGATGCCAGTGAACAATTCGCCTTAACTGTGGACGATTTGAAGATACTTTTGCCTCAAATTCGTGACAAAGCAAACCTGTTGGGGTTGAAGTTTTTGTGGTACACGCCCACGCAGTACTGTCAGTTTGACCCGTTGCAGTTTGGTTTGGGCGTGAAATCTTGCACTGCTGCGATGATTACGGCGTGTGTAGGTCCAAACGGGGATGTTTACCCCTGTCAAAGCTACTTTGAAAGCTTAGGTAACATATTATCTGAGTCGTGGGAGAAAATCTGGAACAATCCTTTGGCGCGGAAGCTTCGTAGCAGAGGGTTTGCGCCGCCTAAATGTGAGGATTGTGGACAATTGCAGGTTTGTGGTGGCGGTTGCCCCTTAGAGTTACAGAATAAGAAGCATCAGTGTAGCCCGAACAGTTGATTTATTTCTAATGAAGACCAGTTATAGTAACGTAACGTTTAACGTTAGGCTTCCAAGTTTATGCTGTGAAGTCAATGAGTAGAGCGGACGCGGGTAGAGTTGCAATTTTCGACGTTGAAGGAGTGCTGATTCCCAAAAACCGCTTCTTTTTTGAAGTAGCAAAAAGCAAAAGCGTCTGGACACTACTAAAAGTCTGCATTATCGGTTTTCTATACGGCGTAAGCCTGCTTAGACTGGAATTTTCTTTAAGGCAAATTTTCAAAAATTTAAAAGGCGCAAAAATCGCTACCATGGAACAAATTTTTCAAGATATTCCTGCAACGCCGTTACTGCGAAGTTTCATGGAAGAGCTGAAACTGCGTAAATTCCGGATTGTTTTGATTAGCTCGGGGGTGCCTACTTTTCTAGTTAGAAAATTAGCGGATAACATCGGCGCTGATGACGCTTTCGGAATTGACTTAGAAGTTAACGGTGACGCCATAACTGGCCAAATCAGCGGTGACGTAATTAAATCAAATGGAAAACTGGAAATCTGCCAAAAACTTCTAAACATCCAATCACTGCCACAAAATACTGCAGTTGTAATTACAGATGACCGAAATAACTCATGTCTTTTTCTGCCAAACGTCCAAAAAATCGCTTTCCACCCTGACTCTCTCTTAAGAATAAAAGCCGACAATGTTGTAACGGGCAAGCTTGCCTCACTTTTGCCAGTTATCGATGGGCAACGTGTTCGTTGGCGTTTTCCATCCGCAAACGAAATGATACGCGAAAACATTCACGCGGCAGGATTTTTTATTCCCGTCATCGTTGATTTAATCGGGTTATATGCAACTGTGGGTATGATTCTTGCGGTTTCTTTGGTGTATTTAATTTCGGAGCTTTCACGTTTAGGCAAACGGAATCTGCCTCTGATTTCCAGTATAACTCGTCATGCGGCTTCACAGATTGAACTTTACGGTTTTGTTGCTGCTCCACTCTACTTTGCAACGGGAATCTTGCTTACCCTGCTCTTGTTCCCCTCATACGCAAGCGGAGCTGCGATTGCAATATTTGCACTTGGCGATAGCACCGCATCAATTTTTGGGGGCATCTTTGGAAAACGTATACCGTATAACAAGGGTAAAACTTTAGCTGGCACCTTATCAGGGTTCTTTTTTGCTTTCTTAGCAGGAACCTTTTTTGTACCGCCGCTTTTCGCATTGGCTGGTGCAGCGTTTGCCATGGCAATTGAATCTTTACCGCTGCCCCTTAACGATAATATTGTGATTCCCGTTTCAACAGGGCTCTTTTTGACCTTACTACTCTAACTTGGCAAGGGCTTTTTCATAATTTTTAACCTTAAAGTTTTTGCCTTTAGCCATCACGTTGTGCCCTTCCTGCTCCAGCAACACCTTTTGCTTCTCTACGCCGCCCGGATACTTCTCGTTCACGACTCCGCCTGTTTTGAGGGTTCTCCAATACGGCGTAATATCCTCTTGCCCCAATTGACGCTGTTCTTCTGCAGCATGCGCGGAGACCCAACTGAAAATTCCTGTAGTTATCGGGCAGGCAATGGTGGCGCTGTGCTTTTGGGCGAGGGCTAGGCGGATTTCGTTTATGGTTGTTAGTTTGCCTTTAGGTACTTTTTTCATGAGTTGGTTTACTTCGGTTGGCGCAGGAATAACGATTGTTCCTGTTCCCCATTTAGATGCTAAACGGTCAGGAATTTGCTCCACTTTAGGCAAGCCATTTGCGTCATTGAGTTTTTCTTGCCAAGTCTTCTTCTTTTTCTTGGGCAAAAAATTCACCAATAAACTATTGTTTTCTGTAGCTTAGAAACTTTTCTTGTACTGTTTGGGGCGTCTGCTTTTTTTGAGTTGAAACTCATTTCCAGAATAGCTGTTTCTTTGCTTGTTTGAGAAATTTTGTGGTCTTTTTTGAGGCAGTTTTAAGCGTTTAGGGGACTATGCTTTTTCTGTAATTTTCGGTAATGCTTTTCAATGAGTGTTAAATTATTTCAGGTGAAGGAGCACTAAAAGTTGAACGAGGCAAAACCAATAATTCTTAAACTCGGCGGCTCAGCCATTACTGACAAAACTGCTGAAGCAAGCCCAAAAACACAAATCATAAACCGCCTAGCTGAAGAAATCAAACGGGCAGACCTAGACAACCTAATTATTGTTCACGGCGGCGGAAGTTTTGGTCACCCAACAGCAGCAAAATACAACATAAAAGAAGGCTACAAAGATGACCCAACACAAAAATTCGGTTTTGCTGAAACCCACCACATGATGACAGTTTTAAACGGGTTGGTTATGGATGCGTTGATTTGGCATGAAAGTCCTGCCGTAAGCATCGCGCCTTCATCTTGCATAGTTACAGAAGCGGGCAAAATCAAATGTTTCGATGAAACTGTGCTTAAAGCCATGTCCAAAATGGTTCTCACACCCGTTTTCTACGGTGATGCCGTGATGGATGAAAAACTGGGTTTCACAGTTCTCTCCGGAGATGCGCTTGTTGCGTATCTTGCTTTGAAGTATAAAGCCGAAAAAATCGTTGTAGGCGTTGACACTGATGGTCTCTTTGATGAAGACCCCAAAGTTAACCCCGACGCTAAACCCTACAAGAAACTTTCTTTGGCAGAGCTCAAGGCGATTCAGCCTAAACTGGGCAAAGCTCAAGGTCAAGACGTTACAGGTGGCATGGCAGGAAAAATCGCTGAGTTAATCCCCGCGATTGAGGCAGGTGTGCATGTTACTGTTACGGGTGCAACTAAGGGCTTGTCGATTTTCCGAGCCTTAACGGACCAAAGTGTTTTGGGTACTGAAATAGAGAAGTAGTAAAATGGTTGAATCAACTGAGAAACGCAAAGCGGACCACATAAAAATCTGCTTGGATGAAAAAGCCCAAGCTAAAAAAGCTACTTCAGGCTTTGAAGACATCCAGTTTGTGCATCGGGCGCTTCCTGAAATAGACAAAAAACAGGTTAACCTCCAAACTGCGTTTCTTGGAAAAAAATTTTCAGCCCCAATAATCGTGGGTGCAATGACAGGCGGAACAGCTCAGGCAACAGAAATTAATGCTTCAATCGCTCAGGCAGTTGAGCATCTGGGGTTAGGCATGGGTTTGGGAAGCCAACGTGCCGCCATCGAAGACGAAAAATTAATAGACACTTTTTCTGTTGCACGAAAAAAAGCACCCAACGCCTTTCTCATCGCCAACATCGGCGGCGTCCAACTCGTGCATGGATATGGCGTAAAAGAAGTTCGAAGAGTCGTTGAAATGATAGATGCAGACGCCGTGGCGATTCACCTAAACGCTTTGCAGGAGGCAATTCAACCTGAAGGGCAAACCAGCTTTAAGGGTGTTTTAGCCAAAATCGGTGAGGTTGCGGGTGAGCTTGATTTGCCTGTTATTGTTAAGGAGACAGGTGCGGGCATTTCAGCTGAAGACGCCAAAGCTTTAGAAGTTGCGGGTGTAGCTGCCATTGATGTTAATGGTGTAGGCGGAACCAGTTTTGCGGCGGTGGAGTATTACCGTTCCGAAGAAAAAGAGCGGGTTCAACGTTATCTTGGTGAAGCATTCTGGGACTGGGGCATCCCCACAGCAATAAGCCTCATCGAAATCGCCCAAACAGTAAAAATCCCAATAATCGCATCAGGCGGCATACGAAGCGGCACCGACATAGCCAAAGCCCTCGCGCTCAATGCTAACTTAGCAAGCATCTCCCAGCCAATCCTTAAAGCAGCAGTGTTGGGTGCAAAAGAAACCGAAGTCAAACTTTCCTGCCTGATTGAGGAGTTGCGTAATGCCCTGTTTTTGGTGGGTGCAGAAAAGCTGGATGATTTAGCAGAAACTCCGCTGGTTATCACGGGCAAGACGGGACAGTGGCTTTCCGCCAGAGGGTTTAATCTGCAAAAATACGCAAACCGAGGAGTACACTAAAATGGATATTGAACGTTTTCTTCTGGAAGTAGCGCCGCAAATTGACAAAGCAATCGAAAAATACATTCCCAGAAAATTTTCTAAAGACGCAGTTTTGTTCAAGGTTACTCCGCCAATGTACAGCTACAACCTTGAACCCCTAAACAAGGCAATTGCGGATCCAATCTGGGACATGCTTAATCGTGGCGGAAAACGCTGGCGACCTGCACTGTTTTTGCTGATTTGTGACGCGCTGGGCAAAAAAGATGATTACTGTGTTGACTTCGCCATCATCCCAGAGGTCATCCACAATGGAACTTTAGTTGTTGATGATATTGAGGATTCCTCAGAGATGCGCCGCGGTAAACCCTGTACCCACAAAATCTTCGACGTAGATGTCGCCATTAATGCAGGAAACGCAATGTACTACCTGCCACTGCTGCCCATCATGGCAAACCGCGACAAGCTCTCAGCTGAAATCCAGCGGGACTCCTACGAAGTTTATGTTCAGGAAATGCTGAACCTGAGCATGGGACAAGCCATGGATATTGCATGGCACAAAGGAGCCGCAAACGCTGATAACCTAACAGAGAAGGATTATTTGCAAATGTGTGCCTACAAAACAGGCACGCTGGCGCGGATGGCCGCCAAACTCGCAGCTGTTCTGTCAGGTGCTGAACCAGCGTTAGTTGAAAAACTGGGCAGGTTCGCCGAGAGCATTGGTGTGGCGTTTCAGATGCAAGATGACATTTTAGACTTATCCGGCACAGAGTTTGCCAAGAAAAAAGGCGGTGTCGGTGGCGACATCAGCGAAGGTAAACGTTCCTTGCTTGTTATTTACACGTTGCAGCAAGCCTCAACTGATGATAAGGAGAGGTTGCTGGAGATTTTGGGTATGCACACTTTTGACCAAGCCCTACGTGACGAAGCCATTTCGATAATTAAGAAGTGTGGCGCGTTTGAGTATGTCAAAGGGGTTGCGGAGCGGATGGTTTTGGATAGTTGGACTGAGGTGGATAAGCTTCTGCCTACGCCGCAGGCTAAGGAAAAATTAAAAGCGTTCGCTGAATTCTTGATTACGCGAAACATGTAGTTTCAGGACAATTCCATTGACACTTAATCAGGACCTTGAACTTAAAGAGTTAATTCGAAAAGCTGCCCTGCTAAACGCGGTTTCTCATGGTGGCAAAGCCCAAGCAGGCGCGCTGGTGGGCAAGATTTTAGGTGAAAAATCAGAGTTGCGTAGCCGCGTTAAGGAACTTTCCGCGGTTATCGTTGAGGTTGTTGCTGAGGTTAATGGGTTGCCTCTTTCTGAGCAGAAGGCAATTGTGGAGCAGAACTGGCCTGAAACCCAAAAGAAACCTGAAACTGAAGAAAAGAAACTGCCGCCTCTGCCCAATGCGGAAAAATACAAGACCATAACCACGCGTTTTTCGCCAAACCCTGACTGCGTATTACACTTAGGCTCAGCCCGCGCTATTGTGCTCAGCCACGAATATGCCCGCATGTACAATGGCAAATTCATTCTACGTTTTGAGGACACTGACCCTAAAACCAAAAAACCCAGACTCGAATACTACGACAACATCCGCAAAGACCTAAAAGGGCTCGGCTGCAAAGTTGATGAGGAATATATCCAAAGCGACCGCCTTGAAATCTACTACAAATACGTGGAACAGATGATTGGGGATGGCAACGCTTACGTGTGTGAGTGTGCCCCTGAAGATTTCCACAACAAAACCCTTGAAAAACAGCCTTGCCCCTGCCGCAACATAGCTCCCAATGAGCAGTTGGAGCGTTGGCATAAAATGCTTGGCGGCGGCTACAAGGAAGGCGAAGCGGTGGTTCGGGTTAAAACTGACATTGCGCATCCAAACCCTGCCGTGCGTGACTGGCCTGCCCTGCGAATCATTGACACCGTGAAGTATCCGCATCCACGCGTAGGCAGCAAATACATTCTCTGGCCCCTCTATAACTTAGCCGCGGGCGTAGATGACCACCTAATGGGCATGACCCACATAATCCGCGGAAAAGAACACTACACCAACATGGTACGCCAAAAATACATGTACCAACATTTTGGCTGGGAATACCCAGAAGCCATACATTACGGTAGACTAAAAATCACCGGTGCCGCGCTGTCAAAATCCAAAATTGTTGCGGGCATAAAAGAAGGTGACTTTGAGGACTTTGATGACCCACGTTTGGGCACGTTTGCTGCTCTTAAAAAACGTGGCATAACACCTGACGCTATTAAGAAAATGATAATTGATGTGGGCATTAAACCCAATGATGTTACGTTGAGCTGGGAGAACTTGTACGCTTATAACCGTAAAATCCTTGACGCGTCAAGCAACCGCTACTTCTTCGTAGCCCAACCCGTCACACTCCAAGTTACAGGATTGCCAAAAGTGTTCCACGCTAAGTTGCCATTGCATCCTGAGCATACAGAACGGGGCTTCCGTGAGTATCTTGTTAAGCCTGAAGGCACTGAGGCGGCGGTGGAGTTTTGGATTAGCCAAAAAGACGCACAAACAATGCAACCAAACCAGACCATGCGCTTGATGGAGCTGTTTAACATTCAAATCCAAACAGTAACCGACAAGGATGTTACCGCTGTCTACGCCAGCGAATCTTACGAGGAAGTGCGCAAACTCAAGGTTCAACTTATCCAGTGGATACCCAAAGGCAGTGAGTACCCCGCCGAAGTAATTCAGCAAGATGCCACAGCAATTGAGGGCTACGCGGAGTCTGCTTGCAAAAAGTTAAAGCCAGACGATATCATACAGTTTGAACGGTTCGGCTTCGTAAGAGTAAACGAGGTCGCCCAAAAATTAGTCGTTTACTACGCCCAAAAATAGGAGAAAAACATCATGCGCAAACTTGACCAAGCCATCATTTGGCCCGTATACTTTGACGTCAACAAAACCCGAAAAGAAGGACGCCGCGTACCCAAAAACATGGCAGTCTCTCTCCCAAAAATTTTAGAGCTTCAAGAAGCCGCAAACCGTTTGGGCTTAGGCTACGAGGTGGATTTGGAGGATCATTTTCCACAGCAACCATGGATTAAATCTGGTTCTATACGGGTGGATAAGAAAGAGCCCAAAGAAGTCATAATCCAAAAACTAGCAAAACAATTAATAAAAATTAAAAATGAAAATTAGGAAAAGCAAAAAAATTATGCTTTTTCTTTGATTAGAACAGCGTTGATTACGCCGTCATTGCCTGGTCTTGATGTGACCTTAGCTAAACCGAGGCTTGTCTCGATTTCTGCGCCCTTGGTGATTACGCCTCTTCGGTTGTAATCGACGTTGGCGATGTTTCGGACAACGCGGACGATTTCAGTTTTCTCAGTTGTGCCCGTTTTGGGGTCTGTGACTGAGGCAAACTTTTCTGTTAAAACTTTAACTTTTGTACTGCCGCCGCATCCTCTGCTGAACTTACGTTTTGGTTCGCCAAGAACTGTTTCAGCAGGGAATCCGCCTGCTTCATACTTTTTCTTTTCGCGGTAAGCGCGTTTTTTTCCGCCTGTGCTTTTTCTTTTACGCATTGAACCGTGCCAAACTGACATTTTACATTTCCCTTATTATGTTAAATTGCGAATCAGTAAAACCGACAATTTCAATATAAAGGTATCCATTAATACATTGTTGTTTTGTTTGCTGTTCTGTATTTTATTGGTTTTTTTAATAGGCACCTCATTCAGTTAGAATAAGTCGGCATGCTGAGACATAATATCACAGAATTGCAAGCAGGATACCACCGACATGGCCTGCAACACTCTGCTACGTTATGGCCCAGCATTTTTACCGGTGATTACTAAATACAAAAACATGCTTATTTCCATCTCGGTTGAGAAAAAAATCTCAAAATGTCTCAAAACTTGCAAAAATACGGTAATTTTATGCCTATTTTTCCTTTACCGTAAAGAAGGCAAAAATCAGTTACATTTTAGACATAAAGATGATTATTTGCTGTCAAAAAGACGCATCTTTAAAATTGGGAAACAAAGATTAAGCTTATTGATTTTGTCCCTCTTCTTTTATTGTATCGCCAAAAATCTTCTTCAACTCTCTTTTCATCAACGATGGATCCTGTGTTAAGCCAAAGTAGTCTGAGAAGTAACTGGTGGTTTTCAGCGCTAAGTTTCTGCCGTTTCGCTCAGACGCAATTAATCCCATGTCTTTGAGCATTTTTACGTGTCCGTATGTGTGTTGTCCTCGTACGTCTATGACGCGTTTTTGGGCAATAGGTTGACGAAACGCAATGTATGAGAGTGTTTTTAGGGGTCCAGAAGAGAGTAGTGGACGGTTTACCAGTTTTTTGATTAGTGGGGTGAATTCGGCTTTAACCTGTAAGACGTAGCGCTCATCGCGTAGCTCCAAAATCTCCAGCGCTGTACTTCTTGAGGTGTACTCTGCTTTGAGGGTGTCGCAGTATTTTTTGGCTTTCTTTTTTGAGCGGCTGCCCATTACTTGTGCTATCTCGTTTAGGTCAAGGGGGCGCCCTGCAACGTAGAGAGCTGCCTCTATTAGTGCAAGTTGATGTTTGCGTTTTTCTTCTTCAACTACCGCTTCGTCTTCTTTTTTGGTTTCAACTGTTTGATTTTTGGGCTTTTCCAACGCTTACTTTCCCCACTGCAATGTAGAGTTCTTCTGTTTCCTCATTTTGCCATAGGCTAACTAAACCGTCCTGCGCAAGGAACAAGAGGTAAATGAATGTTCTTAAAGCTTCAATTCTTGTCATGCCCTTAGTTAAAGTTGTGAAATCAATAATGCCTTGACCATGCACCTTCTCTTTAAGCAATTCATAGAGCTGGTCAACTTGCAGCTCCAACTCAGCTATGAAGCGGTCAAACTGCGGCAACAAATCCGTCACTGCAGGCAAAACCGGTTGCTGAACAACCACACGGTCCATGTTTAGTCCTTTCTCGCCTTTTAACACGTCATCAAGTACCTCAAGTAGGTGCTGAATTGTGGTTGAGGTTAATTCATGACGCAGGGGCAGAAATAGAGGTGGCGGAACGAAGTCGTGTGGTATCTTTGGCGGTGGCGCTGGAGGCTCTTGGAGTGTGAGTAGCAGTTTTGATTTCATCAAGTAAATTAAAGCTGAACTGTCCAGTGCTACTCCTGAAGCGCGAAAGTCAACATTGCCCTGTTGTTCCATCTGGCTGAGAAACGACCGCAACAGATACGCAATGTTTACGTTCCATGGAGTGAGTTTATCGATTCTGCTAAGTTCAAAAAGAATGTTTAGCGGGGGTCTAAGATAGAACGGTCGCCTGACGGGTGCTTGGTGGTGTTCGGTCAATGTTTAGCCTCCTCCGATGGAAACTTGGCTGTTACCACATTTGAGACTCCATTGCGTTCATAGACGCCGTAAACCTTCTGTGCCTTGTTAACCATTTCAGGGCGCAGTGATATGACTACAAACTGGATTTTTCCTGCTTCCTCACGCAACACCTCAGCGAGTTTGGTTGTGTGAAAAGCGTCTAAGTGCGCGTCAACCTCGTCAAAAATGTAAAATGATGCTGGCGTGAAACCTTTGAGCGCAAAAATGAAGCTGACTGCTGAAACACTGCGTTCGCCACCGCTAGCCCCGCTTACGGTGATTTGGGGTTTGTTGGGGAACTGCACTATCATGTCGATGCCGCCTTCAAATGGGTCATCGGGGTTTTCCAGTTTTAGTGTTGCATTGCCGCCGCCGGATATCTTTTCAAAGTAATAGTTGAGTTCTGTGTTAATTTTTTCAAAGGCTGTCATGAACACATTGCGTTTCTTTGCTTCAATTTGGTCCATGAACTGCACAATAGCCTGTTTCTCACGTTCCAACTCGTTTAGACGCACGGATAATTCGCGATATCTTGCAATCTGTTCATCATAATGCGCTGCTGCAAGTTGATTAATCGCTCCTATTCTTTCAAGCTCATACTGCATCATGCGAATTGTAGTTTCGGCTTCTTCAACTAATCGCTGATCCACATGCACAGGCTGCTCATAACCCAACGCAGAGAGCTGATTTTGGAACTGTTGCATGCGCAACTCACTGGTTTGCAAGCTAATCTGAAGCTGATTAAGAAGCCTGTCCGCCTGCTCATATTCCGCATCAAAAACCCGCAGTTCCGCGTCTATAACATCAATTTGGCTGGTGAACTTTTTAGATTCTTCCCTTGCCGACAAAACAGCTTGTGATAGCTCCACGCGGGTCTTTTCTAGTTCTTCCAGTTCCTGCTTCACTTGGTCATGTTCCACTGTGGCGTCTGCGATGTCTTTTTCAGTTTTCTTTTGTTGCTGCTCAATCTTGGTAAGCTGGATTTTTGTGTTCTTATATCCTGGTCGTAGCACGCGGTCAAACTGGGATTGTCGCGTGTTGATTTCGGTTTGGTTTGTTCCAAGTTGCTGGCGTAGATTGTTTATTTCTTCGCCGATTTTTTCGCGTTGAACCTCAAGTTCCTGAATGTGTCCTACGTCAGTTTTTAGTTTAAGAGCGGCTATTTCGGCTTGGATTTTTTTGAGGCTGTTTTTTATTTTGTTGCGTTCGTTGAGGTACATGTGCATGCGGCCTTTAAGCGCTGCACCTTCACGCTCCAGTTTGCCGCCCAGTTTTTCGGTGTGTCTGACGTTAAGTTGGGTTCTTTTTACGCCGCGTTTGATTCGGATTATTTCTCTATCTAGTGTGGCTATGTTTTCTGATAAGCGGGTGATTTCGATTTTGGTGTGCTCGATTTCTTCCTCGATGGTTTTGATGTCTGTTCCGCGCTGGGTTAGGTGTGTTTGGAGTGCTTTGACTGCTTCATCGAGGCTTTTTATGGCGTTTTCGCTTGGGATAATATTTGAGAAGTCGATGGGTGCACGGTAATAGCCGCTTTCAAAAGCACCTGGCTCGTAGAGGTCACCGTTTACGGTTACTGCTCGGTAACCTTGGTTTGATAATGCAAACGCTGCCTTATCAGTTGCTGCAACAATTGTGTCGCCTAAAACGTAGTTGACTGCTAACTCGTAGTCTTTCTCGTACTTCACAAATTGGCTAAGTGCGCCGACTGCGCCTTCACGTTTGGGTGTTTCTTTGGTTTTGGGGTTTATTGCGCCTTGTAGAGGAATGATTTTTACTCTGCCCAGCTTCATACGCTTAAGAGTTTCCGCACAAGTAAACGCGACATCAATATCCTTCACAATTAAAGCGTCAAGCCAACCCACAGCCGCAGCGTTAATTGCCTTTTTGTAGTTTTTGTCAATCTTTATCAGGCTGCGCAGTCTACCATAAACGCCGTTAATTGCGCCTACATCGCCCATTTCCTCAATCTGCCGCAGTGCTTTTTCTTCCGCTGCAATTGTTGACGCTAAATCTTTTTGGGTGGCAAACTCAATTACGGCTTCTTTTGCTGAGCCAGCGATGCGGTTTGCTTCGGTGATTTCTTTTTCTACGGCTTCTTTTTGAGCTATTTTGCGTTCAATGGTGGCTTCAAGGTTTTTGTATTGTTGTTTTTGGTCTTTTTGTACCTGTTCCAGTTCGGAGAGGGCTTTTTCGATTTCAGCAAGGCTGGCTACGAATTTTTCTTTGCGTACGTTTAGGTTTTTGAGTCTACCATTGCTAATACGTAGCGCTGCTTTGTCTTTGCTGTATTCAGAACGCAAATAAACTATTCTTTTTAGTCCGCTGTCCATGTCTGTTTCTAAACTGCGGATTTGCTGGTTGTTATCCCCCAAGCCTTCCCAAAGCGCCGCGGTTTCCTTTGCTAACGCTTCGTGCTCCTCACTTTTCTCAGATATTTGTTTTTTGATTTTTTCATATTCACTTCTATAAGTGCGGATTTTGAGGCGGTTATCTTGGATTTCCTGTCTTAACATTTCATGCTGGCTTATGTTGTTTTCTTTGACGCGTTTTAGGCTTTCAAAACTGGCTTGTCCTGAATTGATTTTTGTGGTTAACTCGGTTAATCTGGATTTTAATTCGCCGATTTTTATTTGGACCTTTAGGATTTCTGAGCCGCCTGCTTCAAGGTTTTCGCCGCTGAGTTTTCTCCATTCGCCCTCAATTTCGTGGCGTTTTGTACGGCGTAGTTCTCTTTGTTCGCGCAGTTTTTCAACGCGGGCTTTGACTTTTTCTGTTTGCTCAGTGTTATCCTTGATTTTACTGTTGAGCTGGTTTATGTCATTTGAAATTTTGATTGCTTGGAACTTTTTTGTTTCGTTCTGGATAAAGCTGTACCGCAGGAGTTGGTTGCGTTCGCGTTCCAAGTCGTCGAGGCGTTTTTGTACCTCGTCAATTCTGCCCATGGCAGTGCGAATTGAGATATCTGCTGTGCGCAGTTTTTCTTCTGCCTCAGCTTTTTCTGCATCATATTGTCCGATGCCGACGAGGTCTTCGATGATTTTTCTTCTTTCCGCGGGGTTAATGTCTGTTAATCGTGTGATTGTGCCCTGTGGGATGATGTTTTGGCTCATGCTGCTGATGGCTGCCATTGAGAGGGTTTCAATGATTTGGGTGCGGCTCATTCTTCTGCCGTTGAGACGATAAACGCTTTGTCCGTTACGAAAGACTTCACGGGACACTGTCACGGTGGTTGTGTCGATGGGCATTACGCCGTCGGAATTGTCAAATTGGAGTACGACTTTTGCCATTTTGGCTTTATCTTGCCCTGCGGTTGAGGACCCGTGAAAAATCAGTTTGGAGGCGTTTTCAGCTCGCATGCGTCTGGTGCTAAGTTCGCCCAGCGAAAAAAGTACAGCGTCCATGATGTTGGTTTTGCCGCTTCCGTTCGGGCCAGTAATTGCGGTGAAGCCTTTGTCGAGATTTACCTTTACTGTTTGTGGCCCAAAAGACTTAAAGCCTTTCACTTCGATTTTTTTTATATAGGGCACTTAGTCTTAACCTCTCATCCGAAAGCATGAACTTTGTTTTAATCATCACGTATGCAACCATATAAAAGCTTATACCATACCTTCAAGGTTTGCACGAATATGAGATATTTTGCTGAATCCCTCTGTTTTGATGGGAAATATTTTCGGTTGGGTCTGGCTTGTATAGTGTTTGCTGTTTGTTAAGGTGACTGTTTAGGGGTGATAACTGATTTATTTATGGCGAAAAATCTTTAAAAATCTCCTCTAAAAACGGTTTTTTTGAGCGAATACTTAAAAGCCCCCAAAACCAAGATTAATCTAACAACAAGTTTTGAGAATATCAAGGTGAATTTGATGAGTTTCGGAACTGCAATGAAAAACCTTGGGACAATCCCTGAAGTCTTGACGCTGGCACTGCTGGTTTCTTCAATCTTTGCCTTGTTCTACTTAGACATGAGCATGGAATATAGAATCGGCGTTACAGCACTGGTTTTTGCTGTTGCAATACTTTCAAGCATAACAACTCAAATATTAAGAGTGCTAAAAGAAATAAAAAAAGGCAAAAACCCCCAATAACCCCGAATTTATGAAAGACATTCATTAAGAAATTCGCTAGCCCTATTCCTTGTTCTTACTTACCCATTCAGCCAACGTTACCCTATTGGTGTTATCTTGTTTTTCAACCATCACAATGTCCCTGTTTGCCAACCGAGCAACCACACGGTGAGTTTTAACTCTTGACAGTTTAGTTTTCCAACCGATTTCTTTTTGCAACAAACTACCCCTATCTGAGTCGACAAGAGCTTGAACCACTTTACGTTCGTCCTCATTTAGCACTTTTAGGATAGCCTCCAAAGTTTGTTTATTTTCAACTTGAGGCTGGGCTGGCTGTGTTGTGGTTGATTTTTTGATTTCTGGGAAAGCAACTGCGTAAATGGCGATTGCTACCGATATTGCCAAAGGAACCGCGAAAAGCAGTAACTCTAAAGTGCGCACGGTTTGTGCATTTTGACCCATGTGTCCATGGTTATTGCTAAATTCGTTGGTTGAAAACAAAAACAAGCCAGTAACGCTTACAGCAATTAACAAGAGAACAATAACTAAGAGGTTTTTTTGCATGTTTCAACGCTGAAAAATATTGTTTCATTGGCGCTTATAAGTTGTTTCACTTTTTGAAACAACCTGTTTCAGCCAACATCTAAACCAGCCCTTCCCAATAAGAAACTTGAAAGTTGGGAGGTGAAAAGGAATGAACAAAAACGCAATACTGTTGGTTAGTGTGGTGTTAGGAATAGTTCTTCTTGTACCTTTAGCCGCTGCTGCACCTTCATTAATGCAAAACCAAACTGGCGATACACTTCAAACCCAAGACCAATTGCAAACCCTCGACTGCGACGGGACAGGAGCACAAACTGGAACCTGCCAGCAAAACCAGACCCAGCAATGTCAGCAAACAAGAAACTGCACAAACACCTGTGCTTGCAGCGGAAACTGCAATGGAACACAAACTCAAGCGCAGACCTGCCTACAACAAAGCACTCAAGCATGCAACACAAACACGTATCAACATGGCAACCAAAACCAGTGCCAGAATCAACAAAAAAGTAATGCACCCTAAACACCTTTCTTTCTGCACCTTTTTTCTAAAAACCAAAAACTAACGAAACATTAATTTTCACACAACAATAAACATACCACGGTCAAATGTAATGAATATTCAAGTCCTGTTTTTTACAACCCTGCGAGAAATCGTTAACAAAAAAGAGGACACCCTGCAATTCACAGGCGATACAGTCACAGTTGCCAATGTTTTGGGGGTTCTCTCCGAAAAATACGGGGCAAACTTTAGAGATTACGTTTTTGACAAAACAGGTAAGCCACGGAGATTTTTGCAGTTCTTAATTAACGGAAATAACACAGCCACAAAGGATGGCTTAGAAACCCTGCTCCATGATTGTGATGTGTTGGCGATTTTGCCTCCGGTTGGCGGTGGCTAAAAATGGGCAAGCAGTCCCTCAAAAAACGCTTTAGTTTTGGCGATTTCTGCCATGCTGGTTTTGTGGTCAAGTTCCAGCGTTATTGGTCCAGTGTAACCAAAATCATGTAACCGCGTCAGGAACCATGTGAGGTCAGGGTTTTCTGCTGTGAAGGGTTTGTGGGCTTTGTTTGCCATGTGCACGTTGCAGATGCGTTTTCCATACTTTTCAACCAGATTTTTTAGCTCTTTAGTTTCCAATGCGTGACAAACATCAAAAGTTATTCCCATGTCCCCATCATCAATTATGCCCAGTACCTCTTCAAGCTGCTCCACGTTTTTACCAAAACCCGTGGACACGTAAGAGAGGTTTTCCAGCGCCAACTTGATGCCGAACTGCTTGGCGAAGGGTTTGATTTCCCCAAAAATTCCCTCTAAGCACTTCTGTCTGACCTGTTTGGGCAAGTGCTTATCAATGTTTGAATGTACCGTCATGATTGGAGCATTTAGGGCGTGGGCGCATTCCAGCGAGATTTTTCCATAATAAACCGCACGATGCACCTCAACGGGGTCTTTTACATGAAGTGTGGCTGAATGTAGCGTTAAACAGTTGAGGTGGGTTTGTGCGAGGAGTTTTTGTTCTCGGTACACGTCGGTGTCGTTTTCTTTTTTGACGCTTTTCATGTTGAACTCGATGTTTTCAAAACCCAACTGCTTCACGGCAGCAAAATTTTCTTCTAAGCTGAGGCGGCTAAAGATTCCGTTTGACAGGCTAAGTTTCATAGGGGTTCCCTGGATGTTTTTGTGGTTTGTGGCATAAATGGGTGTCGCGTATCAGTAATCAAGGAAATGGAGCGTTAAACAATTGTTCTAAAGAAACCTAACATGCTCTTGTTCTATTTTCGATTTAGTGTCTTTGGTTGTTGTGCTAGAAAGTTGTGAAAAAACCCTAATTTTATGAGTTTATGGTTTTGAATTAACGACATTTGTCGAACCTCAACGTTTAAACAATTCCTCAGATAGGTAAGATAAATGCTGGTTTATGACTGGAGGTGAATGAGAATGATATTTGAAGAAGAAGATGAATGGGAAGAAGGCGACGACGAAGAATGGGAAGAAGAAGAATGGTAACCTAAGCCGTAACAACAAAATTTTTATTCTTTATTTTAGAACTTTCGAATAACGCACTTTTAAACCCCAAATTTAATAACCATCCACTCTGATTTCATAACACGACGCATCCATGACCCGAATTGCCGTATTAAACGAAAACAAATGCAAAGTAAAAAAATGCAACCAGCTCTGCGTAAACTTTTGCCCAATGGTAAGAAGCCGCGTAGAAGCCATACGAATCGAAGGCAACAAAGCCATTATCAGCGAAACCCTCTGCAGCGGTTGCGGCATCTGCGTCAAAAAATGCCCCTTCAAAGCCATCAACATCGTGAATTTGCCCGATGAACTGGAAAAAGACTGTAGCCACCGTTTTGGAGAAAACAGCTTCAAACTGTACCGCTTACCTACGCCAACCGCGGGGCTTGTGCTGGGTCTTCTGGGACAAAACGGCATCGGAAAAAGCACCACACTAAAAGTTTTCAGCGGAGAAATCAAACCCAACCTTGGCAAATTCGATGAGCCACCAGACTGGCCAGAAATCACCACATTTTACCGAGGCAGCAGCCTACAAGAATACTTCCAAAAAATCAGCCAAAAAAACCTCAAAGTCAGCCACAAACCACAATACGTCGACAAAATCCCCAAAGCAATCACAGGCAAAGTCAGCGATTTGCTAGGGCGAGTTGACGAACGTGGCCAGTTAAAGGCAATTGTTAAAGCTCTTGAACTTGAGAAAGTTTGGGACCGCAACCTAGACATTCTTAGCGGCGGCGAATTGCAACGGGTGGCAGTGGCGGCGGCGCTTAGCCGAGATGCCGACGTTTACCTCTTCGACGAACCCTCAAGCTACTTGGACGTGAATCAGCGATTACAAGTCGCAAAGGCAATCCGCAGTCTCAAGGAACTAAACAAAACCATAATCGTCGCCGAGCACGACCTCGCAATCATCGATTACCTCAGCGACCAGATTTGCGTGTTTTACGGGGAGCCCGGAGTTTATGGTGTCGTATCTCATGTGCATGGTGTCCGAACAGGCATCAACATTTACCTACAAGGCTACATCCCCGACGAGAACATCATGTTCCGAAAAGAAAGCATCGTTTTCCACGAAAAACCCCCAAGTGCTGGTCAAAACATTGGGCAAACCCTTCTAAATTGGGGAAGCATGGAGAAAACCTTCCAAGGCTTCAAACTCAACATTGAACCCGGAGAAATCAAACAAGGCGAAATCGTTGGAATCCTTGGACCAAACGGCATCGGCAAAACCACCTTTGTCAAAATCCTCGCGGGCGTTGAGGAAACCGATGACAAAACCAAATTTGGCGAATTAACCGTTAGCTACAAGCCACAGTACATCGCCCCTGATTACCCCGGTACTGTGCAGGACCTTTTGATGAGTGTGGCTAAGGAAAACTTTGTTTCAAGCTGGTACAAAACCGAAATTGCCCAGCCCCTACGGTTGCAGGCTTTGATGGACCGCAACATCATGGAACTCAGCGGTGGAGAACTCCAAAAAGTCGCCATAGCCGCGTGCCTGAGCCGCAAATGTGACCTGTTCTTGCTTGACGAGCCCAGCGCTTATCTTGATGTGGATGAGCGTTTGAACATGGCAAAAACTCTGCGGCGTGTTGTGGAAGCGCATGGTACTCCCGCGTTTGTGGTTGAACACGATGTGGTCACTCAGGACTTTATCGCAGACAGACTCATGGTTTTCAACGGGGAACCCGGCATCAGCGGTACTGCTCATCCACCCATGAGCCTCAGAGAGGGCATGAACAGTTTCCTCAAAGAAATGGACATCACCTTCCGCCGTGACTCAACAACGTTCCGACCCCGCGTGAACAAGGAAGGCAGCCAAATGGACGTGTTCCAAAAAGGCATCGGGGAGTACTACTACACCAAAATTGAAAAAGACAAGGACGAAAAAGAAGACAAAACCAAAACCGCAGCTAAACCCAAAAAATAATTCCCTATTTTGGTATCACAAATTTTTTATTGAGAACGTTATCAATAAATGGGTGCTGACAAGAAATGGCTGACTCCCTAACTATAGCGTTAAACGTTTTAACCCTACTTGGAACAGCCTCATTCATGATAGTCATAGCGTATATGGCCTCAAACTTTCTACATAGACCAAAAATCGCCAAATACAAGCACCTAACACCTGTAGTGCTTGGCTTAACCCTTGGTTTGCTTGCCATTTATGGCACCTTAACAGGCATTAAACTGGAAAACGGAACCATCATCAACGTGCGTGAACTTGCCGCAATGATTGCAGGTGTAACAGGCGGACCAATAGGCGGCGTCATCGCAGGACTAATCGGAGGCATACACCGCTACACCGTCGGAGGAGCAACCGCGCTACCCTGCACAATCAGCACAATTGGCATCGGGCTGGTTTCAGGATTGGTTTCCTTGAAAATGTTTGGAAAACTATACCTGCTCAAAGGTGCAGTTTTGGGTATTGCTTGTGAAGCTGCTGCGATGGGCTTGATTTTGGTGTTGGTATCCCCGTTTGATACGGCGTTAATGATTGTAGAATGGATAACAATTCCCATGATTGCGGCAAACGCTCTTGGGTTGATGTTGTGGCTGTACGTGTTTAACAACTGGAAAAAAACCTAAAAACAATTTGCTTTTTGAGTGGGCAATTATTTTTCCAGTTATCTTTTTGGCAAACCCACTAATGGTTTTCTAAAGCATAGAGTCAATTTGTTTTTAGATTTTGAGATAGCCCGCTTCTTAGGTGACCGCAAGCTTATTAACTACATAACCAACCCTAAACTATGCGGTCTATGGCTATATCAAGAATTAAATCTTGCATAAGAAACAAATGGACACGCATGTATACTATAATTACAGTAATGTTGGTTATTGCTTCATTTTTAACAATATATTTTGCCAACAGTCCACCATTAGAAATACCCCCTAATCAGCCAATAGTTATAGGCGCTGGACACGCGTGGAATTATACAATTGATAAAACAAGGGTAACCTTCAATATCCCTGAGCATTCAATCGATATTAGAGTTACTTTAAACGTCACACAATGGGATACCTGTTTTTTATATGCTCTTTTACCCTTTAAGGTATTAAGTGTTAATGCATATGCAGTTTACAATAATTTTCAGTACCCTTTGTCAACATACTATCCAAATCATGATGATGAGTGGAAAGAAATAGGTACTTTTGATAGCCACTTTTCAGTTATGCCCCAAGGGTTTTCAATAATTAACGCATCTTTACAACCTGGCAACGAAATCAAATGGGTGCATGAGCTTGAAATAGGTGCTTATGTGAAAACTGATTCTTCACTTTTAGCTATCGACGATTCAATGGATGGTCGAAAAACAGCAATTTATACATTTTTTGGCGGCAATACAGAATGGACAGATGAAATGATTTCATTTACAGGTTCCCTTGGTCAATATGTAATTAATCAACCGTTCATAGTCCAAATTGGGCTACCGTCATCTTATTATTTATCCAATAGTCAACCCGCGCCAATTGAATATTTTGTAAATAGCGATAGCAGATGGCTTATGTTTTCAATGGATTTCTTAAACGGTTCATATGCACAAACACTTGTCTGTAATTTTGAATCACCCCAGTCAAGCAGACAATTTCTAGTATTTTTATCAGGTGTTCTTGTTACCTTGTCTGTAACATTTGCACTTCAACCCTTTAGAGAAAGTATACTTTTTAAAATCAGAAATAGTCAGGAGAATAACGGTGCTGAAAACAATCAATCAATGACCCCGCAGGAAGTCAATAAAGAAAGTAATAAAACAGAAAATGAAGATAAACATGAACCAATCAAGAATAAAAACAGAATTTCTAAAAGCAAATAGAGGCAGAAAAGTTCAACGAAGAAACACAATCAAAAGCTTTGAAAGAGGATTAAATGTATCTGTAGTACGGTTATCACAAAATTTTTAAGAGAAAAAATTCCAACCCTTTTTTATTTGTTTTATTTTTAAACTTAAAAGATTAAAGCTCTAAATAATCCACCAACCTATTTGGTTCCTATTAGAAACTCCATGCAGAAACCATAGAGGGGTAGGCGTGGATTGTGTTTCTATTAGGCTCCTAATAGCCAACCTATGCAGAAAACCTATAGAGGGAGGTCATTATTGGTGCGTTTTCAAGCCAAAAATCAGGTGCTCTGCAGGTTTGTGTGTGGGTAAGGATTAAATTGTTGGGGGCTGGTTTTTGTTTTGGGATGATGTGAGGCGACGGCTTTGAGCTTACGCTGTGATAGCACGTCAATATTCACTGACCACCAGACTTCTAGTGAAAAGATACAATAGCCACAGACTCATCCCTTCATGGTGGTGAACAGAATCCTCAAAGAATTCAACTTACTTGCTTCCTGTGCACGTGGCAACGAACGCGCAATGTGCAACGAACTCCTATACGTCCTCAAAGATGATATAGGTGACCAAGAAGCCAAAGCCAGCAAAACAGGCATACGCGGCTTAGTCTGTGCCAAAACCAGCCTCGACCCGCTTGATGCCATAGAAAAATTCCGCACCATTTTAGCTGAGCGACCTTTCGAGTTTCGATATGCTCTGCGCATAATCCCCATCCAGCAAGTTGTCCCAACTGATTTAGAAGAAATCAAAAAAGCTGCAAACGAGATGGCACAAAAAATCGGTGAGTCACAGACATTTCGCGTAACCGTGGAAAAACGCTACACCAGTCTGCACTCAACTGACATCATCAACGCCGCTGCTGGTGATATTAAAGCCACAGTGGACCTACACAATCCCGACTTAATCTTGCTCGTTGAGGTTTTGGGTAACTTTACGGGTTTGTCCTTGATTGCGCCCAGCGATGTTTTGGGCGTGGTTAAAGAAAAAATGATGCCCAGTTAACGATTGAGGTTTTTCTAAAAATCATTAATCCTTATTCTGACGCGGGTTAAGGTTTATATTGGGGTTTGGTTTTTGCTTATTTCCGAATTAAACAAAATTCTGGAAAAGTAGGGATAATAACATGGCATATTTAACAACAACCGGTTCAGGACAACCCGTACTAATCCTTAAAGAAGGAACAACCCGCAGCCGCGGAAAAGAAGCCCAAAAAAACAACATTATGGCAGCACAAGTAATCGGTGAAGTCCTAAAAACCACACTTGGACCACGAGGAATGGACAAAATGCTCATTGACAGTCTCGGTGACATAACCATCACCAACGACGGAGCAACAATCCTCAAAGAAATCGACGTAGAACATCCAGCAGCCAAGATGATGGTTGAAATCGCCAAAACACAAGACGACATGGTCGGCGACGGAACAACCACCGCCGTAGTGCTTGCAAGCGAACTTCTCAAAAAATCCGAAGAACTCCTCGAACAAAACATTCACCCAACCGTAATGGTTAGCGGCTACCGAAAAGCAGCAGCCAAAGCCATCGAAATCGTTGGTCAAATCGCAACCCCAATTGACACAAACGACAAAAAAACACTACTCAAAGTAGCATTGACCTCAACCAGCAGCAAAGCAGTCGGTGCAGCAAAAGAACATCTGGCTCAAATCAGCATTGACGCAGTAAGTCAGATTGCTGAAAAACGCGGCGACAAAATCCTTGCAGACATCGACAACATCCAAATGGTCAAGAAAACAGGCAAAAGCCTGATGGAAACACAGCTTATCAAAGGCATAGTTGTTGACAAAGAAATCGTTAACCCAGGCATGCCCAAACAAAAAGAAAACGCAAAAATCGCACTTTTAGACTCAGCACTTGAAATCGAGAAAACCGAAATCAGCGCAGAAATCCGCATACGCGACCCAACCCAAATGAAAGCTTTCCTTGACCAAGAAAACACCATGATGGAAGACATGGTCAAAAAAGTCAAAGCCTCAGGCGCCCAAGTTATATTCTGCCAAAAAGGCATCGACGACATGGTCCAGCACTTTCTTGCAAAAGAAGGCATCATTGCAGCACGCCGTGTAAAAGAATCCGACATGGAAAAACTCTCACGTGCAACAGGCGCAAGAATCGTCTCAAACATTGACGACCTCAAAGCAACAGACCTTGGCATGGCAGGCTTAGTTGAGGAACGCAAAATCGGCGATGACAAAATGATTTTCGTCGAAAAATGCAAAGACCCCCACAGCGTAGCCATCCTTATCCGTGCGGGCTTAGAACGCATGGTTGACGAAGCAGAACGCGCAATGACCGATTCACTCTCAGTCGTTTCTGACGTTATCGAGAACGGCAAAATCGTTGCAGGCGGAGGCGCAGTTGAAATCGAAGTAGCTAAAGAACTTCGTAAGTACGCAACCAAAGTCGGCGGACGCGAACAACTTGCAGTTGAAGCATTCGCAGACGCAGTCGAAGTCATCCCAAGAACCTTAGCAGAAAATGCAGGCTTAGAACCAATTGACATCCTTGTTGAATTACGCAGCTCACACGACAAAGAAGACGGCAAAAACCAAGGCATAAACATCTTCACAGGCAAAATCCAAAACAGCATCGACAACGGCGTCATCGAGCCATCAGTCGTCAAAGAGCAAGCAATCAAATCCGCAGCTGAATCAGCAGCTATGATACTTCGCATTGACGATGTCATCACTGCCAAAGCACCCAAAGGCGGTCCAGGTGGCCCCGGCGGAATGCCCGGCATGGAATAAAACTCCCCCTTAACTTTTATTTTTTTTATTTTTCTTTGTTCAAGTATTTCTCACTTATCTTTTCGCATATTTTTGGTCTGCCACGCGATATCAAAATCGTGTTACCACAAAACCACATGGTTCATCTATGTAATGGACACCTTTTTGCTGCAATTACCTGCTTTGTTGAGGGGAAAGTAAATTAATAGAGTCTAAATTTATGTACGGAAGTTATGCTCTGGTAGTATAGTCCGGTCAAGTATAGCGGCCTCTCGAGTCGCGGACCCGGGTTCGAATCCCGGCCAGAGCACTAAATCTCTTTTTGTGCTATGGTGTGTTTGCTTCTTCGGGAAAGAGTTTTAGTCCTTTTTGGGTGTATTCTATGAATCCTAATTGTTTAAAGAAGTCGACTTGGTCATCCACTTCTCCGCCTTCAACAAGTTTCCCGTTTACCACGCGGAAAAAGAAAACCATGGGCAAAGTTACTTTCTTGCCTGTCGGTGGCAACGGTACTCCGAAAAGGTTCCAGTGGCCTGTATGTGTGCCTGTTGCTATAACGTGAACCCAGACTTTATCCTCTTCAGCTATCATGTCCTGAATTGCTTCATGCCAATCGGGAAACCCATTGAAAGCCAAAGTGAACAACTGCTTAAAATTTTCTCGACCCTTCTGCTGATGTGTATGGTCTACATAATCAGGTGCAACTAACTCATCAAAAACATCCAGCTGACGCGCGTTATAGGCTTCAATGAACCTGCGAATAATTCTCTTATTTTCTTGAGCTGACATAAAAACCATTATTCCTAACAATTAGGTTAGGTTTACGAAATTTAACATTTGTCTTTTCATGAATATGATAGCTTGCACGTGTGGAAAATATGTTGGTTTAGGGCTTTTTTCTGTGTGCTTTTAGAAACTGTTTTAAGATTGATGATGACGTATGCTGTAGGTTTAATCTGCATTGCACTGGCGCGATACAAACATGGAGGAAACTTGCTGTGAGCAAACCAGACTTTTCAAACGGGAGTGCACCCGAGGAAACTCAAACCACAGCGCAGCCTCTACTAACTATTGATGAGTTACTCGGCAAGCCAGTTAACGAATTAATCACCCGTTTAGAAACATCCACTTCTGGACTTAGCTCTGAAGAAGCTGAGCAGCGTCTTGAAGTTTATGGCGCAAACGAGCTGGCAAAGAAAAAGAAGCACTCTGCAGTCGTGGATTTTCTCTCCAACTTCAAAAGTCCTCTTGTAATTATCTTGATGGTTGCGGGCTTAATCTCGGGCATTCTTGGCGAGTTGCCTAACATGGTGATTATTTTCTCCATAGTTTTCCTCAGCGTCATTTTAGATTACTATCAGGAATCTAAAGCTGAGAAAGCCGCAGAAACCCTCAAAGAAGCCGTAACCACCACCGCAACCGCGCTTCGAGACGGCGCAAAACAAGAAGTAAAACTCCACGACATTGTTCCAGGTGACATCGTGTTTCTATCCGCAGGAGACATCACTCCCGCAGACTCCCGAGTTATTAACGCCAAAGACCTATTCATCAACCAGTCAGCCCTCACAGGCGAATCTTTTCCAGTTGAAAAAACCTCCACGCCAGTAAAAACTAAAGATGCCGCAGTAACGGAGTGGACTAATTACCTTTTCATGGGAACCTCAGTTGTCAGCGGCAGCGCAACCGCCCTTGTTGTCCGTACAGGCGGCTTAACTGAGTATGGTAAAATCGCCAAAAAACTGGTTCAAAAACCACCAGACACAGAATTTGAGAAAGGCATCCGAGGCTTTGGTTTTCTTATCATGCAGGTCACGATTTTACTGGTGCTTTTCGTATTCATGGTAAACGCTCTGCTTCACCCCGACACAAATGGCATCCTAAATGCGTTGCTTTTTGCAGTAGCATTAGCTGTGGGTTTGACCCCTGAACTGTTGCCTATGATTATCACCGTTAACCTCTCCAGAGGCGCCATAAGCATGTCCAAAAAAGGCGTTATCGTCAAGCGACTCGCGTCTATTGAGAACTTTGGCAGCATGAACGTGCTTTGCACTGACAAGACTGGCACATTGACAGAGAATAAAATCAGGCTTGTGTTGCATGTGGATGCTGAGGGAAAAGATGACGACCGCGTGCTTCTTCACGGTTACCTAAACAGTTACTACCAGACAGGCTTAAAGAGCCCGATGGATGAGGCAATTCTTGAGCACGAAAAAATCGACACCGCAGGTTACATGAAAATTGATGAAGTGCCCTTCGATTTTGTTCGACGCCGAGTCAGTGTAGTGGTGGAAAAAGACCGCCAACGCTTCTTTATCGCCAAGGGTGCACCAGAAGAAATCATTAAAGTCAGTTCTTTCTGCGAATTAGACGGCTTGCTCCTTGATTTTACTGATGAAATCCGCAAAAAAGCTGAGCAGAAATACTTCGATTTAAGTTCGGAAGGCTTCCGTGTTCTTGGTGTTGGCTACAAGAAACTTCGAGAAGAAAAACCCGTATACACCGTTAACGACGAGTGCGACATGGTTTTTATGGGGTTCGTGGCGTTTTTGGACCCACCCAAAGAAACAGCCAAAGAATCCATAGAACTGCTGGGCAAGGCTGGGATAGAACTCAAGGTTCTTACAGGTGACAATGAACTTGTTGCAAGAAAAACCTGCGAAGCTCTGGGCTTTGAGGTTAAAGGTGTCGCGTTAGGTAGTGAAATATCCCAAATGGACGATGACGCATTAGCACGAGTTGCCGAAGAATCTAACGTTTTTGCAAGAGTCACCCCAATACAAAAAGACCGCATAATCACAATTCTAAAAAACAACGGTCACGTGGTCGGCTTCATGGGCGACGGCATCAACGATGCACCCTCACTGCGAACCGCCGATGTCGGCATCTCCGTGAACAATGCGGTGGATGTTGCAAAAGAATCCGCTGACATCATTCTACTCAAGAACGACTTAACCGTGCTTGCTAAAGGTGTGTTTGAAGGCCGCAAAACCTTTGGCAACACCATGAAGTATGTTATGATGGGCGTAAGCTCAAACTTTGGCAACATGTTTAGTGTTGCAGGTGCCTCTTTGATTTTGCCTCTGTTGGGTTTTAACTTCTTTCCCATGTTGCCAATTCAGATTCTGCTAAACAACCTTCTCTATGACATTTCCCAATCCACCATAACCACCGATAATGTGGATGATGAGTATGTGGAAAAACCCAAACGCTGGGACATCAGCTACATAAAACGCTTCATGATGACTCTTGGACCGGTTAGTTCACTATTTGACTTCATCACATTTTTTGTCTTGATATTTGCTTTCCTGCCGCTTATACCCTCAGTCATGCTGATGGCTGACCCTGACCTACCCGGTCGCCTATTCCAAACCGCGTGGTTCTTAGAATCCCTAATAACACAGGCAGTGGTCATATTTGCAATTAGAACCCGCATATCACCGTTCTGGAAGAGTAAACCCAGCAAATACCTTATTCTAAGCAGCGCAGCCGTAATCGCCGTAGCCATAGCCATTCCCTTTACAATCTTAGGTGACCAATACTTCCTGTTCGTTCAGCCACCCCTCGAATTCTTCTTGTTTTTGATTATAATAACTGTGTCTTATCTGGGTCTTGCTGAGGTCATGAAGTACTGGTTCTTTAAGCATAATGCTTACCGTATAGAGCAGGTTTTGGTTCCAAAGAAACGAGGCTTATATCTTAGCAAGCGAGCTCGACTGGTTCAGGATGTGGTAGCAGTTGTTTGTTTACGCGAAGAAGATGAAATCTCTATTGATTCACTCATCGAGGATTTGGTTCGAAGCCTAAACTACCCCATAAACACTGACGAGGTAATTCAGAATCTGCATCATCTACGCCGTACAGGTTTGATCAATATCGAGTGGCGCGAACGCACAATAAAACGAGAAAGCACCCTCAAGCCCTACGTGACCCAGTTTGTTATGACCCAAGAAATCTGGCCGATGGTACGTGAGGACTGGATAAGAGTGAACAAGGCAGTTCTGGAGAAGCACAAAGTCGTTAATGAAGAATACGCGGAACTGTTGGTACCCAAGCAATCCAGCTAAGTTTTTTCAGGCTGGTTTTTTCTTGCCTCAGCTAATTTCTTGTTAATATCTTTTAGTTGTTCCTGCTGCATTTTTATTGACTGCAAAAGATGCTTTTTTGCATCTTCCAGTTGTTGAAAGGTTCTTTCTTCTTTTTCTTCAAGAAACGCTGCAAACGGGGAATGAGTTGGCATCGTGAACGCTTCAGGCTCAATCTTGAGAACGTCAACAGCGAACTCTTTAAAGAGAGAGTACATGTTGTTGGTGATTTCGCTTTGTTTCTCTAGGGCGTTTTTGAGGATTAGTTTACCTGATTGGGTGATTTTGTAAATTTTTATTTTTCTACCCGTTTTTGTGCTCCATTCGCCTTTGATGTAGTGGGCTTTTTCAAGGTTGGCAAGGATGGGGTAGACTCCGCCGGGGGTGGGGCTCCAAAATCCTTTGGTACGGTCTTTAATTTCTTTCATTAGTTCGTAGCCGTGGGCGGGTTTTCGGTTGAGAAGGATGAGGACGCCGATTCGGATGTAGCCTTTTTGGGCTTCTTTCATCCAGTTGGCGGTTACTTTGTCTTGTTTGTTTGGTTGCATTATGGTCTGTCAAATTAAATGTTCACAGGAATATTTATATTTTAACGCGATATATTGCGTTCAATAATATCAAGAATGGTGACAACGTTTTGGACCAAAACATCATCGAAGTAAACAACCTAACCAAAGCCTTCGGCAAATTCACCGCAGTAGACGACATAAGCTTTAACGTCAAAAAAGGCGAAATATTTGGTTTACTAGGTCCCAACGGTGCAGGAAAAAGCACCACACTGCGTGTTCTAGCCACGCTCGCTCGCCCAACCAAGGGTACAGCAACCATCGGCGGCTATGATGTCGTCAAAAACGACAACGCCGTCCGCCGGCTCATAGGCATCGTCAGCGAAAAAATGATAATCTACAACCGCCTAACCGCCAAAGAAAACCTGTACTTCTTTGGCAGTCTCTTTAACATTCCCAAAGATGCGTTAAACAAACGCATAGATGACTTACTTGAACTTGTTCAACTAACCAAATGGAAAAATGCGCAGGTTGACACCTTCTCAACTGGTATGCGCCAACGCATGAACGTAGTCCGTGCACTCCTAAACATGCCCCAAGTGCTCTTTCTTGATGAGCCTACACTGGGTTTGGATCCTCAAACATCTGTGGAGATACGGGATTTCATAAAGAAGCTGAATCAGGAAAACGGAACCACCGTGGTTTTAACCACGCACATGATGGTTGACGCGGATTTGCTCTGTGACCGCATCGCAATTGTGGACCACGGCAAAATCATCGCACTAGACACATCCACGAATCTTAAAAAAATCATTTCTGGCTCTGACACCATGATAATCAAGCTGGAAGTTGCCAACCTCTCCCCTGACATGATAGAATCCATCAAGGCGCTACCCTGCGTGGATGCAGCCACACAAGAAAACGCTACCCGCCTACACCTCATCGTGCATGGTGAAGAAGCCTTCAACTCAATAATTGACATAGTCAGAAGCAAAGGCGGCAAAATCATCTCCATGGAAAACCTACAACCCACATTGGAAGACGTGTTTTTGCATATTACAGGGCATGAGGTTCGTGATAATGCAAACCAGAAAATCCATGACCCTGACCCCAAACGGTTTGGCATGGTGCCAAAAAGAGTGAGGTAATTTAGATGACAGCAAAAGATGTAATAAATCACAGTTTAAGAATCGCTTGGAAAGACACCGTGGAACTCTACCGCAACCGCCTCGGCTTAGTGCTGCTGGTAGTTATGCCCCTGTTCATGATGGTAATGGTCGGATTCATTTATCCCTCAGGCGGCGTGAGTTTAAACAATGCAGCCATCGGACTGGTAAATGATGACTCAGGCGTAGGCGGCAATACGCTGCCCAGCCAAGCCTTCATAGCCGCGCTGCAAGGCATTAACCAGCAGGCTGATTTGATGAACCTGCAAAATGCCTCCAGCATAATCGACGTAAAAGAGCAGATTCAGCGAGGCACCCTAAGTGGCGCCATAATAATTCCTGAAAACTTCACAGCTAGCATGCTAAGCGGACAGCAGGGTACAATAATCATTATGACTGACCAGTCAAATCCGCAGATTTCCGCAACCATCCAAGGCGTCCTTTCAGGTGTCTTTAGCGAAATGGGTACCCAAACTGCACTGGCAAACCTCAACACGACAAACATCGCCATCGTAGAACCCTACGACATAGCCTCTGCAGGTGTAGTCGAAGGCAGCACCAACTACTTTGACTTCATCGCCCCAGGCATCATGGCAATGACCGTAATGATGAGCGTCATGACAGGTCTACCCGTAGCAATTAGCATGGAAAAAGAAATCGGAACCATGGACGGCATGATGGTCGCACCAATTAATCGCCTCTCGATTCTGCTGGGCAAAACCTTAGCACAAACCGCACGTGGGCTGCTTCAGGGCGCAATTATCTTGGGCTTAGCGATTGGCATCTTCGGAGTCACCATCCACGGCAGCATTCTGCTCGTGTTCGGGCTGCTGTTGTTGGGCGTGTTTAGCTTTGTCGGCTTAGGTATAGTCATAACCAGCTTCACTAAGGACCAGGAAACTGCGCAGATGCTCATGATGACCCTGATGTTCCCCATGATGTTCCTCAGCGGTGTGTTCTTCCCAATCCAGAACATGCCCGCATTCATGTAAACCATCGCCCACTTCCTACCGCTAACTTACGCAGCAGACGCACTACGCAAAGTCATGGTGCTGGGCGCAGGCATACCACAAATCACAACCGAACTCGTCGTCCTCATAGCCTTCGGAATCGTCATGATAGCAATCGCATTGCCTGTCTTCAAAAAAATGATGACACGATAAAAATCCCTTCAATTTTTTATTTGTTTATTTTTAAACTTAAACGATTAAAGCTCTGAATAATTCGCAAACCTATTTGGAGCCTATTAGCCAAAGTATGCAGAAAACCTATAGAGGGGTAGAGCCCTAATAGCGGTTTTCCCAACCAAAAAATAGGGTGTGCCCTTGAGGTTAGTTTTGGGGTTTGCGTTTTTCTTGGTGTATTCGAGCTACTTCTGCTTTCCATTTGCCTTCCCAACTGTCCCAGCCTGTCTTAACAAGGCTTTCTCGCAGATGAGGCGCTTCCGCAACCCAATCAACAAAGGCAAAGAAGCGTTTTTTGTCACGCAGTATTTCTTCGGGAACACCTTTTTCTATGCACCAGCGAATGTAGGCTTTATCAGTTTGCACTGCGAGCTCGCCAGTGGATTCGACTTTTTGCACGTTAAAACCTTGGTTTTTGAGGTGCTCAATCACGCCTGAGAGCACATACTCAGAGCAGACTTTGATGCATGTGTCACTGTCGGGTTGCATGACTGAAACGATTTCATTTGCGATTCGCACAGCGTCAGAAAGATATTTTTTGCTTTGAAAGTTTGGCGATTGAAAAGACGACACTGAAATGCGGCGTTCCAGCAACATGGGGTCTGGCGGTTTTAGAACACAAACTACCACGCCCAAGAGCAGGTCGCTCCATCCTGCTGAGTCAATCCAGATGGTTTTGTTGGAGAGGTAACAGTTTAACGCCAAACATGTTCACTGTCAGTAACTATGGGTTGCTTTGTTTTTCTATCTTTTGCTAAACAAAGAGCTACGACACGGTGCACAGGGCGATATTTGTGTTCCAATGGTAACTGCCAGCTAACGCATCTGCAGGCACAGTTAACGTTAAAGTTCCAGTAGCAGAGGATCCAGCCTGCAACACCTTGTTTTCAAGTGAAAAATTAAGCGTCCAGCCAGAGGGCAACTCTGAAACAGCCATGTTTATGTGGAGGTCTGATTCTGCATTGTTGGTTATTGTGACTGTTTTGGTGTTGCAACCAAAATCAACGTTGCCCCAGCGAAGCGGAATTGAAGAATCACTACTGCTGTATAAGGTGCTATCTCCGTCTATTGTTATGGTTACATCTTGAATTGCAGGGGCACCCATACATAAACTGCTAATCAGCAAAGTACAAACCATAAAGGCTGCGGTTATGGTTAGCAGTAAAAGTTGGAACCCCCTCTTCTGCACGTTTATTCCCTCTCTCTTCTAGAGACCCAGCGAAAAATGGGGGCTGGATGATTTATAGATTTTTTCAAATAAGCGGTTGCTCGATTGCATTAATTAAACAATTCAACACGCTGTTTCACTGATAATTGTACGCTAAAGTGATGTTACAAACATGTTTTTGGCTGAAGTAAGCACTAGATTAAAATATTTGTCTTTAGTGGTTATTGCAGAGTTTAAGGTGTAAAGATGCCAAAACAGGAAAAAGGAAAATCACATTCAACAAGACCAGTAAGCCGCAGACCCCCAAGCTGGTGCAAGTACCAGCCTGAAGAGGTTGAAGCTTTTGTTATTCGTCTTGCTAAAGAAGGGCACTCAATGAGTAGCATAGGTACAGTCTTACGAGACCAATACGCAATCCCACTGGTTAAACCCATAGTGGGCAAAAGCGTAAGTGAGATTCTTGAAGCAGCAGGTCTTGAGCCATCAATGCCCGAAGACCTTGCCAACTTGGTGAAAAAAGCCAACGGTCTTGCAGTTCACATGGAGAAAAACAAAAAAGACCTCCACAACAAACGCAACATGCAAGTTATCGAGGCAAGAATCCACAAACTTTCACGCTACTACAAACGTGAAGGCGTGGTCGCAAAGAACTGGAAGTACGAAGCAAAAATCGCTTCAATCTTCTAAACCATCCTTTTCTTTCGGTTTAATCCCTTTTGCTTTCTGTGTCTTAATACGTGAGCTTTAAATCTAAACAAACCGTCTTTTATGTTCCAAAGTGAGCCGCATGCCAATTAAACAAGAACAAATCGAGCAATTCCAAAAATCCGCTCAAGTAGCCGCAAAAGTCATCACCGAAACCGTTGCCAAAGACGGCTTTATCCACGTGTTTTCACATTTGGATGCTGATGGTATTGCAGCAGCAGGAGTAATCGGTAAAGCACTCTTTAGACTGGGCGCGCGTTTTCGTATTCGCATCACTCAGTGGGTAGATGAGAAAATTGTCGGCGAAATCGTAGCGGACAAACCTCAACTGGTTATTTTCACTGATTTTGGCAGCGGCTATCTTGACCTTCTTAACCAAAAAATTCCCAACACCAAAATCACAATACTTGACCACCACCAAATCGCAAGAACACTAACCAATCCAAACCATGTACAAGTTAACCCGCACGTTTACGGAATTGATGGCGCCACAGAAGTTAGCGGTTCGGGTGTTGCATATTTTGTTGCTAAGGCTATGAATCATTCAAACGTGGATTTAGCACCAATCGCGTTAATTGGTGCATTGGGTGATATGCAGGATCATTATGACCAGCGTGCCCTTGGTGGCTTAAACGAGCTGATTGTGGATGATGCGGTTGCGGCGGGTTTGGTTAAGGTGGTTAAGGACTTAACGTTTTTTGGCAGAGAAACACGGGCAATTCACAAGATGCTTGCTACCACAACTAACCCGTTCATTCCAGGCTTGAGCGGTGAGGAAGACAAAGCCTTAGCGTTTATGGTGAGCCTAAACATTCCCATAAAGCAGGGCGAAAAATTCCGTGCACTTAGCGACCTAAACGATGAAGAACGAAAAAAGCTCTGCTCAGCTCTTGCAGACCATCTGCTATCTAAAAAGATGCACTTAGAAGTTGATAGCCTAATTGGCCACATTTACGTGCTGACACATGAGGAAGCTAACACTGCACTGCGTGATGGCAGGGAATTTGCGGTTATTTTGAACTCGACAGGACGCATGGACCGTCCAAGCTTGGGCATTGCAATTTGCATGGGCGACCGCACCGCCGCATTATCAGAGGCTAACAAGATTTTGGAGGATTACCGCAAGAGCATCAACAAGTATCTTGGCTGGGTTATGGAAAAGCCTGAACGCATGAAAGAACTCAGCAACATCTACGTTATTAACGGCGAGGACTTTATCAACGAAAAAATCATTGGCACCGTCAGCTCCATCATCGTAAACAGCCTGCCAAACACGGAAAAACCCGTCATCGCATACTCAAAAGTAGAAGGAGAAAACGCAGTCAAATTCTCCTCACGAACCAGTGATACAGCAGTCCGCAAAGGCGTCAACCTCGGCGAAGTCATGCGGTTAGCATCCGAACAAAGCGAAGGCAAAGGCGGAGGACACAACATCGCAGCAGGCGCACAGTGCCCCTTAGAAAAAGTTGATGGATTTGTCAAAATTGTTGATGAATTAATCGGGCGGCAATTAAAGGGCGAGAAACTTGGAAGCCAAAATAGTGCTTAATTACGTTGACGAAAAAGCGGCGCAGGCTGTTGCAGATGCGGTTTCGCCTGACAATTTTAAAGCTCCCGCGGGTTTAACTGTTAAAACCTGCCGAGAAGGCAACGCTGTAGTTACTGAGATTGTGTGTCAGGGAAAACTTGCCACTTTCACGGCTACCATTGATGATTTGCTTTTTTGTGTCTCAACTGCAGAAAAAACGCTTAAAATGCTGGAAAAATAAAAAGGTTATTTCTTTTTTGTTTTGGGTTTCTGCTCCAGTTTTGCGGGCAAATACTCATCCACAATGTAGGTTAAGCCGTATCTGCTGAAAGCTTCAAGCTCCGTCTTGCGCTTAATTTTTAGGAACATTTTGATTTCGCGTTGCCAGACTGGGTCGTTTTGGTATCTGGGGTCTCGCTGCAGTTCATAGAGACGTTTAATGTCCACATCATCCAGAGGATCAGTTGGCAACTTGTAATCAACAATATCGCTTGCCCAAACCCCACTCCAAATCGCGTCAGGAGTGTTAAGCTCTCTTAAGTGTGCGGCGTTGGCTGAGCCAGAGATGATGACTTGGGCAATGTGCATTCCCCAGGGGTCACCGTCAGTGAGAATGTAAACGGGCAAGTTGAGTTCGTCGTGGAGGCGGCGGATGAAACTGCGGGTTTGCCTTGGAGCTTGACCACCACAGGAGATTAGCAGGGATTTGTGTTTGTTGTGAACATTTTCTTCAATGAATCGGGTAAAGAGCGCACCTTTCTCAATGGCTATGACCTTATCAGCGCTGGTTTCCACGAACTCAGAGGAGGTTACTGCTGGACCAATAAGCACGCCGTCTGGATGACTTGTCAGGTTCACAGTTTTTCCTTCATAACCTGGGACGGTGTAGCTGATTTCTAAATCACCAAAAATTGCGCTGCGTTCTTCGGGGAAGATGCTGAAGTCTTCTCTTGCATAGCCTGTGAGGGTTTCAAGGTCGGTGATGATGTTATTTGATTCTTGTTGGTCGTTAAAAGTCATTTCGTAGGCTTGTGCTGAGTAGTAGACATCTCTTAAGGTGCTGGTTTTGCGTTGACTGGTTAGTTCGTTGCTAAACATTGCAACCCAAGCGAGCTGTGTGAAGGGTCGTATGTGGCGGATGTTGCGGGCGCTTCTGCCCACGCTTTTCTCGCCAAGAATGTATTGGCGCACGTTTTCGTCGTAGGTGATGTTTTCTGTGCTGCGGCTGGGCATGTTTACTGTTGGAAAGACACCTTGGTCAAGCTGATTATAGATGGATGTTCCAAAGGTTTTGAGTCCTTTGAGAACCTCTTGCTTTCGTTCGCTGATTTTAGCTTTCTTCATTGCCATACTTTTGTACACTCTTTAACAGTTTATCTATGTCAGGAATTTTTTCTTGCCCAGCAAGCATAGCTGAAAACTGGGCGATTTTAGGCAAGTATTTGCTAAAGATGCCCAACCGTTTCTTTTCCATGTGAACATGCTCTTGACGAGCCAAAAAGTGCCCAAGCTGCCTTGAAACCTCCCTGAGCGCGTTAGCTTCTTCTTTACGCACTTCGGGGCGGTCAGATATGAATTCTTTGCCCACGGTTTTGTATGGGACTTTGGTGCTGCAAACATGCACAACAATTGCGATGGGCATGTCTGAAGTAACTTTGTAGCGTCGCCAATTCATAGATTGAATAACTTTGAAAGACACGTCGCTGGCTTCATCATAGAGCAGCGGGATTTTGTTTGCGAAGCGGTAAACTACAAAATTGCTCCGTTTTGGAACGTCTCCGCCGTATGCTATAGCCATCTCCACAATGAAGGGGTGCCCCGCATACGTTGAGGGTTTGCGTTGATAAACCACAAGCTGCTCAGGATTCAACTCCTTCATAACACCAGCTTTCAAAAGCTCCTCCCCCACTGGCGAGAGACAATTGGCATCTGGCGGCAGAAACTCTTTGTATTTTTTGAGGTTCTGCATGAGCCTTACGATTTCTTCATGGGAGAGCTTTTTGGGATTTTTTTGCTTACTGAGTTGCATGTTTTGACCGCATTGAGCACATTTGGGTTTTCCATCAACCCAGTTCAGCTGTTCAAATGTGCGTTTTCCATGCTGGGTACAGGTCGCAGTGGTTAAGCCGCTGAAAAGCAAGAATTTCTGCGCGGTGATATCTCCAACTCGATGGAAATGTCCTTTGAGAAAATCTAGCATGTTATCGTAGGGTGTTACTTGGATTATTCGTTGCAGGAGTTCTACGTCTACGCCGTAGGGGTGCGGCATTGTTTCTTTGGGGGGCTCGGGCATGGCGGTTGTTGCGCGTTTAAATTTGTAGAGTCTGCCTTTGGGGTCAACAAAGGTGATGTTGGCGTATGGGTTAAACATGGCAGTCTGCTTAAAGTACTCCAAAATTTTCGGCATAGCCCTAAGATAATCGCCTTCTAAAGTGAACTCCACAATGGTGCCACGCCAATTATCCTTGTTCATAAGGACTTTTCGTTCCAGAATTATTGGGCGGTTTCGCTGAATGTCAATCATCAGCTTGAAACTGTAAATTTTTGATGACCCACCCGTGCAGGAGGTTACGATAACGGGTTGATGCGTTGTGACTTGCCCGTGTAGAACCGCCATTTTTCCGCCTAAGCCAAAAGTTCCACGCATCTGTTTGAGTTTGTATTTGGAGCCGTAGAGGACTTGCCCAAATGCGGAGGGTATGAATCTGGGCTGGATTCCTGAGCCGTTGTCTTCAACTCGGAGCTTGTAAATCTGCGTTTCTTTGGTGGCTTCCGATTCAAAAGAGAGACGCACGTAAATGTCAGGTGGGATTTTTTGGCTCTCCGCCGCGTCAAGACTGTTTTCTACGATTTCTCGGAGCGCAACAAATATGGCTCTAGATGGGTTGGTTAAGCCTGCTATGTCGCGGTTTCTGTAGAAAAAATCGGATGCACTAATTTCTTCAAATGTTGCTATTGCCAGACCCGAACACCACTTTCCCCGTGAATTCTCCCTTTTTTGCTAATTTATATTTGGTTCTGGTTCTTTAAGTTAACTCTAAAATAAACCAGAAAAATGCCATAGATAAAAAAGGCAAATTGAAGTGGTAATGGAGAAAGTTGCTGTAAACAAGAAAAACCAGGAGATACACCATCAGAAATTGACAGGTTTCTGCAACTAATGGCAAACTAGGCACATGTAAACACACCAGCACAACTAAAAACCCTGAAAGGGCAACACATTTTTGGATTAAAACACTCCAATATGAGCCTCCTCTTAGGAATCCCTTAGACCCCTCTATGGTTTCTGCATTGTATTTCTAATAGGCTCCAAATAGATAGGTTATGGTGTCGTGATGCGGTAATTAAGTAAAAAGCAAATATAACACACCCACCAACATTTGAGTGAAGAATGATGGATTTAGACGAACAAGACACATTTGTAAAGCAGTTTTACAAGCGTCAAATCACACTCAAAGAGCTTGGTGAGAGTGGTCAGCAGCGGCTTTCAAAATCCAAAGTTGCTGTGGTAGGCGTTGGTGGTCTTGGAACAGTTTCCTCGCTGTATCTTACACTTGTCGGTGTAGGTTACCTGCGTCTTATTGACCATGATACGGTTGAAACCCAGAATCTTCATCGCCAAATTCTCTACACCAAAGACGAGCTTCACTACCCAAAAGCGGCAGTCGCAGCCCAAAAACTCCAAAAACACAACCCCCTAATCAAAATTGAGGCAGTACCCGAAAACGTGAACGCCCAAAACGTTGAAAAACTCCTCGACGGTATGGACTGCGTGGTGGATGGGTTGGATAACATGCAAACCCGCTACTTGGTAAACCGTGTCTGTGTAAAGCACAAGATTCCCTACGTTTTTGCTGCTGCAGTAGGTATTGAGGGTAACATTTCCGTGTTTTCGCCGCCTGAAACAGGTTGTCTTGAATGTTTAATGCCTAACGTTTCTGACTCAGACTTGATAAATTGCAATACTCGAGGTGTGATTGGCGCAACTCCCGGAATTATTGGCAGTTTGCAGGCGATGGAAACCATAAAACTCCTTTCAGGTGTTGGAAGTACTCTTAAGGGTAAAGTGTTGGTGTGTGATTTTACTGACATGGACTTTACCAGAATTGATATTGCAAAAAACCAAAATTGCCCTGTTTGCCACAAAAAAACTGCTTGCTCAACATGAACAGCTGGCTTGGCTGTTTGCAGGGAAATTATGCCAGAACCTAAATCCGTCTAAAGCCGTAGCCTTCCGTTTTCTATAGTGTAGGCTGATTTGCGTTTATTCTGAGTGGGAAGGTTGACTGTGAATTTGGTTCCTTTGCCCTCTTGGCTTTCAAAACTTATTGTTCCTCCCTGAGCTTCAACCAGACGCTTAACAACTGCTAAGCCAAATCCCTGGCCCTTTGACTTAGTTGTAAACAGCGGCGTGAACAGTTTATCCTGTATTTCTTTGGGGATACCTACGCCTGTGTCTTGGATGGTTATTGCAAATTTGTCTGGGTCCTTGTCTCGGCTGGTTTTTATGGATAGTTTGCCGCCTTCAGGCATAGCTTGTATTGCGTTGGTTGCTAGATTTAGTAGTACGCGTTTTAGAAGGGTTGGGTCAGTTTTTATTTTGGGCAGTTTGGGGTCAAAATATGCTGCCGCTTCAATATTGGATGGGATATTTAGGGTGGACAGTGTGTTTGCGATTAGCGTTTTTAGGTTCACTTCAACAATTTCCAGTTTCAACGGACGTGCATAATCCTGTAAATCCGAAACAATTTTGTCCACATAGCTTATCTGCTCTAAAATGGAATCTGCTTCTTGTATTGCTTCACTTCTATCAGCACTTTTAGGCAAATTGTTTAGGTTATTTTTTATTAAAAACATCGAGGACATAATTGATTGTAGAGGGTTGCGGATGTCATGCCCAACCATGCCTGCTGTTTGACCAATTGTTAAAAGCCGTTTTATTTTCTCCTCCTCGGTTTTGTCTTCTACAATAATTATGACTCCTAATGTTGAGGGATAAGTTGAGATTTCAAAAATTGCGGCGCGCCCAGTTTGTCTGCTTGTGGTTTTCATCATGAAACGTGCGGGACTTTTTTCTTGCAAGGACTCAAAGTAGGGTGTAACATTAACAGTGTCCATTTCAGGTAGAATATCGTAAATTTTTTTTCCCAGTGCTTCTTTAGCTGTGACTTTCGTGATTTCCTCTGCTGCTTTGTTCCAGTGTATAACGTTTAGTTCCCAGTCGGTGGCGATGAATGCTTCCCCAAAGCTTTCATATAGTTCACGGTAGCTTTGTTCGCTTTCACGGATTTTTCTTGTTCTTTCTTCTACGAGTTTTTCGAGGTTTTTGGTGTATTCTTCAAGTTTTTTCTGAAGTTCCTTACGCTGGTTAATGTCTACCCCATATACTGTGATGCCTTCGTGTGAGGGGAAAACTGTGAATTCTCTGTATCCAGTGTTGGCATAGATGGTTTTCCATTCAAACCGTTTCACTTTCCTTTTGTACATTGCCTCACAATAGTATTTTGAAATATCAGTTCCAAGGAAATTTGGGAAGGTTTCCCAAAAATTTTTACCCATTAAATCTTTTGGGGCAAGACCAAAATCGTTAGCGGTTTTTTTGTTTAGGTAAATAAAATTCCAATCTTTGTCAAATGCGCTGATGTAATCATCAATGCTTTCTAGGATGTCCCATGCAATTTTATACTTGTCTCGCCGTGTTTTTCTTTTAGAAACCTTTACTCTTGTGCCTTCTACGGCGTGTTGGTTATTTAAAAAATCAGAAGCCTGACCCATTATAGGTCATCCTAAAAGAAAATATGTACATCTAAAAAGAAAAATGTTTGTTATTTGGCCTGTTTGTTTGCAAAAGGCAGTTCACTTTAACTTACCTCTCCCCCGTCTAGAAAGGTAGTTTGAGAGGCAGTTTAAATAGGCAAAACAGACGTAACGGGTTTCCAGAAGTGTATGCAAATGCAACAGAGCCTAATAATCAACCCATCCACAATACAAAAAAACCTGCCAAGCAAAGCAAAGACACTGCAAACCACTAACACCCAGTTCACTTTTAATATATCAAACATTGACGAACTTTTTCCAGGATTTAAAACAGGAGACTTCGCAGTATTATATGGACCCCAAACATTAACTTCACTGGCTTCCCTGCTTTGCGTTCGTGCCCAACTGCCAACACAGATGGGTGGATTAGAAAGCGATGTTGTTTTCATCGATTGCGCAAGCAGCTCCTCGCTTTCAAAAATAGGTGACATGGCACAAAACCAGCAACTAAACGCCACAGCAGCACTTGAAGCTATTCACAATATCCGCGTTTACTCAGCTTACCGTTTAACCTCTGTTATAATGGAAAAACTGCAACAAACCGTAGAATCTTGCGACGCTAAACTCGTGGTGCTCTCTGATATAGCAAACCCCTTCTTACAAGAAAACGTCAATGACCAAGAAGCCAAAGCAGTCTACGGCCAACTCATGAGTTACCTCGCAAACTTTGCAAAAAAACATCATATTATCATAATCGCAACCTACTTACCACATGAAGGCACCACAAGAAACAGCTTTCTGCAAGAAATAACCTCTGCAAAAGCAAACACAGTGCTACGCTTCACCAAAACCCCTTACACCAAAGAAGTCGAACTGGAAAAGCATCCCTCCTACATTTTAGGCGTTGCCGATTTAACCTCTGAAAATCAAGTATTAACAGATTTCACGGGTGGAGCCACAAATCGCTCAAACTATTTCCTGATGTAAAAAAATAAAAATGTTGAAAAAGCGGCTTTTCAGCCACTATATTTTATTTCTTTGGTGTGTTTGGACGCAGACTGCGGACAGTTTCTCCTGCACGCCACATTTCGCTGCTGCCCATTGCTTTGAGTTCGTCAGCAAGTTTCTGCCTGTAATCTGGAGCCTTGCTTTTATCCAAAACGATGTGTGTTTCTTCTCCTGCCGCGACAAGGTCGTAGAGTGAGTCAAACACGGGTTGAGTTGCGCTGCGGAAGCGTTCTCTCCAGCGAAGAGCACCGATGCGTGCGGTTTCACTGCAGTTGTTGTACATCCAGTCCATGCCGTTCTCGTCGACAAGGCGAATAAGGCTCTGTGTGAGTTCTTCAACAGTTTCGTTGAATGCTTCACTTGGGCTGTGACCATGTGCACGTAGGGTGTTGTATTGTGCTTCCAGTATGCCTTCCAATGCGCCCATTAGTGTGCCGCGTTCTCCTGTTAGGTCGCTGTAGACTTCTTTTTCAAAGGTGGTTGGGAAGAGGTATCCGCTGCCTATGGCGATGCCGAGTGCTTTTGCGCGGTTTTCTGCTTTGCCTGTTGCGTCTTGGAAAACTGCAAAGCTGCTGTTTATGCCGCTTCCGTCAACAAAGTTTCTGCGGACGCTGGTGCCGCTGCCTTTTGGCGCGACCAAAATCACGTCGACATCGTTTGGTGGGATGACACCTGTTTGTTCTTTGTAGACGATGCTAAATCCGTGGCTGAAGTAGAGGGCATCACCAGCCTTTAGGAGGGCTTTGATTTTTGGCCATACCACCTTTTGTCCTGCATCTGTGAGTAGGAACATTTTGATGGTTCCTTTTTTGGCTGCTTCTTCGAGCGGGAACAGGTTTACGCCTGGTTTCCATCCGTCAGCTACTGCTTTGTCCCATTCTTTTTTGAATATGCCTTCTTTTTCTTGCCCAATGATTACATTAACTCCGTTGTCTCTCATGTTTAGTGATTGGGCTTGACCTTGAATTCCATAGCCAAGCGAAACAACAACTTCATCTTTTAGAATTTCTTGGGCTTGTGCTACTGTAAACTCTTTGCGGGTTATGACGTCTTCTTGGACGCCGCCGAAATCCATTTTTACCATTTTTGGTTTCCTCAGCAAAGAGTTTAGTGGATGAGATAATTAAGAATTGTCCCCGTTGTTTGTTGCAAAAGGCGTGGTTTTTGGGGTTTTGGGTGCCTTTTAGCTTTAGCTTCTGACTCTAACTCCGACTTGAAATTAACTTTATCCGATATATCCACCGATGCATAAAGCAAAATGGAAGGATAAACTTGCTAACAAACAAAAAAGCAATTGACACAATACTAAAAGGCCTAAAAGAACGCATAATCAAAGACTTCCTAGACCTAATCGTTCTCAGTGAACTCAAAACAGGTTCTTTAAGCGGCTACGATATAATATCAGTTGTTTTCCGTAGATACCGCTTCCTCCTAAGCGCAGGAACCGTGTACTCGCTCCTCTACAAGCTGGAACGGGACGGTTTAATTGACAGTTTCCTAAGCGAAAAAAAGAAAGTGTACCGTTTAACCAATCATGGACAATTCACAATTGATACCATAATGAGTGAACAATTCATTAAGTGTGGTGAAGAAGCTTTTAGGAAAACCTATGATGTAACATTTATCGGCATCTAACCAAAAAAACACCTTTGAAGCAAATGGGGTACGGCTCTAACAAAAATCGCCGTTTCCCGATTTAGTAATCTCTTATTTTAAGCCATAAGTCAAAAAGCCATTCTTTGGGGTTTTCTATATGCCAGTTGGTGTGCTCTTCAAGGTCACCTGTGACCCAGCCGTATTCTTCTTTTGAAACACTTGCCTGAGTGTAACCTGAAGATTCAACAAGTTCAATTAGGTTCTTCCAGCTTTGAGTTATGTCGGATAAGTTGTTGCCTTTTAAAACAGCGAATAATCCTCCGGGGAGCGTTTTGATTTCTGCTTTTTTTGGTCTGTTTATGTCTTGGTTGATTGTTAGGTAGTATTCATAGCCGTGAGGTTCTGTTTTGTTTGATATGTAGATGTTTCTTCCAAATAATCGAGCGTTTTCCTTGGGTATGTCGTTTTGTTTTGCTAATTCCAAGATTTTCCTATATGCTTCTTCTTCAGGTGTATTGCTTAAGGAATAGGCATGTATGGCTTTCATAGGTTTTAGGCGTTCCAATAAAATTAAGGCATTACTCAAGTCTTTAGTCCCCCTAAATACATTTGCGTTGTTATTGTTTTTAAAACTTTGCATTTTTAGTGAAAACCCTTAAGTAAATCAATAAATATTGCACAAGTATGAGTCAAAAATTCACCGCTGATTTAATCGCACCATGTGGAATGAACTGCGGCATCTGCAAAGCATACCTTGCCTACTCACGAGGCGTTCCGCGCAAAAAAGGTCAAGTAACCCACTGCACAGGCTGCATTGCAAGAGACAAAAACTGCGCCTTTATCAAACGAGACTGCGAAAAAATCAGAAAAAAACAAATCCGCTTCTGCCACGAATGCCCCGACATGCCCTGCATGAGGTTAGCCAAAATAGATGAACTCTACCGCACACGCTACGGCATGAGCATGGTTGAAAACCAAAAGTTCATCAAAGAAAATGGTATGGAGAAATTCCTCAAAAGTCAAGCTGAACGGTATCTTTGCCCCAACTGTGGAGACGTGGTTTCAGTGCATGATGGCAAATGCTACAAATGCGGCTTTCAAGGAGAAAAACCCAAAACTTCAAACCCAAAGTACCGTTGGGTGCCCAACAAAAAATAGCTCTCTTTGTTGTTGCCTTACTTCATCAGAGTTAGAAAGATTGCTTTGGCTGAGTAGAGCCTATTTTCTGCCTGCTCAAAAATCACCGATTTGGCGCTGTTGATGGCTTCTGCATCTATTTCGTATCCGCGGTGAATGGGCATGTCATACATAACATAAGCGTTGCTGCCCGCTAGCAGTTGCAAGTTGATTTGATAGGGCATCATGAGTTTGACGCGTTTGGCTTTTTCCTGCTCAAACTTGGGGTCAGTGAAAAACTCCATATCCACCCAAGTGTCCGTGTACACAAAATCCGCATCAGACACAGCCGACTTCACATCCAATGTGGACTCCCAAAGCCCCGATTGCTTAGCTTCCTCCAAGATTTCCTCATCTCGGGCGGCTTCATTAAAAATCGGCGTAACCGTTGTTAGTTTGATGCCTGTTTTTGTGGCGGCTTCAATTAGGCTGTTGGTAACGTTGTTGTGCACGCCAATGTAGACAAGTTTTGCACCGCTGAGTTTGCCAAGTTTTTCTTTAATGGTGATTAGGTCTGCAAGCGCTTGGCTGGGATGGTACATGTCGTCGCATCCGTTAATGACTGGTACACGAGAGGCATCTGCCATTTTTAGCAGGTCAGAATTGTGCAATAGACGCGCCATTATGCAGTCCACGTTACGGGACAAATACTTGATTTCGTCGGCTATGTCTGATAAGGTGAAGTTGCTGCTTCGCCAATCCATATACAAGCCGTGACCGCCCAGCTGAGTCATGGCAACCTCAAAAGAAACCCGTGTGCGCGTGCTGGTTTTCTGGAAAACCAAGGCTGTGGATTTGCCCTCTAAAGCTTTAGCGTACTTTTTGGGGTTCTGCTTTACCTCTATTGCTAAGTCGACGAGGTTGTTGAGTTGCTGGCTTGTGAGTTCTTTGAAGTTAATCAGATGCATAATTCTGCGCCTACAATTACTGCACAACAAACCTAGCAATTATAAGCTTTATGCAAAACCTTTTACCCCGTTATCAGCTACAACATACCCAAAGGAACCCCGCCATGAACCTACTGGTCGCATCAAACAAGGACCCTGCAAGCCTAAACATCAAAGAACAAATCCTCAAAACCTACCCCTTCCAAAAAACCACCAACACCTACCAACAAAACCCCACCTACACAGCAAACATCAATGGAAAAAACATCACCTTGGCAACTCTCAATGAGGAATCCATCAACGCCCAGTATCTCCCAACGGATTTTCCTGATGCAAACTTGATTGTTTTTATTTCGCGCCACAGCAGCCAAAGCGGCAAACCAACCTTGACGGTGCATGTTCCGGGAAACTTTAGCGTTGCAGAATTTGGAGGCTTACACAAAACCGTGTCTGTGGCACCAGCCGTTGCGATGCAGACGGCGCTTAAAGCGCTTGCTCAGATGAAGCAGAAACTCAATCTCGCCTACGAGGTCTCATACGAGGTTACTCATCATGGACCTTCGCTGGATGTACCCGCCATGTTTGTGGAATTGGGCAGTTCCGAGTTGCAGTGGAGTGACCCGACTGCAGCGGGGGCAGTGGCGTTTGCGGCGATTCAGGCAATCACAAAGACCCTATTTCATAGCGGTTGTCCTGTTGCTATTGGTATAGGCGGAACCCATTATAACCAAAAATTCACCCAGCTTGCGCTTGAAGATAAAGCCATTTTTGGGCACATGGTTCCAAAGTACGCTATTCAAAACTTGGACAAGGCGCTTTTGTTGCAGTGTATTCAAAAAACCCTTGAAAAGCCTTCTTTGGTGTTGTTGGATTGGAAGGGCATAAAAAGCCAAGAAAAACCCGCAGTGCTGTCAGCGCTTGAATCTACACAATTAAGAATCGAAAAAATATAGTCTTTAAGCGTTTTGGATTATGTGCATTACTATGACTATGTAAAATGTTACGGCAAAAGCAGGATGCAGAAAACGCCATTGCTTGTAGAGTTTCACTACGCCCAAATTCAAAAGCATACCTGTTGCAACCAGCAAAACCATCGTCGAATACAATACTATTCCTGTGCCTAAATCAGGGTAAAAAGCTACTGGTCTTGTTATTTGATGTACAAAATGAATCGATACAAGTAGAACCGCAAGCAAATTTCCAATCATGTGCAGGTTTAAAATTGTTTTTAGGTGTTCTATTTTTTTGTGTTTAATTATTGGGAGAAGTGGTGTGGTAAAAGCAATGTATAGTGCGCCAGCCCAGCCGATCCAATGTGTCAAGGAATGTGTTGCGCCCAGAATGGTGACTTGGACAAAGGGTAACCTTGCTATTTGTAAGAAAACTATTGCTTCGATGATAATTATTGATAAAATAATTAGCCATAAAACAAAAGTAAGCTTATTCACAATAAAAACCTCAAAACAGATGAATAATTCAAAGTTACTCAAACATAAAAATGTTGACACTGGATTTTGAGTGACCCTTTTTATGTAACTTTCAATGCTTGGAAAATTAAAACTTGCAAAACAGCTTTAACCTTGGTTCACAGTAATGTTTATTATTATTAAGTGAAACATGAGTGTGCGGTAAACAATGGGCGTACGATCATTCATAGAGCAATGCGCTAGAACACTGAAGCTTTCAATTAAACCCGGACGAGAAGAACTTTGGCTCTCAGTCAAAATAAGCTTCCTTGGTATAGGTGCAATTGGTCTAATAGGTTACGTAATTAAACTCATATCGTTTGCAGTTGGTAGAGCATAAAAGGGAAAACATCATGGAAAAGAAAGAAGCCCAGGAACAAGCAAAAATTTTCGTGGTTAAAACAACCACCGGGCAGGAACGAAACGTTGCACGATTAATTACTGCAAAGGTTGAAATGACAAAAATCCCCATAAAAGCACTTCTGGTTCCAGACACCCTAAAAGGATACGTTTTCATAGAAGCAGACGGGCCCCACCTTGTCGAAGAAGCAATAGCGGGATTAAGACATGTGCGCTCAAGAATCCCTGGTCTAGTCAGCTTTAACGAAATAGAACGCTATATCGTGCGTAAACCAGTAATGGAAGACCTAAACGAGGATGATGTAGTCGAAATCACTGGTGGACCATTCAAGGGTATGCGTGCAAAAATCACAAGACTTGACAAATCTAAAGGCGAAGTAACCCTCGAACTTCTTGAGGCAACCTTTACTTTACCCATCACAGTTCACTCAGATTATGTAAAACTGGTTGAAAAAGCAAAAGCATAGTGAAGAAATATGGCAGAAACTAAAGTTGTAGAACTACTCGTCAGCGGCGGACAAGCAAACGCGGGTCCACCACTTGGTCCAGCACTTGGTCCACTTGGTGTGAACATTGTGGCCATTGTCAACAAGATTAACGAGTTAACCAAGGATTACTCTGGCATGAGAGTTCCAGTGAAAATCAGTGTTAACACCGAAGACAAAACCTTCGAGGTATCCATTGGCACACCGACAACATCCGCATTGCTCGTTGCTGAATTACACGTTGAAAAAGGCTCAGGAACACCCAACTCCGTAAAAGTCGGCGACCTCTCAATGGAGCAGATCGTGCGCATTGCAAAGATTAAGCGTCCAGAACTGTTGGCGCCAACTCTTAAAGCTGCGGCAAAGGAGATTTTAGGAACCTGCGTGAGCGTCGGCGTGACCGCTGAAGGCAAAGACCCCCGTGAAGTACAAAAAGAAATCGATGCTGGTAGTTACGCAGAACTATTTAGCAACGAGAAATAATTAGGCGAATATTTTTATAAGTGGGTTCCAATCCCTCATTGCACGAGGCTAAAAAATTGCCCTTAGATAAGAAGACTCTATCAGAAGCATTAAAGCAGGCAAAGGCGCAATCTGGCGAACACAAATTCAACCAGACCATAGACATGATACTAGACATTCAAGAAATCGACATGAAAGCGCCAGAAGGCAAAATCCAAGAAATGGTGGAATTGCCACACGAAACCAGCAAACCAAACAAAATATGCGTTATCGCCCAAGGCGAATTCGCCGTTAAAGCCAAAAACTCAGCCGTTGACCATGTTGTTGAACGCGCTGACCTTGAAGATTTAATCGGCAAAAAGAAGGACCTGCGTAAACTCGCGACCCAATATGACGTTTTCATTGCGGAAGCACCTTTGATGCCGCTTGTCGGTAGAGTTTTAGGTCCAGTGCTTGGTCCCAGAGGCAAAATGCCCATTCCTGTTCCACCAAACGCTGACCTTGCAGCAATAACCGCTAAACACCGCAAAACCGTTCTTGTTCGCATGCGTGCTCAACCTATAATTCAGGTGCCTGTTGGTGGTATGCAGATGAATGAGGATGAAGTGGTTGATAACATGTTGGCTGTTCTACGTGTCTTAGATGGAAAACTTAAGCGTGGTCTTAAAAACGTAAAGTTTGCTTTCATCAAGACATCAATGGGTGAGCCTGTTAAAATTAAACCTTAGAGGAAACACAGAATGCCGTCTCAACAAGTGTTAGAGCAAAAAAGCGTTGAAATCGAAGCAATAAAAGGTATACTTAAAGAGTACAAAAGCATCGGCATAGCTGACCTGAAAAAGGTTCGCGCGTCACAGCTTCAAGAACTCAAAAAAACCATGGGTGACAAAGTTTACCTGCGTGTTCTAAAGAATACGCTCATAAAAATTGCTATTGACGAACTACAAATAAGCGAGCTTAAAGAGCTTGAAGCATACCTTGAAGGCTCAAACGTTTACCTGTTCACAAATCTAAACCCATTCAAGCTTGCCCTAATGCTTGATCAGGGTAAAGTGAAAACCACCGCTAAATCAGGCGACATAGCCGCAGAAGACGTGGTTGTTCCAGCAGGAAACACTGGTCAACCACCAGGTCCAGTTATCAGCCAACTAAACGCAGCTGGCTTACCAACTCGCATTGAATCAGGTAGTGTTTGGGTGTCCAAAGACACATTGGTTGTCCGTAAAGGCGAACCAATTAATGAGCGTCTTGCTGGTGTCCTCTCAAAACTTGGCATAAAAGCCGTTGAGTTGGGTTTATCCATGCGTGTCGTGCTCGATGAAGGCATGATTATCAGCGCAGACAAACTCAGCATTGACCTTGCAGCTACACGCAAAAGCATCGAAGACCTAAACGCAGAAGCATTCGCATTAGCAATGGGCATATCTTACCCAACCAAAGAAACCATCGAGCCACTACTGCAAACTGCTCACCAAAAAGCATTGGCTCTTTCGATTAGCGCAGATATTCCAACAAAGGAAACCATCGGCGACTTAATCCGCAAAGCCAACATGCAAATGACCAGCGTAAACAGCGCGGTCGAAAAAGTTAAGCCCAAAGCTTAAACCTCTTTTCTTTTCCTTTTGTTTTCTTTTTCCTGTAAAATCCATCCCGTATATGGGTCTGTTGTTTGCTTGTTTTTTACCGCAAAAATAAAATAAGCCAACTCTGCATAACAGAACCAGAGGTTGACTTAGGTGAAACTCAACAAGGTTGATGAAGCAATTGTTAAAACCCTCAAAGCTGAAGGTAAAGAATTAACCATGCAGGAACTCGCTGACAAAACAGCCCTGCCACCAAAAAAGATTTTCCGTTCACTAAAAAAACTTTTCGAACATGAAATGGTTGATACTAAGGCTCGAAAATACAAGTTGCTTAAGGAGAAGCCATCAGACGGAAAAGGTGAAGAAGCAACCGAAACCGACGAAGAATAATTTTTTTATTTTGAGAGCCTCGAGCGGGCTTTGCTCCCGCGGCCTGCTGCTTACAAGGCAGCCGCTCCACTGGGCTGAGCTATCGAGGCACCCAACAACTACCCAGATTATCACAACACATTAAAACATACCCAAATAAAAGTTACTCTTTAGAAAAACCACATTTTTCTTCATTCATAGTTATTCTAAAAACAGTTATAGAGAATCAATAAGAACCCAAATGTTTTAAGTACATTAAGCATACATTCAAGCCATGGCTATTCCAAGTTATGAACGAATGCTCCTTCCTTTTCTGAAATTTATATGTGATAAAAAAGAGCATTCATTATCAGAAACTATTGAACATATCTGTAGCATATTTTCATTAACTGATGAAGAAAGAATTGCCAAGAAGGCAACAGGGGGTTTATTAGTTAATAACCGCGTTGCATGGGCTAGGACATACCTTGGAAAAGCAAAACTTTTAGAGGGCACCAAAAGAGGTTACTTTAAAATAACACAAAGAGGTCTTGACCTTCTAAAGGAAAATCCTTCAGAAATAACTGATACTTCTCTAAAACGTTTTTCTGAATTCGCTTATTTCTTGAATCCAGCCAAAGATATACAAAAACATGTTATCACAAAAGAAAAACCTATTGAGAAAATTCCAAAACATAATGAACTACGCGATATGATTTATGAAATAGGTAAGATTGAAGGAAAAATCGCCGAAGTTGAATACACTATAGATAATTGGCGATTGGATGCTGTCTGGAAAACTATTCCTACAGGTAACCCAAAGTGGGCTTTTGAGGTTCAGCTCGCTGGAAACTTTTATGAAGCTTTAACAAAACTTAAGCATGCTTGGGATAAATGGAATAGCACGCCCTTTTTAGTTACCACAGAAAAATATGCGGCACAAGCAACAATACTTCTTGAAGGATCTTTTCATGAAATGAGAGACATTGCAAGGATAGTAACATGGGATAAAATAGTTAGCCTTCATAAATGTCTACAGGAAGCCCATAAAATAAAATCAGAAATCAGATTTTAATGTCAACATTTCCATTTCTCGTCTATTTGGTGCCTATTAGTAATTCATTGCAGAAGCTGTATAGGGGAGGTCAATAATGGCTACTTTTCACTTCAAAAGGCTGTGCTTTCTTTTGTTGATAGTTCTTTGTTGGGTGCTTGTTTTGGCTGTTCTTTGTTTACGAAAAAACAATAAGCCTCTTCAACAAACATTATTGTTAGACATGGTGTATGATAGTTGAAAGGCGTAGATGTTTGGAGAAAAATGCTGCAGCAAGCCCCAATAGATTGGCTTTTGGAAATTGACAATCCATCAGTGAAATACTTCACACTAACCGAGCTCTTGGACTATCCCCTTGATAATTATGAGGTTATGGAAGCAAAACGTGCCATAATGAAACTGGGCGTGGTGCCGCAGATATTGTCCAAACAGCACATTCAGGGCTACTGGACAATCCCTCAATCATTTTACACCAGCAAATACCAAGGAACCTCATGGCAACTCCTAATCCTAGCCGAACTCGGCGCCGAACGAGCCGACGACAGAATAAAAAGCGCCTGCGAATTCATCCTCAAAAACAGTCAAGATCCCGAAAGCAGCGGATCCTCCATGTATGCTTCTATGCGTACAGGCGGCGGTAGACACAGTGCAGTAATCCCATGCCTAACTGGTAACATGGTTTGGAGCCTAATCCGTCTGGGGTATCTGCATGATGAGCGTGTGCAAGCCGCAATTAACTGGATAACCGCGTATCAACGCTTCGATGATGCTGAAGCTGAACCTCCCGCTGGGTGGCCTTATGATGAGTTCGAAATGTGTTTTGGCAAACATACCTGCCACATGGGCGCAGTCAAAGCCCTAAAAGCCCTCTCGGAAATTCCCCTTGAGCGCCAAACCCCAGAAGTGCAAGCAACCATCCGAAACGGCGTCGAATACCTGCTCAAACACCACATTTTCAAACGCAGTCACGACCTAAACCGCATCTCCAAACCCGGCTGGCTACTTTTTGGTTTTCCATTAATGTACCAAACTGATGTGCTTGAGGTGTTGGGACTCCTTACCAAACTGGGCTACAAGGATTCACGGATGCAGGAGGCAGTGGATTTAGTTCATTCAAAGATGCAGCCTAATGGGACCTGGCTTTTGGAGAACACCTACAATGGGCGGTTTAATGTGGATATTGAACGTAAAGGTGCCCCTAGTAAGTGGATAACATTTAACGCATTAAAAGCGCTGAAAAGATGGTATCTTTAGCCATCTTTGGGTTTATTTGAATAAGCCGCGTTTGGTTTTTACTGGTATTTTGTTGTCTATGCCTTTGACTTTTGTGTAGTGTTTGTAGAATTCGTAGATTTGCTCCATTTCCTTGCTGTAAGTAAAAGAATGCACCACTACCTCTTCCAAGTTAAAGTTTAGTGATAGGCTGTGACCTGAAAAAACAAACAGTTCCTCCTGAGGCTTATCCGTTAAAATCACCGTAACAACATCCCCCGCCATCAACTTATCCGCCAAAGTCTGCCCACTCTCAAAAGCCTCACTCAAACAAATACCACCACCATACCCAAAAACCACAAACGGCGCCCCATCACGGATAACCGCGCAACTTGCAAAATCCGCAGCCTGCATGTTCTGTTTGGCTTTTAGGGCACTAAATTCTTCTTTGCCCAGTTGGACTACGAGGTAGTTGTACCAGTTTTTTGAGTCGTCGTTTCGGATGTGAAAGAACTGCATCTAAACCCCAACAAGCTCAAGGTTTTCAGCCTAAATAACCCTTTGCATAGAACTTCCTTTTCATTTAAAAAATCCAGCATAAGAACTATTTAGGTAAGCCTTAATTCGATATCCTGCTCTTTCTTTATCATAAACGAAAGTCGTGTTGTATCCCATGAAATCGTTAATTGTTGTGTATTCCTATCATCATTTTAATACCCAAAAAATAGCTGAGGTTTTCGCCAAAATTCTTGAAGCCGAAATTAAAACGCCTCAGAACACAAACCCTGCTGCACTTCAGGATTATGATTTAGTGGGTTTTGGCGCGGGAATAGACAGCGGAAAACACTACAAGCCACTTCTTGACCTCGCCGATGCCCTGCCCAACGCCGCAGGCAAGAAAGCATTCATCTTTTCAACAAGCGGTTGGGCAACAAAAGAGTACATGCTAAAATGTCACGCTGCACTGCGAGAAAAACTGCAAGCCAAAGGCTATACAATAATCGACGAGTTTAACTGTGCAGGTCTGGACACTAACAGTTTCCTCAAATTGTTTGGCGGAATGAACAAGGGCAGACCTAACGATAAAGACCTCAAATATGCTGAGGAATTTGCCCAGAAATTACTGAGGTGAACTTTGGTGCCGGGAGCGGGATTCGAGCCCGCGACTTCTGGGTAGGGGCGCTTGGCCCTGTGACTCTCCAGATTATGAGTCTGGCGCCCTAGCCAGGCTAGGCTACCCCGGCACTGTGCCTGGTTTTTTGTGCTGATGTCCTTGTAGTTTATTTTCATTCATTTAAACCTTTAACAGGCAACAAGAAAATATAGCCTTCATAATTGTTCCAACTAAAGCAGGTTTTGGATTCTGGGTTTCCGCCCATTTGCCTATTTTTTGTATGTGCCTTTTCGGTGTTGTTGGGAAACTTTCATAAATATCTTGAATATTAAAACGATTAGATAATGCATGGCAACCCCAACAGAAAACTCCCCTCAAACGGAGGAAACAGAACAACGCAGAATCGAATTCAAGTTCCCGTTTCTAATAGTGCGAACCAAACGGTTCGGCGTGGTCTTTGACAAACTTGGTTCGCTTCGTGCTTCACGTTACATTTCGTGGCTGTTTCTTGCATCTGTTCCCTTTGTTGCAGGAACTGCGATTTACCTGTTCATCATTAGCCTCATCAATCTTCTCAGTAATCCCGCTGTTGGGCAAGTTGCGCGTGACATGGGTCCTGGCTCGATTCTTTTGTTGCCGGGTATTAATCCGATGTTGCCCATTGTTTACGGATGGATTGCTATTGTTGTTGCGATAGTAATCCATGAAGGCGCGCATGGGATAATTGCCCGAAACGTAGGGCTCGATGTTAAGTCAAGTGGACTGCTATTCTTTTTTGTAATACCTATAGGTGCCTTTGTGGATGTTGATGAAGAACAAATAAAGAAAGCCAAGGCACGGCCTTCGCTAAAAGTTATGGCGGGAGGCGTCGGGGCAAATGTCATTTTGGGTGCGGTTTGCCTTGCAGCTTTGCTGTTACTTGTTGGAAGTTTGGCGCCTGTAGTCGATGGTGTCTACATTAACAGCGTCACCGAGGGGATGCCTGCTCAAACTGCTGGGTTGATGCCAGAGGACGTGATTATTTCAATCGATAACATGACAATCGGTGACATTACACACTTAAGAGAGGTTTTAGACAGCAAAACCGCTGGGGACACAATCAATGTTACTGTGGCAAGAGGCGACACTTGGCAGTACAATTACTCAACCACAGTTAATTTAACCATGTCAGAAAACCGCACAGTTATGGGAATCACTGGTTTTGACTTGCAAACTGAGGCACGACTGGACAACTACCGCACGTTTTCCATAGACCGGCTTGCCTTGTATATTGTTCCTCCAACGCTTGCGGAGGGTGTGGTTCCATATTCTGATTTTCTGGCACAGTTTTACTCAAGCCCTCTTGGGTCTTCATGGTCGATAGTTGCTAACACGCTGTTTTGGGTTTGGTTTGTAAACTTTAATCTTGCAGTATTTAACGCGTTGCCAATCTATCCGTTGGATGGCGGCAGAATTTTTGACATAACCCTCAAAAGGTTCCTTGGCGGCAAAATAAGTGAAAAAACAATCCGTTCAATAACCTTGGGTGTAACTGCTGTCTGCGTAATTCTTGTCATCTCAGTGGTTGTGCTCCCGTTTATTATGTAACTGCTGCAAGAAGCACCCTTAACTTGGGAATTAGAAACTCATTTAACAAATTATTTTTTGGTGATTTTATCAACACAGCTACTGCTTGCGACATAGACAATATCGGTTAAGCCGTTAAACAAGCCGTTCTCAATTACGCCTGGAATCATGTTCAATTCCCGTTCCAGCAATGCTGAATCCTTGATTTCCCCAAATACAGCATCAATTATGATATTGCCGTTATCAGTGATGATCGGTCCCAGTTTGCCTTTGCCCTCTCGGACTACGGGGACACCGCCCCAGTCCATAATTTTGCGTTTCACCAATGCAAGAGCAAACGGCAAAACCTCAACGGGTACGCCTTGGTTGTTTTCGCCTAAAACTTTGACTTTTTTTGTTTCATCCACAATGATGATGTTTTGTTTGCTTGCGGCAGCCACGATTTTTTCTCGCAGAAGTGCTGCGCCCATGCCCTTAATCAAGGCAAGTTCGGGTGTGACTTGGTCTGCGCCGTCAATAGTTACGTTGATTATGGGGTGCTCATCCAGCGTGGTTACTGGAACGCAATGTTGTACTGCCAGTTGGAAGGCTTGTGCGGATGAGGGTATGCCGAAAATGTGTAGGTTCTCGTTTTTGATGCGTTGTCCTAACGCTTCAATGGCAAACGCTACTGTGGTTCCGCTGCCTAAACCTACAATAGAATTGTCTTGGACATGTTTGACTGCTTCTAGTGCGGCTTTCTTTTTTTGTTCCGCAATTAATTCAGGGTTAGCTTTCAATTTCCATCTGTCCTAGTCGGTCTAAAACTTTCTCTACTTCACTTCTAATGTTTTCGATGCGTTTTTCTGCTTCGGTTTTTGGTGTTTCCTGTTTTTCAGTGCGTGGTTTAGGCTTGCGTTTGGGTTTCTGCTCCGTTACTTCCGAAGTTTCCTCAACTTCTTCTTCCTCTTCTTCGTCAGTTTCCTCTTCCATCTGCACTGGCGCCTTAGTTAATCCTGGCACCTTAACAGGGATTTCTCTGATTGGTTTAACATCAATTCGTGTGCGTAACTCATCCACTTTAGTAGTTAACTCGCCAAACCGTTCACTAAACAGCGTCATCAAGTCTGCTTGCATGCTTTCCAACTCATGCAGAGCGATTATGCTTTCGTCTTTGGCGATGGATTCTTTGATTGAGTTCATGCGGGATTTGTAGCTGCCTGCAAGTCTTTCTCTTTCGGTTTCAGTGATTTTTCCTTCAACTTGTGCCTCATACAAGCGGCGTATTGCATCGCTTAGAATTTCTCGTTCTAAATCCAAAATGCGCAATTCGTTTTTGGCGCTTGAAGCAGTTGTTGCTTGGATGGTTCGGGATAGTCTGTACGGAATATTTGTGGCTGCTGTCTCCAAGTTTGCCGGTTTCTGTTCAGGCTGCTTGGGTTTTTTCTCGCGCCGTCTCATGGCATAAATAATTAACACACAGGCGGTTATAGCGATAATAATCACTAAAGCTACGCCAATAACGCCTAATGGGTCATCATACCATGCCATGCATGCTATCCTCTGTACTCTGATTGCATACGCAATATATATAAATTAATATAAAGAGGTAGCCATCGCTTTTAAGTTTAAAACCCAAAAAAGCATTCAAAAACACCATTTCTTGTAAGCCACTGATGTACCTGCCAAAGACTACTAATTTACTTAATTGATTAGAATCGTTTAGGATCCGTTTCAATATCCACAATCGTTGCCCGCTCAGTCTTTAGTGCTCTATCCACAGCATCCTCAAGCATGCTTGGCTCAGTCACCTTGATGCCTTCCCCGCCCGCGCTTTTGGCAAATTCTGCAAAATCATAATTGTACAAATCCGTTTGCCAGTTCTGATAGCCTTCAACTTTTTGTTCCTGCATAATCATCCCAAACTTACCATTGTTTAAAACAAACACTTTCACGGGCAAATCATACTTGAGTGCCGTTACGAAGTCACCCATAACCATCGTGAAGCCGCCATCACCTGTCACGCAAACAATTTGTCGCTCTGGATACGCCAACGCCGCCGCTAACGCGCCTGGGAAACCAAAACCCATAGTCGCCAAAATCCCCGTCATCACCATTTTCTGGGTCTTTTTCATTTGGAAGTTTCTGCCAAACCACCAACTGTTCTCTCCCGCATCTAGTGAAATCACGGCGTCGGATGCGATTTTTTGGTTTAAAACTTTGATGATGTAGGGTGGTCTGATGGGTCTTTGCTGAGCGTCTGCTTCACGCTGGAGTTGGTTTATCCAGTTTTGTTTTAGTCCTTCAATCTCCTCTCTGTAGCCTTGATTTTTCTTCTCTCTGACTTTTGCGGTTAATTTGGGTATGAGCACTGCGCTGTTACCCAGCAATCCAGCCTCAACAGGGTATTTTTTAGCCATCATTAACGGATTAATCTCAATCTGCACCATGCGCTTCTTGGGCAACTGTGACAAATCCGCAAACGACACGCCAATGGCAATCATCAAATCAGCTTTAGCCATCAATGATGCCGCTGCGGTTGAGCCGATTCCGCCATGGCAACCTACACTCAAGCCCTCCAATTCGTTAACTACACCTTTAGCCCTAAACGTGGTGATAACAGGCGCTGAAATCTTCTCTGCTAAAGCCAGCAGTTTTTTGCCTTGTCCACGGCAGCCAAAACCCGCCACAATCACGGGACGTTCAGCATTGTCAATTATTTCTGCGGCTTTTTTAATCAAAAACTCCTCCTGACCATATGCTAAATTCGGCATGCGCCCCTCCAACGGCAAAATCTCGGTTTTGTAAGGCAATTTCTGTACGTCATTGGGAACGCCGATGTGAGCTACGCCCCTGTCTAATAGTGCGTGTTTGATTGCTAAGGTTGCAAGCATGGTGGTTTGGTCGGGGCTCATGATGATTTTGTTAAAGACACAGATGGGCTCAAAAAATTCGTACTGGTCAATCTCCTGCAAGCTGCCCGGACCAATTAGTTGCCGAGCAACCAGCCCCGTAAGCGCCAAAACAGGTGAGCGGTCTAAACTGGCATCATACAGACCCGTAGCCAAATTGGTGGTTCCAGGACCAGAAATCCCTAGGCAAGCAGCCACATGCCCCGTGAGTTTTCCATACGCAGAAGCCATAAACGCCGCGGTCTGTTCATGTCTAACCTGCAGGTACTTGACTTTGTTGTTTTTGCGTATTACATCCACAATGCCCAAGGTTGAGGTGCCTGGGATGCCAAAAACATACTGCACGCCCCACTCAGCGATTTGGTCAATGAGCACTTCGGAAACTGTGCGTTCCTGCATTTCAGGCTGAGTTTTTTCTGCTAAGAGTGCAAATTCTGTTTTTGGTGCGCCACAGACTGGGCAAACCCATTCGTTGGGTAATTCAGAAAACTTTTTGTCTTCTTTTTCTTCATCATAAACGTAGTTGCAGATTATACATCGGTACTTAGCCATAAGAGTGCCCCTAAAAGGTGAATACCTAAAGTTAGCCCGTTCTGCTTAATCAGTTTATTGGATTAGTAAAACGAACAATTCATAAACACCCCATCATACATAAAATTGTAGAGTTGTGCAGTTTATGGAAAATTGGGATGTCATAATAGTTGGTGTTGGCTCCGCAGGCTTATCCGCAGGCATATATGCGGTTCGCAGTGGGCTGAAAACTTTGATTTTGGATGAAAAATTTGCGGGCGGAACCATATCTGACGCGCCAATGGTTGTTAATTATCCTGGATTTGCCGAAATCAGCGGTGGTGAACTGGCAGAAAAAATGACTACGCATGCCCGAAAACTTGGTGTAGTAATCCATGACATTGAACCTGTTGTTAGCATGGACTTGAAGGGGGAAACCAAAACCGTAACCACCCCCACGGCGACATATCAAGCCAAAGCGGTAATCATTTCACAGGGCTCCCACTACAAGGAACTGGGTGCAAAAGGTGAAAAAGAGTTCAAAGGCAGAGGCGTAAGTTACTGTGGCGTTTGTGATGGTCCCTTTTTTAAAGGCAAAAAAGTCATGGTTGTCGGCGGTGGAAACTCTGCATGCATAACCACGCTTTACCTGTCCGCAATCGCCGAGCAGGTCACAGTTGTTCACAGACGAGACCGCTTCCGCGCCGAAGAATCCATAGCCAATGATGTAGCCTCAAAAGCCAACGTTAACATCATGTGGAACACGGAAATTGAAGAAATAAAAGGCGACAAAAAAGTAACCACTGTAACCCTCAAAAACAACCAAACCAGCCAATTAACCCAGCAGGATGTAGCTGCCGTGTTTGTGCAGGTGGGTGAGGTACCAAACAGTCAAATCGCCCAAGATTCAGGCGTGGAAGTCAACGAGCACGGCTACATAAAAATTGACATCAATCAAAAAACCAATTTGCCTGGGGTTTTCGCGGCAGGAGATGTAACCAGTCATCCTGTTAAGCAGGTGGGCACGGCAGTTGGACAGGGCATCACTGCGGCGCTGGAAGCTTATGCCTTCATTAAGAGGCCTTATTACAAGAAATAATTGCGGCTTTTGTTCTAGTGTGCAGTTTATTTTTGTTTTCCTATTTTAATGTTGATTATTTTAGTTAGTTTTTGAACGCCTGCCCTTTAAAACAACCTTAAGCTGAGCACTGCTCTTAAGATGGCAAAAGTATATACGTATTTTCAGAAAATCGTGGATAAGGTATTTATCATTCAAGAGTCCTTCTCACTCTTTCAATTACTCAAGCTGACAGCTTAGAATCAAAAATACAGCAGAAAATAAAGTGAGGATTTGGAATGAGTGAAGAATGTCTTGCTGTTGTAGAAATTAATCAGGATTTGTGCAGTAGATGTTATGTTTGCAAATCCATCTGTCCGTATGACGCCATAAAAGCTGACGAAACGGGCAAAGTGGAAATCCAAAGCAAAGACTGCCAAGTCTGTGGAATCTGCTACAGTGCCTGCCCATCTGCTGCAATAAAAATGCAGTATTACAATTATGACAATCTTTCAGAATATGTTAAAAAAGCCCGCGAACACGCTCCTGACGTGGAAACGCTGGTTTTGATGTGTCGAGGAAACTCGCCTTCAACAGGTGAAGTTCAAGATATACTCCACGCTCAAAACATAAACGTGGACAACTTTATCGCACTACGATTACCATGCGCGGGACGAGTACCAACAGACTTTATTTTCGAATCCTTAAACTCTGGCATAAAACATATCATCTCAATCCAGTGCGAGGACCAATTCTGCCGCTATAAAGAAGGCACAAAAATCAACACCCGCAGGCTTGTTCTTGCCAAAGATGTCCTAAAACAACTGGGCTTTGACGATGATGCTGTTAAAGTAATAAAGTTCTCACGCAAAGCAGTCTACGACGTACAAGAATGTGTCGGATGCGACAAATGCATCTTCATCTGCCCCTACGGCGCCATCGAGTTTGAACCGTTCGCAACACCCAAAGTAAATTTGGATAAATGTGTTGGTTGCGGTGCATGCCAACTGGTTTGTCCACACCACGCAATCCAAGTGAAGGGCTTTGAGTTCGAAAATGTGCTCAACCGCTACGGCAGTGCTGCTGAAGCGTTGAAGGCTAAAAATGGTGGTCCAGCGGTTTTGGCGTTTGTTTGTCAGTGGTCTGAGTTCTCAGCGTTGGATAATCCTAACAAAGTGTTTGAGGGCAAAAACGTGCTAACCCTTGAAGTTCCATGCTTCAAATCCCTTGACCCCGTACACATCGTAAACGCACTACAATGCGGCTTTGACGGCGTCATGGGCGTGGTTTGCCCCGAAAAAGACTGCAAACTGCAAGAAGGACGCGACACTGCCGAACGCAACGTTGCTGCACTCAAAGTTGCCCTCAAAAAGCTTGGATTGCTTGACCGTTTCGCTCTCTATGAGGAATCCCCAAGATGCCAAGGTGACTTCCAAGCAAAACTGGATGAGTTCTACCAAAAAATCTCTGCCTTACCTAAACAGGAAGTAAAATTGGAGGATGCATAATGTACACGATAGTGACTAAATCTGAGCCTGTTCCAAAAATTAAGGTCTTTGAAGTTGACGCCCCAGACATTGCTGCCAAGGCACAGCCGGGACAATTCTTAATCGTAATCAACGGGCAAAAAGGCGAACGCATACCCCTCACCATCAGCGGGTATGACCGCCAAAAAGGCACGGTATCATTTGCTTTTCATGAAGTAGGCAAAACCACCAAAGACCTTGGCACCCTAAAGCAGGGTGAATCAATCGACACTGTAACTGGTCCACTTGGAAACCCCTCTGAAATCAAAAAATATGGCAAGGTTCTCTGTGTGGGTGGAAGCGTCATGATAGCACCGCTACTTTTGCAGTCTAAGGCTATGAAGGAAGCTGGTAACCACGTAACCACTGTGTTGGGTGCACGAACCAAAGAGTTCATCATGATGGAAGACTTAGCTAAACAATACAGTGACAAAGTCTACATCGCAACCGATGATGGCTCAGCAGGCTACAAGGGCTTAGATTTTCTTGCTGAACTGCTAAAAACAGAAAAGTTCGATTACTGCGTGGTTATGGGACCAGTAATTCTCATGAAGGACGTAAGTGAAATCACCAAGCCCTACAGCATCCCAACAATCGTGACAACCACCCCAATAATGATTGACGGCATGGGCATGTGCGGCGTCTGCCGTGTCACAGTGGATGGTAAAATGAAGTTTGGATGCGTGGATGGTCCAGAATTTGATGGTCACAAAGTTGATTTTGACGAGTTGATTCTTCGCCAACGAACAATGTTGCCTGAAGAGAGGCTGAGCAGTGTTTTGGCGGAGTTAAAAGCAAGAGGAGGATGCAAGTGTGGTGGACACTAAACCAAAACCCAAACTAAACAAGAAAGCAGTTGAAATGGCAAAGCAAGACCCCAAAGTGCGTGCTAAAAACTTTAGCGAAGTCGCATTGGGCTACACTGAAGAAGAAGCACAAGAAGAAGCAAGCCGCTGCCTACAATGCCCCAACCCCCTCTGCAGAACAGGCTGCCCCGTAGAAGTTCCAATTCCACAATTCATCAAAGCCATCAAAGAAAAGAACTACGCCGAAGGCATCCGAATCATCAAAACCAAAAACGCCCTACCCGCCGTCTGCGGACGTGTTTGCCCACAGGAAGAACAATGCCAAAAGAAATGCGTCATCGGCAGAATGGGTGAACCCGTAAGCATCGGACGATTAGAACGCTTCCTTGCTGACTGGGAACGAGACAACGGCTTCCAACTTCCTCCAAAAGCACCATCTACAGGCAAAAAAGTTGCAATTGTCGGTGCAGGACCCGCAGGATTAACAGTCGCAGCAGACCTTGTCAAGCTTGGACACGAAATCACCATGTTTGAAGCCCTACATGTGGGCGGCGGAGTGCTCATGTACGGTATCCCCGAATTCAGATTACCCAAAAAAATAGTGCAAAACGAAGTAAACTATGTACAAAAACTCGGTGTTGACCTCCGATTAGGCAACCTCATCGGCAGAATCCACACCATACCCGAACTAATGAAAGAAGGCGGCTATGATGCAGTCTTCATCGGCAGCGGCGCAGGACTACCCTCATTCACTGGTTGCTCTGGTGAAAACCTCGGCGGCATCTACAGCGCAAACGAATTCCTAATCCGCGTTAACCTTATGAAAGCCTTTGCATTCCCCGAATACGATACTCCAATCCGCATTGGCAAACACGTAGTAGTCATCGGCGGCGGAAACGTAGCCATGGACTGCGCTCGATGTAGCATGCGACTGGGCTCTGATGTGTGTCTACTGTACAGGCGTTCACGAGCAGAACTGCCCGCACGTAACGAAGAAATCGAGAACGCAGAAGAAGAAGGCTTAGTCTGCAAATTCCTCGCAGCACCTTTAGAGTTTTATGGTGACGAGAAAGGCTGGGTAAAAGCCATGAAATGCATCGCCATGGAACTAACCGAGCCAGACGAGCGTGGCAGACGAGGCGTAAGAAAGGTTCCAGGTAGCGAATTCGTAATGGATGTTGACACCGTAATCATCGCGATTGGACAAACACCAAACCCCATTATCCAACGCACGACCGAGGGCTTACAAAGCGACCAACGCCATGGAACAATCTGCGTTGACGAAGACGGCAAAACCAGTCTTGAAGGCGTCTATGCAGGCGGAGACGTTGCCACAGGAGCAGCAACCGTAATTAGCGCCATGGGAGCAGGCAACCGCGCAGCCAAAGCCATGCACGAATACCTGATGAACAAAAAATAGTTCGCCTATTTTTAGGCAATTTTTTCTTTATTTTTCAACTTCTGTTATTGTTTTAGCGCCAGTTTCTTTCTTATCCTTGCGATGCCCTCAATTAATGCTATTCCCAAAAACGCATAAATGATGCCGCTTATGAGTTGACCTGCTAAATTAAGAGGTATCATACTGTGGCTGTAACCATACTTACTGATTGGAACGGATTCAGTGTAAAGTTCACCGGTTATGTTTATGTTAGCAAGAAACATTAAAGCTAAAAAAGCTGAAAGCAACACAAACACCACCAACGCAGGCTTAAACAAATCATACATGTCATGTGAACGGGCACGCCGAATCGTTAGTATCCACATTGCTAAGCTTGGCACAAACAAGCCGTACAAAAAGTTGGAATAGCCAAAAACAGGCAATACACTGGGTGCGACAGTGAGGTTTTGAAGGGAAACAAAACTTGCCCACCAAAACAGTGGATTCGCTACAGTGAGAACAACACCAAATAACCCGATAAGTGTGGCATCCACCATCCGTAGGCTGCTGGGTTCTTTTTTCTTTTCAGGAAAAGTTAACAAAAACTGCGCTGCCAGCACTCCTTTTTCTGTGAGAGCGTACTGCCCGTTTGAGTTTTTGGTGATGAGGTCGCCAAGAGCTTTGAGGTGGTAGTTGATTTTTCCTGTGCTTTCTGACTCAGCATAACTCATCAGGTCAGTGTAGGTGAGGTTTTTGCGTTCGTTTAACGCCAATACTATCTTGCGTCTAATCGGATGTTTTAGCACATCTCGGAAGGAATCAAAATCCACGCTCATCTGTAACACTGCCGACTGAGAAATGGTCCGGAGCAATTTAAGAATATTTGACTAACCGTCTTGTCAAAGATTAGTCAAACATACCCTGCTAATTTCCATTCTATTTGCCGCCTATTTGGAGCCTATTAGAAATTCAATGCAGAAACCATAGAGGGGAGGGTCCAAAAATAGCGTGTTTTCCAATCCAAAAGTATGAAGAAAACAGCCCTCCACCGTTGCCTGAAAAGAATGTTTTTATCTGTAAGTGGGGTATCAGCTTATCCACACTTAAAGGTGAACATAAATGGGTAAAGGTTCAGGTTATGGAAAAGTCATACTATTTGGCGAGCACTTCGTAGTTCACGACGTGCCCGGCATCGTATCCGCTATTGATTCATCAACAGATGCAGAAGTAACAAAAGCCCAAAAGGGCCTTAACGTGCGTGATGAACGCAAAACCGCCAAAGGCTACAGCGAAGAAAAACGCCTACAGCAAATCGAATCCATCGAACGCATGCTAAAAGCAATGGAGCTTGACCCCAAAACAGCCTTGGACATCTGGATAGGCGGTTCACTGCCTGGTTTTAGCGGTTTGGGCGCTTCAGCAGCCAGCAGCGTCGCAATCGCACGAGCCATCAGCGAAGAACTCAACCTCAACATACCAAACGACAAAATCAACGCCATCGCATACGAAGCCGAAAAAGCATACGCAGGCAACCCCAGCGGCATAGACAACACCGCAGCGACATATGGCGGCTTGATGTGGTTTAAGAAAAACCCCGCGGGTGGACAAGACCTTGTTGAGCGGCTTCATATTCATCGGCCAGTGGAAATCGTGATTGGCAGCACAGGCAAAGTCGCCAACACCAAAGCAATGGTTGAAGGCGTCGCCGAACGCAAAAAGAAAGACCCCGCAAAATATGACCCGCTCTTTAAACAAGCTGAAAACCTCGCCGTAGCAGGACGCAAAGCGCTCGAAGCAGGAGACCTCAAAAAAGTCGGCGACTTAATGAACGAAAACCACCGCATACTCCAAGAAATTGGTGTATCCAGCAAAGAACTCGACCTACTGGTGGACATGGCACGCAAACAAGGCGCTTTTGGGGCAAAACTTACAGGCGGCGGAGGCGGAGGCTGCATGGTTGCGCTCACACCGGGCAAGGACTTGCAGGGCAAAGTTGCGTCTGCGTTTAAGACTGCGGGTTATGAGTTTTTAGCCACCAAAATCGGTGTAGTAACCTATTAGTTGTGAATGGGCTTTTTAGCTTCCTTTTTTGTTTTTTTGTTGTTATTTTTTTCTGGATGGTTTTCCAAAACCTATAAACGTGCACTTTTGAATAGTGAAATCAAGGCGAACCAAAATGGGCTTACGAACCTTCATCGAAGAATTACAAAGTAAGGGCGAATTAACCAAAATCACAAAGCCCGTCTCAACCGAGTACGAGATGGCGGGCATAATCAACGCACTGGGCGAGCGCCCCGTGTATTTTGAAAACGTCAAAGAATCCAGCATCCCAGTCGTTGCCGGATTGGTCTCCAGTAAACAACTGATTTCCCGCGCATTAGGCACAGGTAACAATTTGCTGCCTAAACTTCTAAACGCAATCGAAAACCCCAAAGCCCCCACCGTGGTGGAGCAGGGTGCATGCCAAGAAGTCGTAGAAACCAACGTTGACCTAACCGCATTGCCCATTATGCGTTATACTGAGAAAGACGGCGGCAAATACATCGCCTCAGCAGTTTCAATAATTAAAGACCCAGAGTTTAAAACCCAAAACATCTGCTTCCATCGCCTCATGCTAAAAGACAAAAACCACTTCGTAGCCCGAATCGTGGAACGCCGAGGCACCGACTCTGCACTGGCAAAGGCTGGTGGTGAACTTGACATCGCCATTTGCATAGGCAACTCAACAGCAACACTGCTCTCAGCAGCGACAACGATGCCTATGGGCGTGGATGAGTTGGGTATGGCTAACGCGTTGGAGCAGACGGATGTGGTTAAATGCAAAACCCTTGACCTTAACGTTCCTGCAGACTGCGAGTTTGTGCTTGAAGGCAAAATAACTAAAGAGATGGCTTCTGAGGGTCCCTTCTTGGATTTGACAGGTATTGAAGACCGTGTCAGACAGCAGCACGTAATAGAAATCAAAAAAGTAACCCGCCGAAAAAACCCAATATACCAAACAATCCTTGCAGGCAAAAACGAGCACAAATTCCTAATGGGCATGCCAAAAGAACCCACCATCTACAAAGAAGTCAGCAAAGTCTGCAACTGCAAAGACGTCTACATTACACCCGGCGGATGCAGCTGGCTACACGCGGTTGTGCAAATCAAAAAACAAGACCCAGATGATGGTAAAAAGGCGATTGCAGCCACCTTCAAAGGACACGGTTCCCTCAAACACTGCGTCATCGTGGATGAAGACATTAACATTTATGACCCACACGACGTAGAATGGGCAATAGCCACAAGATTCCAAGCAGACAAAAACGCGGTAATCCTCTCCAACCAGCCCGGCAGCAGTCTTGACCCCTCAGGTGACCTATCAGAGGGCAAAAAAGCCACCACTGCCAAGGCAGGCTTAGACGCAACAGCGCCATTGGTCTCAACGGGCAAGGGCTTTAAGAAACTGGATTACATTAAAGTTGACTTAAACAAGTACCTGTGATAATTATGGAGTTAACAAGGCAAGAAGAAGCAATGCTCAAAGGCGAACAGGGATATGCCGTGCGGAAAAGCATGGAAATTCTGGTTGCGTTGGGAGATATTTTTGGTGCAAAAAGCCTAATTGACGTTGGCAGCGTCCAAGTCGCAGGCGTCAGCTACCACAATCTGGGTGATGCTGGACTGGAATTTTTGGATTCGCTGGCAAAAGATGGCAGAGTCAAAGTCCTAACAACGCTCAACCCTGCAGGTATGGACTTAGACAATTGGCAGCAACTCGGAATCAGCCCTGATTTCGCAGAAAAACAAAAACTCGTAATCCAAGCCTTTGAAAAAATGGGTATCCTCGTAAGCTGCACATGTACACCCTATCTCATCGGAAACCTGCCCCTGTTTGGTGAGCACCTTGCATGGTCAGAAAGCAGCGCCGTAACCTTTGCGAACTCGGTGATTGGCGCAAGAACCAACCGAGAAGGCGGACCCTCAGCACTCGCGGCAGCCTTTGTGGGTAAAACCCCATGCTACGGCTTGCATTTGGACGAGAACCGTGTGCCAGATGTGCGTGTTCAAGTTGACGCTGAAATAGGTAAACTCTCCGATTGGGGCGCGCTTGGGTACGCGATTGGTAAGAAGGCGGAAAACAAAATCCCCTACATCACAGGTATCAAAACTGCATCGTTGGATGAGTTGAAATCATTTGGCGCAAGTTTAGTCACGTATGGAGCTAAGCCCCTGTTTTACATTGATGGTGTTACGCCAGCCGCAGAATTGCAGCCCAAACCCCAAGAATCTGTCACGATTGAGGCAGCCGATATCAAAGCAGCCTACGACCACATAAACGATGAAGTAGAAGACATTGACTTTGTCTGCGTCGGATGCCCCCACTGTTCAATCAAAGAAATCGAAGAAATCGCTGACTTAATCAAAGGCAAAAAAGTTGCAGCGGGCACGGAACTTTGGGTTGCAACGTCTCGAACCGCCAAACAGCTTTCGGACAAACGCGGCTACACAGCAATCATCGAGCAAGCGGGCGACAAATTCGCCTGTGACACCTGCATGGCAGTTGCGCCATTGAAGGGTAGGTTTAAGGCGTTGGCAACTACGTCGGCGAAGGGTTGTTTCTATTCAAGACATAATCTTATGAAAACAAAAATGGGCAGCATGCGCGAATGCGTAAATGCAGCGGTGACTGGAAAATGGAACAATTAAACGGAAGAATAATTTACAAGGGCAAAGCCGAAGCAGAAGCACTTGTCACATCAATGCCAATTAGCTTCTACGGTGGCGTTGACCCCAATACAGGTGTAATCCTTGAGAAAGGACACGAACTCCAAGGCATAAGCATCAAAGACAAAATCTTAGTGTTCCCGCAGGGCAAAGGCTCAACAGTAGGCAGCTACACACTATACCGCCTCAAAAAGAACGGAGTAGCCCCAGCAGGAATGATAAACAAAGAAACCGAAACCATCGTAGCAGTCGGAGCAATCATCAGTGAAATTCCCTTCGTAGACAAAATCGACATAAGCAAAATCAAAACAGGTAACAAAGTCGTTATTGAAAAAGAAACTGTCTCAATTCAGTAGCTTCTTCTTTTCTCTTTTGATTTTTGTTTTTTTAGCATAGCAGATATAAGGAAGCCCAACAATATTCACGGCACAGAAGTGTCGTTTATGACTGAAAGACAAGCATTATCCATGGTTACCTGCACCAGCTGCGGTAAACCAATTGCGCCAGGAAGCGAAGCTACAAAATTCCTGTGCCCAAACTGCGGAGAAATCCAGATTAAACGCGACGGAAAATGCCGCAAATTCGGCAGAACCTATAGGTGCCCCAAATGCGGGTTCCAAGGACCATAAGGTGAATAGTGATGGGCGCAATTCTTGTTGTTTACAAGGTTTTTCCTGAAGACATCGTCGAAGACTTTGAACCTATGAAAGAAAAAGTCAAAGCAATCCTTCCCGAGTCCGCCGCTATTGAAGGCTGGGGAACCGAGGATGTTGCTTTTGGTCTCAAAGCTCTGCTTGTTCAGATTCGTTTTCCCGAAGACAAGATGGGCATAGTTGAAGAATTCGAGGTTGCACTCGGAAAAATCCCAGGTGTTAGCCAAGCAGAATCTTTCAACATTCGCAGAACCAGCCGTTAAAGCTGCCATCTGCACCTAAACCTACACCTAAACCCTTTTCTTTTAGCTTCCTTTAAGTTTATATAGGTATAAACCAAAAGAAACAGTGCATCAATTTATCAGGAGACATATTTAGCGATGAGTGAAGTTCAATTACGTGTTGGAGACGCAAGGCAGCGTGATGTTGGTAGAGGTATTGCACGCATTGACCAGCGAACCATGCAGAAACTGGAAATAAGCGCAGGAGACGTTATCGAAATCGTTAACAAACGCACAACCAGCGCGATTGCATGGCCCGCGTACAGTGAAGACCAGAACCGTGACATAATCAGAATTGATGGGTTCACACGCAAAAACTGCGGCGTAGCCATAAACGAATACGTCGTTATCCGACCCGCCAAAGTCAAAACCGCGCTGAGCCTCACGCTTGCGCCTGTGGATATGCGTTTAAACGTTGATGATGACTTCACCAATTTTGTCAAAAACCGCTTGATGGAGCGCACCTTAGTTGAAGGCGACACCACGCTGGTTATGATGCTTGGTCACGCAATCCCCTTTACAGTATCCAAAACCCGACCCCATGGCATAATCAAAGTAACCGCGGAAACCCGCCTAACAATCCTAAACGAACCCGCACCCGAAGGCAAAGGCTTACCCCGCACAACCTACGAAGACATCGGCGGACTCCACGAAGAAATCCAACGCGTCAGAGAAATGGTAGAGTTGCCCCTACGCCACCCTGAACTTTTCCAGCGCCTCGGAATCGAACCACCCAAAGGTGTACTCCTACACGGACCACCAGGATGCGGCAAAACCCTGCTTGCCCGAGCAGTCGCTAACGAGTCCGAAGCCAACTTCTACAGCATAAACGGTCCCGAAATCATGAGCAAATTCTACGGCGAATCCGAAGCCCGATTACGCGAGATTTTCCAGCAAGCCCAACAAAACGCACCCAGCATAATCTTTGTTGATGAGCTTGATGCAATTGCGCCTAAACGTGAAGAAGTCACAGGCGAAGTGGAACGCCGTGTTGTTGCGCAACTCTTAGCTTTGATGGATGGGTTAGGTGGAAGAGGTAACGTCATAGTTATTGGAGCCACAAACCGTCCAGGCGCACTTGACCCTGCACTTCGCAGACCAGGAAGGTTTGACCGTGAAATCGAAATTGCCGTCCCCGACAAGAAAGGACGCTACGAAGTTCTGCAGATCCACCCCCGCGGGATGCCTCTTGCAGAGGGAGTTGACCTCAAAAAACTCGCAGATATGACCCATGGCTACACAGGCGCTGACCTGTCCTCGCTGGGACGGGAAACCGCCATGAAAGCCCTAAGACGCTACTTGCCCCAAATCAACCTTGAAGAGGAACGGATTCCTCCTGAAGTGCTAGAGAAAATGGAGGTTAACATGGATGATTTCATGGGTGCCTACAAAGAAGTTACACCAACCGCTATGCGTGAAGTTTACATTGAAGTTTCATCTGTGCATTGGGAAGACGCAGGTGGATTAGATGATGTTAAACAGCACCTAAAAGAAGCAGTGGAATGGCCAATTAAAACCCCTGAACTGTTCACTCGTCTGGGTATTCGCGCACCAAAAGGTATACTACTGTATGGTCCACCTGGCTGTGGCAAAACCCTGCTGGCACGAGCAGTAGCTACTGAATCCGAAGCCAACTTCATATCCATTAAGGGTCCTGAAGTTTTCAGCAAATGGGTAGGCGAATCCGAAAAAGCCATCCGTGAAGTCTTCCGCAAAGCCCGCATGGCAGCCCCAGCAGTCATATTCCTTGACGAAATCGATTCTCTAACACCACGACGTGGCATGGGCATGAGCGACAGCGGCGTTTCAGAACGTGTTATCAGCCAACTCCTAACCGAAATGGACGGCATCACTACCCTTCACGATATCGTAGTTATCGCAGCGACTAACCGACCTGACATGGTGGATTCCGCTGTGATTCGACCCGGCAGATTTGACCGCCTAATCTACGTACCTGAACCTGACGAAAAGAGCCGAGCGCAAATCTTTAAGCTCTACACAAAGGGAATGCCTCTCGGAAAAGACGTGGACCTAAACCAGCTTGCGTTGGTGACTAAGTATTATTCTGGCGCAGATATTGAATCATTATGCCGTGAAGCTGCTATGCATGCATTGCGTCGAGACGTGAAGACCACTGAGGTTTTCATGGCTGATTTCCAAGATGCAATGAAAGAGATGGGTCCATCAATTACGCCGGATATGGAGAAATGGTACAAGAGTTTCATGGCGCAAATCCGTCAAGTACAAAAACCAGCAACACCAGTAACATAAGAGAAGCGAAACAAACATGCCACAGATAAAAACTTGGAAAACCCGCCCCTCCCATTATGTCGCGTTAGAAATCCTCAGGAAAAAAGGCGACATGACCGATGATGACCTATTTAACCAGTTAAAAGACGAGTTTGAAGACATGGGCTTTAAAGACTTCAACGATTTACTGCTCAAACTTGAAGTCAGCCAAAAAATCCGTCTATCCTCCATGTCACGAGGCAAACGACGCATCGAACTCGTCCACTAAATCCCTTTTCCATTTTTAAAACATTTTTTGTTGTTTTTCTGTTCCATCCCTTTGAGCAGTGACTGTTTTGACCTGAAAATTGCCATTAGGGACCGCCTCCCTCTATAGGTTTCTGCAATGAATTTCTAATAGGCTCCAAATAGACAGCAAATAGTTGTTTCTTATATAGCACAGTCAACAGATAACCCATACGTGAGATGCCCAATGCAGACAGACGCTCTAATAATCGGCGGTGGCCCAGTTGGTTCCTACGCTGCGCTTCAGTTAGCTAAGTTGGGCGTTAATGCGGAAGTGTTTGAAGAGCACGCCACTATTGGGTTGCCTTCGCACTGCACAGGACACATAAGCATCAAAAGTCTGCGAGCCGCAGGATACTATCCATTGCCAAACGGCATTGTGGAGAACACGTTTAACGTAGCCAACTTTTACTCGCCCCAAGGCACCAAATTTGCCCTCAAACTCAAAACGCCCGTTACGTGTGCTTTGAATCGGGCAAAATTCGACCAACACATCGCCTCTCAAGCCCAAACCGCAGGCGCAACCTACCACCTTGACACGCCTGTGCAATCCCTAATCCTGAAAAATGGGGCAGTTAAAGGTGTGAACCTAAAAGACGGCACCTCTGTCTCCTCAAAAATCGTGCTTGACTGCGAAGGCATCTCCTCACGGCTTCTACATCAATCAGGACTAAAATCGTTCAAACCTTCAGGGCTCGTGTACGGAGTTGAAGCTGAAGTTGACAGGGTGCAGAATGTTGAGGCGCATGCGGTTGAGGTTTATCTCGGGCAGAGCGTGGCGGATGGGTTTTATGGTTGGGTGGTCCCGCGACCAGACGGCACAGCAAAAGTGGGCTTAGCAACCGCCACTGGCAACCCCAAGGCACTGCTTGAACGGTTAATGACAAAGCATCCCATCGCCAAAACCCAACTTGCGGGTTCAAAAATAGTCAAAATCAACTATCACGCCCTCACCTTGGGTGGACCAATCAGCAAAGCATACACTGACGGGTTCTTAGCAGTAGGCGACTGCGCCTCACAGGTGAAGCCAACCACAGGCGGCGGCGTCATTTTCGGGTTAACCTGCGCCAAAATCGCCGCGGAAGAAGCCGCAACAGCCCTCAAAGCTGGCGATGTCTCCCAAACTGCGCTTGCTCAGTACCAGAAACGCTGCAATGAAACTCTACATTTTGACGTTGCAGTTATGCTTCGTCTACGAAAATTCCTCAACTCGCTCTCGGATACGAAGTTGGATGAGGTTTTGCGTGTCTGCAAAAGGTTGGGCGTTGATGGGGCATTGGCAAGTGTGGAGGAGATTGATTTTCAGGGTCAAATGATACTGCAGGTTGCAAAGAAGCCTGCGATGGCTGCGGCGTTGGCGTATTTTGTTTGGACTTATTTGACTGCAAAGCCTTAAAATCTTCCACACCAAATTATCGTCGGGAAGAACAATGAGCGAATTTGACTACAAGCAGGTGCTGGTGTTCCGCAAAGACCTACAAATGAGTAAAGGCAAAATCGCGGCTCAGGCAGGACACGCAGCTGTTTCCAGCGCGCAGGACGCTTATGTGCATCATAAGAAGTGGTGGGAAGAGTGGCTCTACGAGGGGCAACGAAAAATTGCGGTGAAGGTTCCCAGCGAAAAAGAACTCAGCGAATTGGAAGAAGCCGCAGATGATTTAGGTTTGCCACATGCCCTAATTATTGACCGTGGATTGACCGAGATTCCAGAGGGTACAGTGACCTGTCTTGGGATTGGTCCAGCCCCATCTGATAAAATTGACCGTTTAACTGGGAAGCTTCCACTTCTATAGGCGAATGCCTTGCAGGCTCCAGAAATCGACAAAATTCTTGGAATGGAAATTTATGCTTCAACCACCGAGGGTACTGGCGGCGCAATCCGAAAAAGCATTGACGATTTTGTCGTGCAAGAAGTTCTTGTGGACGGCACAAAAGCCCAAATTGATGGCACGGTTCCCAGCCGCGCCTTGTGTTCCTCGCAGAACCGGCAGAGGTTTTTGCTTTGCAGCTTGGTGAAGCGGGACTGGGACACGTTACTTGCAGTGAAAAACCTTGCAAAAGCGTTGGGGGTTGAGACTGTGCGTGTGCAGGCTGCGGGAATCAAAGATGCTAAAGCCGTAACTGCTCAGCATTTAACGCTTGAGAACGTGTCCGCAGAAGAAGCAGCCAAAGTTGACATTAAAGACATCAAATTAACTCCCATCGGCTATATCCGTGAAGCCCTCACAGCATATTACCTACTGGGAAACAGCTTCACCATAAACATCACCGAACTACAAGTCCCCAAAGAAACCATAGAAGCACAAATCAGTCAAACCATGCAGCAAATCAATGCGGCAGGCGGCATACCCAACTTTTATGGGCACCAACGCTTCGGCACTGCACGCCCAATCACCCATGTTGTTGGCAAACACCTAATCCAAGACGACTACGAAGGCGCAGCGATGGCTTTTCTGGCTCAACCCAGCAAGTATGAGCGCGAAACGTCAAGGCAGGCACGCACTAACCTGCAAGAAACCCGTGACTTCAAAGCTGCCCTCCAAGAATTCCCCGTGCCACTTCGTTATGAACGCTACATGCTAATGCACCTATCCGAAAATCCAACAGATTTTGCAGGTGCATTCCGCAGGTTACCCCAAAAGTTGCTTTCGCTGTTTGTTCAGGCGCAGCAGTCGTTTTTGTTTAACCGTTTCCTTAGCGAACGCATCAAAGCAGACTTGCCCCTCAATGAGGCGTTGCTGGGGGATTTTGTTGTTGGAGTTGAACGCAACGGGCTGCCAATGGCGAACACGGCGGAAATTGCAACAGAGGCGCGATTATCAAAAGTCAATGAGGCAATGGCAGCGGGGCGGATGCGTGTGGCGTTGCCCATGTTTGGTGCCAAAGGCAAACTGTCGGGTGGCGTGATGGGGGAAATTGAGCAGCGCGTGCTCGACGAGGAAGGCGTCAAGGTGCGGGCGGTTAACGAGTTCTCTTACTTGGGTGGCAAAGGCGGCGTAAGGGCAGCATTAACACCTGTGAAGGACTTCAAAGCCGAGGTTTCAGAGGAAAAAGCCACTTTGAGTTTCACGCTACATCGGGGCTGCTATGCAACGGTGCTTTTACGGGAAATCATTAAACCAGAAAACCCAATAGCTGCAGGCTTCTAAATTTTTGTAATGTACCTTTTTTTCTTAAAAGTGCCCGTTATGGTTTTATACACAACCCACATAAGACAAGGCAAAGGGAATCGTTATGTCTGATATTGGGGTTACCGTTAAGAAAAGCGAGAATTTTAGCGAATGGTACGTTGAAGTCATCCTAAAGGCAGGGCTTGCTGATTATGCGCCTGTGAAGGGCTGCATGATTATCCGCGAAGACGCCATCGCCATGTGGGAAAAAATCCAAGAAATCCTCAACAAAAAAATCAAAGCCACAGGACACAAAAACGTGTACTTCCCAATGTTCATACCCGAAGGCTTTCTTAAAAAAGAAGCCGAACACTTCGCAGGATTCACCCCCGAAGTTGCATGGATTACACAGGGCGGAGAAACTCCCTTAGAGGAAAAACTCGCAGTGCGTCCCACCAGCGAAACCATCATGTACTCCACATTTGGCAAGTGGATTCGGAGTTGGCGGGATTTGCCGCTGAAAATCAATCAATGGTGCAACATTGTCCGCTGGGAAACTAAAGCGACGAAGTTGTTTTTGCGTACCCGCGAGTTTTTGTGGCAGGAAGGCCACACCGCACATGCCACCAAAGAAGAAGCCGAAGAAGAGGTCATGTATGCCCTGCACATGTATCAGGGCATAATGGAGAACTATCTTGCAATCCCAGTAATCATAGGCATAAAAACGGAGAGCGAAAAATTCCCAGGCGCAGAATACACCACCGCACTGGAAGCCATGATGCCAGACGGAAAAGCACTTCAAATGGGAACCAGCCACAATCTGGGGCAGCACTTCGCAAAAATGTTTGACATAAAATACATCGGCGAGGACAAGCAAGACCATCTTGTTTGGCAGACCAGCTGGGGCATCACCACACGCACCATCGGTGCACTCACGATGATTCATGGCGACGACAAAGGCTTGGTTTTGCCGCCAAAAGTTGCACCTGTTCATGTTGTTATTGTGCCTATTCCATTCAAGGGTCAAGAAGCCGACGCAATCGCTGCTAAAACCAAAGAAATCCAGACAATCCTGCAAGCCAAAGGCTACAGTGTGGTTTTGGATGACCGTAACGAGTACACGCCTGGCTGGAAGTTTAACCAGTGGGAACTCAAAGGCGTCCCAGTACGCATCGAAGTTGGTCCCCGAGACGTCAAAAATGGGCAAGTTGTAATGGTAAGGCGCGATAACAAGCAAAAACTCTTCGTTAAAGACGCCGACATCCCCGCAACCATTGACCAGTTAATGACCAATATTCAAGCTGACATGCTAACCAAAGCCCGCCAAGTCATGCAGGATTTAACCACATCCGTGCAAACCTATGATGAACTCAAAAACGTGATTGTCTCCAAAGGTGGCTTTGTCAAAGCAGCATGGTGCGGCAGCGCAGAGTGTGAAGCTAAGGTTAAAGAGGAAACTGGTGCAACCATCCGAGTCCGTCCATTCCAGAAAGAAGTTCCCTCGTGCGGCTGTGTTTATTGTGGAAGAAAGGCAGAGGAAAACGTGTTTTTCGCAAGGTCCTATTAGGTCCTGTTTTCTTTTTTCATTTTTTTTCGGTTTAATCGCTTAACTATACGTGCTGTAGTGGGTAAGCTTTATTTTTTTGGTTGTTCTAAGGTTCGGGTTACAGGTAACCCTACTTGGCAATCAAAGTCACTAACCGCGCAAAAAACATTGAGTATGCCATACGTGACGTTATGGTTTACACTAAACAACTCATTAAAGATGGGAAAAAAATTTATTACCTAAACATCGGCGACCCCGCCGCATTCGATTTCAAGACACCTGCCAGCTTTAAAGAAGCCGCATGCAACGCCATAGCCAACGAGGACAATTTCTACTCTCCCTCCGAGGGCATGCCCGAGCTAAGGCAAGCAGTCGCACATAAGGAGAAAAAAATCAATAACGTTGACATAACAGCTGATGACGTGCTGGTTACCGATGGCATATCTGAAGGTATCCAGATGCTTTTGGGCGCGATTGTGGAGAAGGGTGACGAAATACTCGTTCCAGGACCAACATATCCACCCTATATTTCCTATACGCAATTCTTTGACGGAACACCCATTTCATACGAAACCATCGAAGCGGAAAACTGGCACCCAAACATTGATGATTTACGCAAAAAAATCACTCCCAAAACACGCGCCATCGTAATCATAAACCCAAACAACCCTACAGGCGCAGTCTATGACAAAAAAACACTTAAAGAAATAATAGACCTCGCAGGTGAGCATAACTTGCCAGTGTTTAGTGACGAAATTTATGACCAGTTAACCTATGAGGGCGAGTTCGCCAGTGCCGCAAACATTTCTAAAGATGTGCCCGTGGTTGGTTTGAACGGGTTTAGCAAAGTTTACCAGATGACGGGTTGGCGATTGGGCTACATGTACTTTAAAGGTGAGGGAAAACAGCTTGAACAGCTCAAGGACGGTGTAGAAAAACAATGCAGGAGTCGAATATGTGCCAATACACCCGTGCAAATCGCCGCAACCGCTGCACTCAATGGTCCGCAAGATTTTGTCAAAGACATCGTGGACAGGTTACGTCAACGCCGAGACTTCTCATATAAACGGCTAAACGAAATTGAGGGCATAAGCACCAGCAAACCCGAGGGAGCGTTTTACATTTTCCCTAAAATCCATGAGGTCGGCACAAGATGGAAAACAGACATGGATTTCGTTGCGGAACTGCTTAAGGAAACAGGCGTGCTTATTGTGAACGGTTCAGGGTTTGACCCAATCTATGGTAATGGGCATGCAAGAATAGTGTTTTTGCCGCCTATTGATGTGCTTGAGGAAGCCTACAATGCGTTGGAGCAGTTTATGAAAAAGAAACCCCAAAAGTCGGTGCCAGAGCACGTGGGCAAGGGCTAAATTTTTCTTCTAATTCCCTTTAGGCTCTATAGTTTTTTTATATTCTATATAAGATATGCTAATTAGTTTTCGTCACTGAAAGGTTTTGGAGAGACAGACGTGAGAACACATTCGAAGCTTTTTTGGTCTGAGGTTGGTCCTATCCGTAGTAGCTTTGTTTTAGGCGGCCCCCTGTCTAAATCCGTGTTTTTACTCCTTGAATGCTAGGACCAACTGCCAGACCCCTTGGTGGATGTACAGGTCACTGTTGAGTTTAAAATACAGGTTATACGTAGTATCAGGGTTTTTGTGCTATTGTAATCTCAAAACTGCCCATTTCAGTTAAATAAGCCCCTTTGAAGGGTTCCAATCTTTCTTTTTATCACGTTAAAAAATAGGTAAGTCAAAAAAATTAGATTTTACCGTAACACTGTAGTTCTACAGGGGGTTCATATTCTACCTAGACAAGTCTAATTAGTTTTCACCGCACAAAAGGTTCTCTGGAGAAAGAAAGGTGAAGGCATACTCAAAAAACTTTTTTCGGTCTAAGGTTGGTTCTACCTGTAGCAACATAATTTAGGCACCTGCACGCTAACTTTTAGATTCCCTTGAGGGTAGAACCAGCTGAAGACCTCCCAGTTAAACTATCGCCACCTCCTTAAAACAATACAACAGAAAGGAAGAGAGCGGCAAAGTATGCCCTTGCCGACTTCTATATTTTGTAGCCACCTACTAAATTTACAAACAATCTTTTAGTTAGATTTCTGTGCCGTTGGCTGGGTCAGCTATGACTTTTTGGAACTCCGCCATCAACCGTTTGGTAACTGGTCCCGGTTTGCCTTCGCCGACTGGGCGTTTGTTGACTTCGCGGATTGGGATAACTTCCATGGCGGTTCCTGTGAAGAATGCTTCGTCAGCAGTGAATATCATAAATGGCGTCAGGTTGGTTATTGTCAGTTTTATGCCCAATTTTTGGCATAGTTGCGTGACGACTTCAGCAGTGATTCCAGCGAGTGCGCCTGTTGAGGATGGTGGAGTCATGACTTCGCCGTTGGTGACGATGAACACGTTTTCGCCTACGCCCTCAGCGATGTAACCGTTGCTTTCTAAGCAGATAGCTTCGTCAACTCCTGCAGCATTGGCTTCAATTTTTCCCATAACACTGTTTAGGTAGTTGAGGGATTTGATTTCATGCGTGGTTGCATCCACCGGGTTTCTTCTAACCCAACTGAACATGGTGGTGATTCCTGCTTCTATAGCGTTGCCTGAGCGGATGTTAATGGTGTCAGCAATGATTATGATGGATGCTTGAGGGCATTTTCGGGGGTCAAGTCCTAAATCGCCTATTCCTCGTGTTGCAATTAGGCGGATGTAGGAGTCTTTCATGTTGTTTTTTCGCAGAGTTTCAATTATGGCTTGGTTCATTTCTTCTTTGGTTATTGGGATTTTGAGTGTGATTGCATGTGCGGAGCGGTAGAGGCGGTCAATGTGCTCTTTAAGCTTGAAGACTACGCCTTTGTATGCTCGGATGCCTTCAAACACGCCATCTCCATAGAGAAAACCATGGTCATAGACGGAAATTTTTGCTTCACTTTTGGGATAGTATTTGCCGTCTATGTAAACTTGTAGTTCATTGCTCATTTGTCTTTCACTTCACGATAACTGCTTCAATATTGTTCGATTATTTGATAAGGATTGCCTCAATGAACCATATATTTCATTTGTCAACCGTGAAACTGTGGACGCTTGGACAGATACATCGGCAGCGGTAATGGCTTGAAAGGTTTACACGCGATTTTCTCGGTGACTTTGCTGATTAGCTGTTCTGTGGTCAGTTTTTCCTGTTTGCCCTTCTGCTCGCGGTCACGAACTGAAAGCATGCCCGACTCTATTTCTTTCTCGCCCACCACGATGATATAGGGTACCCATTCCTGCTCAGCTTCACGAATCTTCTTCTGCAGCGTCGAGGCTGAATCGTCAATGTCCACACGAATGCTGTGAGCGCAGATTTGTTCGGCTAACTGCTCTACTTTATCCATGAACTTGTCTGAAATCGGAATCAACCGTACCTGCGTCGGCGAGAGCCACAACGGAAGCATTGGGGATTTGCCTGTCATTTGTTCACGGTATGCTTTTTCCAGTAGCGCATAGATGTCTCGTTCAATGGCGCCGCTTGGGCTGCAGTGCAATATCAGTGGGTGCTGTTTTTCACCTTTTTCGTCTACGTATGTGATGCCGTAGCGTTTGGCATTTTCGACGTCGATTTGGTCAGTGCTCAGAGCTGCGGCTTTGTCTTGGTTATCCACAAAGTTAAGGTCCCATTTTAAGGCGAAGTAGAAGAAACGTTCATTCCAAACTTCGGCAAGAATGGGCTTACCGAACTTTTGCACTAAGCCAGTGATGAAGTCTTTGTGTTCTGCGTAGAAGTCTTTGGTGAAGCGCATGGCAATCTCATAATCATCCTTTACCAAGCCAATATTGTCTAGCACATCGATGCATAGGTCAAAGCGAATCATAAACTCGGATTTTGCCTGCTCAAGGTCAGTGCAAAAAGCGTGACAGTCAGGCATGGTGAATGCGCGAAGCCTCTTTAACCCGACAACTTCACCGCTCTTTTCTCGGCGGAAACTGTACCTTGTAAGCTCGTAGAGTTTAACGGGCATCTGCTTGTAACTAAACTGGGCATCATGAGCCATAAGGAACTGCCCAAAGCATGCAGCAAACCGCAAGAAGAGTTCTTTATCTTCGGATTTGAGCACGTACTGCCGCGCTGGGAACCTGTTTAGGTAGCTGGATAGGCTTGGATGGTTGAAGTCATACATTAATGGGGTTTCTACTTCCATGCCACCATACGCGGAAATCCTAGCCGAAACATACTGCTCCAGCAAGGATTTTATTAGGCGTCCTTTGGGGTACCAGCGGATGTTGCCTGGGTCGCTGCCTGGCTCATAATCCGCAATTTCCAGCCTTTTCATGAGTTGCACATGTGGCGGCATAACTGTGACTGCGCGTGCCTTTTTGATTTCGTATTGCGCAAATTTTTGCAGGTTACTTTTCCCTTTGAACTTGTATTCTCCAATTGGCACAAGCGAGCCATCAGTCTGGAGAACATGCCAGAAGGATTTTAGGGTGTCTTCGGCTTTGAGTGCTGCGGAAACTGGTTCTTCCTCTTTTTTAGCTTCACCCGTAGCAGCTTCCGCTTGGGGTGCCGGTGTGGGTGCGTAGGAGCGTGCCTGCTCAGCCAACGGGTGCCCCTTAATGGAGATGGTGAATTGCTTATTCCATCCAAACGGTGCACGATATGTTTCTATACCCTTTTCTTTAGCGTAGGTTTCCATTGCTTTGATGATTTTGAGGGCTTCGTTTGGTTGGGAAAGCTTGCTGCTTAGGTGTGCAAAGGGGTAGATGAGGATTTTGTTGACTTTGAGTTTGCCAAGAAAAGCGCGGACGTCATTGATGGCTTTCTGTGCCATTTCAGTGTTGTCGCCTTCTTCAACGGCGGTGAATAAAACCACGACTTCTTCAACGCGGGTTTCTTTTTTCTCAGCTTCCTCTGCGATGCTGATTTCTTTTTCAACGGGAACAAAAACTATGGAGTTTGAGTGTAACTGTAGAATCCTCATGTGCAATTCATCCTTTAGCCAAAGCGCCACTTGTCAAGTTGCTTGTCTTTTTTGCTTTTCTTTTTGTATTCTTTGTAGTGTTCTTTGCATAGGTAAGCACGTTTTTCTGCGCCGCTAACCCTTAAGCCAGCAGCCTTGACTTTGTCTGCTGATATTGAGCGTGCAGCTTCACTGTCGCATCCTGAAACGTTACAGTTAATGCCTTTTTCTATTTTGCCCAAATCGTTTCGCCTGTGCTTGTCTTATTGATGGGTTATTGTGTATTGCGTTTAGAGATATATGTTTTGCAATTTTCAATCTTGTTTCTTTGGGTTGATTTTTTGTTTTTGTGGTAAAGTTAAAAATTAAGTTAAACACAAATGTACTTAATCCTATAATAAATCTCTCTTGGATGGAAAACGTTGGACGACACGATCACCTCAAAAGACAAAGTGATATTAGGTATCAGAAATGTTGCCTCATTTTTACCAAAACTTGGGCTGGTCAAAAAACCCCGCTACCACAAAGATGGCGTAAGCTTTGTTGTTCCCGTTAAAGATGAGGAACAATGGATTAAAGCCAGCCTTCTCTCAATTGTTGATGTCGCTGACGAAATCATCGTTGTAGACAGCAGCGCAGAAGATAACACCACAAAAATCATCCAAGACCTCGCCGCACAATACAGCAAAATTAAACACATACGCTTCTACTGGCAAGGTGCCAACGCTTTCGCGCTTTCATGCCACATCGGCTTAACATGCACAAGTTATCGATGGGTTTTCAAATGGGACAGCGACTACGTTATAAAAAGCAAAGAGGCACTGCAGGAATGGATTGGACGCCTAAACAGGTTGGATAAGAACCGTTACTACGTGATTGATGTGCCCCGTATAAATTTGGAAGTTGACCTGAACAGTCAACCCAAAAGTTGCCCCTTTGGCATCTATGAGGCCCGCATTTTTACTTTTAGTCCTGAACTGCGTTGGCAACTCAAAGACAACTCGTGGGAACAAGTTACAGGTGACAGCATTTGGGGGCACCGTTTTCCACCATGGTATAAGATTCTGCGGTGGCATGAACCCTACATTTTCCACTGCAACATCAAAACCCCCAAACGTATGCTTATGCGCATGTTCTGGAACTTCCAAGTAAACCGTGACCCCCGCTTCAATAGTCTAGAAGAGTACACTCGTTTTCATGTAAAGCAGGATTGGAATATGACATTTGAGGAAGGGCAAAAGAAAGCAATGGAGATTTACCGCAAAGACACTGTCCCGTATGATAAAGCAAAATACGGAGAGTTACCCAAGATTTTGTAGGAAATGCAAAAGCAAAACTAGTTTTCTTTTTTGAAGATTTTATTTGCCCGCCAGTAAATATCCTGCGGGTTTCCAAAATAGGTGGGACCTAACCCTTCAACAACCAATGATGCCGCCGCGGAACCCACACACGCGCACCAAAGCGGCTCTTTTTTCTGGATGTATTCAGTTATGAAACCTCCTATGAAGACATCTCCTGCACCTGTTGGGTCAACAAGCACTTCGGATTGGCAGGCGGGTATATTATGTTGGGCTCCTTGAGTTGACAGCAGTGCGCCTTTGGTTCCCATGGTGATAATCACTGTTTCGACGCCTAAATCATGCACTTCTTTGATTGCCCTGCCCAGTTCAGTTTGCCCAGTTAACAGGGTAATCTCATCTATTGAGGACTTGTAAACGTTGATGAGCTCCAAAATTTTCTTGTCAACTTGCTCTTTTATTCCAACTTTTCCCTTGTCATCAAAACTTCGCAGTATCCCCTGAGGGTCAAGTGAGAGCATGTCCGCGCAGCTTTTTAGTTGTTCTGCAACTTCGTAGCTGACTTCGCCTGCTATAGGTGCTATGTGAATCGCTTTTGAGTGGAAATTGCTGGGTAAATCTTCTATGGTGATTGGGGATGTTTGCCCTTTAAGTGTCAGGGTGCGCTCGCTGAGGTCACTGCTGTATTGAAGCTGAAAACTGGTTGATTGCTCATTTGGGGATATTTTGACTGCAGAAGTGTTTATGCCTTCTTGCTGTAGCCACCAAAGGTATGCTTGGGGAAAATCTTCTCCGATTTTAGAGATGACTGCGGGTAAAGCGCAAAGATGCTTGACAGCAAATGAAGTATACGTGGTTGCGCCGCCTAAAACCCTGAAGGGCTGTGTTCTGCTTGGAAGCATTATGGTGTCTATGCAGAGGTGCCCAACTACTGCTACGTCAAAGGTTTCAAGCGTCATCTTTTATGTCAAGTGTTGATTATGGAATGGTGATATATAGGAATTAGCTTAAAGCAAAGTAGATGAATCAGCTATTTTTAGGTACAAAATGGTGCAATCCACTGTTTGGCTGCGATAAACTTAAAATCTTGCAAAAGAGAAATTGAGGTGGCTATGGCATTAGCCAAGGCAGAAGCCTAAACCGCGCCAATAAGCTGCTGATAATGCCTACCAAACGATGAGGTTAAGACATGAAAATGATAGAATTCCTCCTCTTGGCAGCTGGCGCAGTAGCAGGCGCATACCTAAGATACATAATTGTAGAATCACCCAAAACCTTCTACGGCTTACCCCTAAACGTTTTAGCCGTAAACATTGCAGGCAGCTTCGTTTTAGGTCTATTCTCAGTGTTGGCGTTGACTTTGAATTTGGACTCAAAATACACCCTACTAACCGCCGTGGGTTTCTGTGGCTCTTTTACAACAATGAGTTCCTTTGCACTGGAAACCAGCAATCTCTTGGATGCGAACAGATTTAGCCTTCTTGCACTAAACATACTAGCAAACGTTAGCTTATCTTTAGCTGCGGTCATGGGTGGCAGAGCCTTAGGCGACGTTATAATGGAGAGGTTGGTTCGTTGAGGCAAAAAATGTGGGACTTAACGATTCGTATCAAAAAGAACGATGAGTTAGGCGGTAAACGATTACAAACCCTGATTATGGAACTGCTTGTCAAAAACAAAATCGAGGGTGCAACAGTGTGGACTGGCGTGAACGGGTTCGGTAAACGCGGAAAATCCACAATGCACCTTGAAGGAGTCCAAATCAACATGCCCCTAATCATCGAAGTCATCGACCTGCAAGAAAAACTGGAACCTATACTGCCCGAACTCAAACAAGTAATCGGCGATGACGGATTAGTGACTATACAAGAAACATACGTCATCTAACCTTGCCCTTTGCTTTCAGGTAGACCCCTCTATGGTTTCTGCATAGACTTTCTAATAGGCTCCAAATAGGTTGGTGGATTATTTGTATGTTAATGTTGAGCAGAGTTCCTCCACGGTTCGGTTTAGCGTGAGTTCTGCCATGTTTTTGCTGTAGTCCATTATGCGACGTTCGCTGTCAAAAATCAGCCTGAGTACACTGAGCACGTTGGGGTCAAGTTTTTTGCTGGACATGAGTAGTATAAGCGCGTTTTCTAGGGGTATCATGGATTCACGTTTGCTGATTAGTTTTTCTGCGTCTTTGTAGTCGCGTTTGAAGAGTGCTCTGATTGAGTCATCGTAGAGTTGATGGGCTTGTGTGCTAAAGTTTACGAGTTGGTTATAGATTTCTTCGTCTATGGGTTCTTTGATGTAGAGGGTTTCTTCATTGATGAGTTTTTGAAGCGTGAATAGGTTTGTGATTATGTTCATGGCGTTATCGCCGATGCTTTCTATGTCATTTACTGCGATGCGGTAGAGCAGGAACTCTTTGGGGTTACGGAAACCCAATTCACGATACAAATTACGCTCTATGCCGTATTTTAGTTGCCTGATAATGTATAAGCCAAGGCGGTTAACGTCGTTGTGGGCATTGTTTACGCTGTCGCGTAGGCTGGTGTTTTGGTCTTTTAGGGCTGAGATGGCGTCGCGGTTTGCGGAGAGTGCCACGATTGCCATTCTGCGGACGGCTTTTTCGATGGGGAATTCGCTGTGTTTGATTAGGATTTGCAGGGTTATTTCGTCTGCTGTTTCTTCGATTATTTCTGAGCCTAAGAAGTTGTCTCGGGCTAGGGTTTTTATTTCGTTTTTGTATTTGGTGATTCCTTCGGGTGGGTTTTTGAAGTGTACTCGGATTATGTCAGCTCCGATAGCGTATAATGCCCGTATCATACGTATTGTTGCTTCTAGGGTTTCTTTGGGGTCTACGTTGACGTAGTATTCTTTGGGTTTTAAGCTGTCGTCTTGTCCGTTTTTTTCCATTATTTTTCTGGGGATGAGGTTGAGTGTGGAGTTGGGTTGTAGGCTGAAGGCTATTTCGCTTCCTCGTTTTAGGCCTATGTCTTCTACCCATTCTTTGGGTAGGCTGATGATGTAGCTGCCTCTTCCTGTACATTGGACTCGTCTGTAGCCTAGGTCTTTTTCTGCCATTTTATGTTCCCTTTGGTATATATTTCATGTATATTACATGTCTCATTAACTTACATATAAATGATTTTCAGTAAGGTTATATAGAATACATGATACTTGATGGCGAAAATGCCCCGTAGTAGTGGATAAAATGTCAGTTAACACATGTAAAGCAATAATCAAAAAAGGTGAGCAAACAACAACAAGCAAAGGCGTACTATGCACAAAAGACGCCGAATTACATGTTTTTATGCTCACCCGCTCACGCTAAACAAATAAAAAACCCGAGGTTTAATCATGAAAAAAATATTCGCAAAACAAGAGGTCTGTATCGGCTGCGGACTCTGTGAAGTATACTGCACAGTAGCCCACTCAAAATCAAAAGACATAATCAAAGCCTACACCAGCGAACAACCCAAACCCATCAGCCGCGTAACCGTCCAACGCGACAAACCCGTTAGCTTCGCAATTCAGTGCCGCCACTGCCAAGACGCCCCATGCGTAACCGCCTGCCTAGCAGGAGCAATGACTAAAGACCCCAAAACAGGCGAAGTAAAACACAACAAAGACAAATGCATAGGCTGCTGGACCTGCATAATGGTTTGCCCCTATGGCGCCATAAAAATGGACAAAGAAGGCCATGTAGTAGCAAAATGCGACCTATGCCAAGGATTAACCGAACCAGCTTGTGTTGCCAACTGCCCAAATGAGGCATTGGTCTTCAAAGAGGTGAAACCCTAATGCCAAAGTACGTTATTATTGGAGCTTCAGCCGCCGGTGTAGGCGCTGTTGAAGCCATACGAAAAATCGACCCCAAAGGCAGCATAGCCATTATCACAGAAGAACAATGTGCAGATTACAGTCGCCCAATGATTAGCGATTACGTCAGCGGAAAAGCAGACGTTAACAAAATGAAATGCAAAGACGACAGTTTCTGGACAACAAACAATGCCCAAGCATGTCTTGGCAAAAAAGCCGTCAGCCTAAACACAGCCGAAAAAACCGTTAGCTTAGCTGATGGCGAAAAAATAAGCTATGAGAAACTTTTGATTGCAACAGGCGGCAAGCCCTTTGTTCCAAAGATGGAAGGTCAAGAAAAAGACGGCGTATTCACATTCACAACAATCGCGGACGCGATAAGTTTAGCTGAAAAAATCGATGCCATACAAGCCAAAACCGCCGTTGTTATCGGTGCAGGCTTAATCGGCATCAGCGTAACCGACGCGTTAACCAAGCGTGGATTAAAAGTTACTGTGGTTGAGTTGCAGGATAAAATCCTAAGTTTGCTTCTTGACGCCACAGCATCTGACATAGTTGAAGCCCAAATCCGAGCATCAGGCGTAAACTTTGCAACTGGACAATCCGTCACAAAAATCATTGGCAAAGACGGTAACGAAGGTGTAGTTGGTGGAGTAATCACAACCAAAGGCGTCACTATACCCTGTGATATCGTGATTGCAGCAATCGGTGTTATCCCCCGAACCGAGCTAGCCACAGGAACCGACCTTAAAACCAACCGAGGCATAATCGTGGACAATTACATGCAAACCAACATACCCGACATATACGCAAGCGGGGACGTGGCGGAAGCGTACGATTTTGTGCTAAAGCAGAATCGGCTTTTACCGCTCTGGCCTCTTGCAGTGTTGGAAGGTCAAACTGCAGGTTACAACATGGCAGGCTCTAAAACCATGTACTGTGGTGGAACCAACATGAGCAGTCTGAAGTATTTTGGTGTTCCAATCGTGTCAATTGGCATGGCAAACCCCAAAGATGACCCAACCCTTGAAATCCTCACAAAACATGAACCCCAAAAAGGTGTCTACCAGAAAATCGTGCTAAAAGACAACTTTATCGTAGGATTAACTTTGCTTGGTAACATCAGTAAGGCAGGTTTGCTCTATAAATTAATGAAGGAAGCGGTGAACGTGAAAAAGTATAAGCCAAGACTGTTGGCCGATGATTTCTCACTGGCAGCGTTGCCTGCAAGTTTACAAAAGAAAATAGGTGTGACCATATAATGGACAGTAATGACTTCAAAATAATGTACCCGTTCGGGCAAGAAAAAGACATTTCAGGCTGCGCCATCTTTGCAATGATGGATACAAGTGGCAAACAGATCAGCTCAAAAGACCCCGTACGCGCAATAGCCAACATGCATGACCGCGGCAACGGCTTAGGCGGAGGCTTTGCAGTTTACGGACTATATCCCCAATTCAAAGATTACTATGCAATGCACATCATGTACCTTAGTCGTGACGCTAAAGAAAAAACTGACCGCACCCTTGCATCACGATTTGACATAACCTATGACGAAGAAATGCAAACTCGACACGCAAACGTACACAACCCCCCCAAAATGTGGCGCTACTTTGTACAACCCAAAAAACACCGACCCGAAGGCCAATCCGAAGAAGACTACATCATCGATGCCGTAATGCGCATAAACACTGAAACAGGCAAAGCCTTCGTGTTTAGCAGCGGCAAAGACATGGGCGTCTTCAAAGGCGTCGGCTTCCCTGAGGACGTAGCAGACTTCTTCTGTCTTGAAGATTACAAAGGCTACCTCTGGACATGCCACAGCCGTTTCCCAACAAACACACCCGGATGGTGGGGCGGAGCACACCCATTTAACATTTTGGACTGGTCAGTGGTTCACAACGGTGAACTTTCCAGCTACGGCATAAACCGTCGCTACCTAGAAATGTACGGTTATAAATGCACCCTGCAAACCGACACTGAAGTCTTAGCCTACGCGGTAGACCTGTTGATGCGCAGACAAAAACTGCCCATTGAATTAGTAACCAAAGTGTTTGCTTCTCCACTGTGGAGCGAAATCGACAGCATGGAGCCAAAACAGGCAGAACTGCTGCGTGGTCTGCGACAAACTTATGGTAGCCTACTCATGAATGGTCCATTTAGTATAGTGATTGCTCATCAGGGCGAAATGATAGGTTTAACTGACCGCATCAAGCTTCGACCCATGGTTGCTGCAACCAAAGGTGATGTACTGTTTATGTCATCTGAAGAAGCGGCTATTCGCTTGGTTTCTCCACAACTAGACAAGTTCTGGACTCCAAGAGGCGGCGAACCCGTGATTGGCAGACTAAAAACCCTAAAAACCAAAACCCTTGGAGGCGTAACTCAATGAAAAGCTATGTTCAACCCGAATACTTAGTTGAACGCGACGAAAAACGATGCATAAAATGCAAAGTATGCATTAACCAGTGCACATACGACACACACTACTACGACGAAGAAACAGACCGCATCTGCAGCAAAGACGAAAACTGCGTTAACTGCCAACGATGCGTCACCTTCTGCCCAACACACGCCATAACCATCCGCAAAAACCCCACCGCAAACCGCGAAAACGCCAACTGGAACATGGAAGCCATCCGCGACCTCAAACGCCAAGCTGAAAGCGGTGCAGTCATCCTAACTGGCATGGGCTGTGACAAACCCAACTACACCTATTGGGACCGACTACTACTAAACGCCAGCCAAGTCACAAACCCATCCATTGACCCCCTACGAGAACCAATGGAAATCCGCACATACCTTGGCACAAAACCAGACAAACTAGACATTGCATACGAAAATGATGCACCAGTACTCAAAACCAAACTAACACCTCAACTTTGCATAGACACTCCGATAATGTTCTCGGCAATGTCTTATGGCGCAATCAGCCTAAACGTTCACCAAGCCTTAGCACGGGCAGCAACTGAATGTGGTACATACTTTAACACGGGCGAGGGCGGCTTAGACCAGTCCCTCTACAAGTATGGTTTGCACTCCATTGTTCAGGTTGCTTCAGGACGCTTTGGTGTGCACTCCAAATATCTAAACGCAGGTGCAGCTGTGGAAATCAAAATTGGACAAGGTGCAAAACCAGGCATCGGCGGACACTTACCTGGAGAAAAAGTCACTGAGCTTGTGGCAAAAACCCGCATGATACCTACTGGTGCAGACGCGCTCTCACCTTACCCACAACACGACATCTACTCAATCGAAGACCTGCGACAATTAATCTATGCACTAAAAGAAGCAACCAATTACACCAAACCAATCATAGTGAAAGTTTCCGCCGTCCACAACATCGCAGCAATTGCAAGCGGTATGGTACGGGCAGGCGCAGACATTATTGCTATGGATGGTGTTCGAGGTTCAACAGGTGCGGCTCCTAAAGCTATCCGTGACAACGTGGGCATACCCATCGAGTTGGCACTGGCACAGGTTGACCAGCGGCTACGTGATGAAGGCATACGCAACCATGCCTCAGTTGTTGTAGCAGGTGGCTTCCGTAGTTCCTCGGATGTGTTTAAGGCAATTGCGTTGGGCGCTGATGCAGTGTACCTTGGTACTGCCGCGTTAGTTGCCATCGGCTGCAGTGTCTGTCAACGGTGCTACACTGGAAAGTGTCCATGGGGTATTGCGACAAGTGATCCGTGGATTAGCAAACGTGTCAACCCCGATATTGCAACCCGACGATTAGTGAACATGCTTCACGGTTGGAGCCACGAAATCAAAGACATGATGGGCGGCATGGACATCAACGCTATTGAAAGCTTACGCGGTAACCGCTTAGCGCTTCGTGCTGTCGGCTTAACTGATACTGAGCTGAAGATTTTAGGCGTTAAAATGGCAGGAGAATAAAACAATGAGTGACCAACAAAAAACAAAGTTAGAATTACCTGAAGAGTACAGTTGAAGAGTAAAAATTGAAGGCAAAACCGCAACAGTGGACTCTGAAGACTTATACTACAAAGACCTAAACTGCATACTACGACAAATCGTAAGCAACTCTAACGTAGAAAAACTTGTAATCAACAATGTTTGCGGACAACGCTATATCGGAACCGACCTCAACAAAAACCTGCAAATCGAAATCCACGGCACACCAGGCAACGACTTGGGCGCTTTCATGAGTGGACCCAAAGTAATAGTTCACGGCAGTGCACAGGATGCAAGCGGTAACACTATGGATGAAGGCGAAATAGTTGTTGAAGGTCACGCAGGTGACTTAACAGGGCACTCCATGCGAGGCGGCAAAATCTTTGTCCGCGACAACGTGGGCTTCCGCGTTGGCATCCACATGAAGCAGTACCAAAAGAAAACCCCCAAAATTGTTGTTGGACAAACAGCCGGCGACTTTTTGGCGGAGTACATGGCAGGCGGCATCATCGTTATTTTGGGCTTAGACCTAAAAGATGGCGAGAAGAGCAATGCACGGTTCGTTGCGACAGGTATGCACGGCGGCGTCATCTACGAGCGCGGAGACATCTTAACCCCCGAGTTGGGCACTAAGACTTTACCTGCGGGTAAACGTGACATGCAAGTCATCGAAGCCCTAGTCAAAGAGTACGCGGCACACTTCGGAATGGATTCAAAGGAAATCCTAAACAAGCCCTTCCTAAAGATTCTGCCAATCTCAAAGCGTCCATACGCAAAACTCTACAGCCACTAACCCCCTATTCTCATTTTTGTTTTCTTTTTAGTCAGGAAAATTTGACTTAGCTTAGTCAAGAAATCTTGACAAAAAATCTTTAATATTATATTTTTTCAGCTTTAATTGAAAATGTGATGATTGGGGATAAAAAATGAAATTTGTAGTTGTTGTTTTCGTTGTTATTTTATTGGTTTCTTCTGTATTTGGGGCTTCTGTAGTGTTTTCAACATTCACTTCTTCCCCGACTCCTAAAAATCAGGTGTATGATATTGCTGTTCCAGATGATTATTCAACAATCACTGAGGCAATAGGCAACGCAACCATTGGAGATACCGTACTTGTAAGGGCTGGAACTTATTCAGAAACCCAGTTTATACTCGATAAACCTCTAACATTGATAAGTGAAGAGGGTGCAACTGTGCAGGTAATTATAACCACCCCCATGGTCACTGTATATAATCTGTATATTCCTGAAGTTGTGCCCGACTTAGGAATAAAAATTGAGTCTAGCAACGTGGAACTATCCGGGTTCACAATTTCTTCAACAGGTGGAATTTCTGCAATAGGTGACCATATCAAAATTTCAGATAACATTTTTTCATTTGATTCCGGCGCAGTTAATTTAGAGGGTTCATACTTTACACTCTCAAAAAACACTATACCCACATCCGTAGAAATTGTTGGTTCTTATCAAACTATCAGTGACAACACAATTTCTGGAGAATTAACCTGCACAGGTTCATTTTGTACAATTGCAAGAAATAATCTTGGTCGAGAACAGGGTCAGATAATCACCCTAAAAGGTTCAACCAACATAATCGAGGAAAACACCTTCTACTGCATTTACTTACAGGATTCCTCCTCAAACAACATAATCAACAATGTCTGCACTACCATTTGGCTTGGTATTTACAGTTCTGTTGATTGCTCAAATAATACCATTACTGGAAATCTGATGCAAGGACCAGGACCTTCTGGCATCATAATGGGCAAAGGCGAAAACAATGTCTTCTATCATAATTATATCACCGATTTTAACAGATACGGAATTGTTATTGGCGGTACCGAACTAATTGCACAAAACAATCTTTTCTATTACAATGTACTTACGAGTAATCATAAGAATTACAGGCTTAACTGGGATGTGATCCAAAGCGTTAACAGTTGGGATAATGGGCAGGTTGGCAATTACTGGAGCGATTATACGGGCACTGACGGAAATGGCGATGGCGTTGGCGATACACCTTACATAATAAAAAGCAATAGGGATAATTATCCGCTAATCACTATGCCTTTTGACATTAACCATGTTAAAGTTTAACCATTTACTTTTCGACTATTGTTCCGTTCCAGTAAATCAGCCTATCATAGGGCAGAGTTACCGGATAGTTATCTGTCAAGGTTTCATACACAATATCAAGGCTTGGACCATGATTTTCCAGTTGCACGTTTAGGCTGTTCCATATTTGCGATGTCAGCGAGTCAGCAGGCCATTTTCCCCATATGTACCCGTCGGGTCTTCTAAAATCGTACCCGTAATCTCTGGGAAGCACATATGCTGTGGTGGCTGGTGGGTTTGGTTGATGGGTTTTTTTGTATTCCCAAAAGTTTTTCATGGCTTGCAGATGTTCATTGGTTAATCCGCCATATTCTGCCTCGGTGTGGTCAGTGGCTGAGTTGAAAACTGCAATGTATTTGGCGCCATTATCATACGCGTAAACCATATCTTCGTATATTTGCTGGGGTGTATCAATGAAGTCCTGATAGTTTGACCAAGTCAACATTGCTCCCCACTCCTTCTGTTGCGCCGTTGCTGCTCCCCTGCACAGCCCCGTTGGAATTTCTTTGCTGTCTGTCCCGATGTACTCGGCAAACACTACATCATAACTTGCTGCATAATCGTACCAGTAAAGCGTGTAATCTGAAGTGAACAGTTTTAGTTCTGGGGGTTCATAGTGGCTGCTGTAGTTGCTAAGGAAGTAGCCTAAATGGAGAATGTAGGTATTGGCTGCTTCTGTGTAGGTTGTTGCTTTGGAAACATCCACGGAGTGAGCGCCATCAATTAGTTTCCCGCCCACTTCATCAAACAGGTAAACTCCCAAAAAACTATCCCCGTACTTTTGAGTGGCGTCTCTAAAGAAGTTCTCATCTGGTCCTCTAGGCGGAACTAAATCGTTGCTGTTGGAAAATCCAACATAAATTATGAAGCTTAGGTCTTTTTGGTAGATGTAATCACAAACTCTGCCCAGCGCCTCAGCATCAGTGGTTAGGTTTAGTGAACCCAGAATTACAAAGTTAACATAATCTGAGACTGTGTCTATTATGTGAATAGCTGTTTCTTCGCCGCCGTAGGCAATATTCATGCCCACATAAACCTCTCTGGAACCCGCAGGTTTAGCTGCGAAATATACAGCGGCACCAGTAGCTAAGGTCAACGTTAAAATAAGAACAGTGACCAAAAATGCCTTTGCTTTCCTCTGTTCACCCAAACTTAACCCTCATCTCAACCTTTACTAAAAAACAGTTGAGTACTCCTAAAATTATGCCAGTTTAAGAACTTAAAATTATTGGAAAAAACGTGTAAACCATAAAAAACAACAGTTAGCAGATGCAAAAAAGGATTTGGTTTGGTTTTGCCTAATTATTTATTAAGTTTCTTAGCTAGTATGGGTTTAAAGGGTATCTGCTTTGAGTGCTGACAAAGAAAAACTTGGTCAACTGCTCCAAAAAGTCGAAGAACTCACAGGTCAACTAAGCAAAATCCAAACGGAACTACGCACAGTTTCTGCTTCTCTAAAAAGCCTCGCAGTGGGACAAATCACTCAACCATCAACATCAAACCCTGCATCAGCGATGCCGTCAGGAAAAACCCGCACACTGGATGATATTCGCATGTCCTTCCCTGAAGAACTTGAAACACGCATGGGTTTTGAAGATAAAGGAGAATACGTGATGATTAAACCTAAAGAGTATCTGGGTACAAATTTTGTAAGGGTCGCGTCGGCAGTGCGGGATATGGGTGGCGAGTACATCAGCGCAGGCAAAGAAAGCCATTTTCGCGTGCCAAAAAAGAAACCTTAAGATAGCTTGAGGTTTTTGCCCAATTCGAAAGCTTGGTTTAGTGTTTCTGGTTGCTTTTTTATTTCTGCCCGTTCATAAGCAGACGGCAACAGTACATCCGCTAAAGTCATTTCTAAATATTTGAAGGACAGTTTAAACATGTCAACTGTGGGTTTGCAGGCTTCTGCACCTTCCGCGGATGGAACAACCAAAACAGCCCGCTTCCTTTTCAGCTTCATCGACGCGACGTATGGGCGAAGGCGGTCAATTAGCAGTTTCATTTTTGCAGAGGAACCATACCAGTACAGGGGTGTCCCAAAAACCAAAACGTCGGCTTCCTCAAGTTTGGGGTAGAGTGTTTGCATTTGGTCTTTTAGTGTGCATTGGTTGTTGCCCCGTTTGCAGGCTCTGCAGTCGATGCAGGGCAAAATTTCTGTTCTGTAGAGGTAAATTTTTTCGGTACTGGCTCCCTTTTCTTGTGCGCCTTTCAAAATTGCATCTACAAGCAAGTCCGTGTTGCTTTCTTTTCGGGGGTTGCCCACTAAACCAAGAACCTTCATAGGCAAACATGTGCACTTTATGATTTAACCGTTAAGTTAGACTATTTGAAAATCAGCAAATTCGCCCTTAAACGGTTCCCACGACACCTGTGCATCCGTCACTTTTGCCCTTATCGTGCCCTCTTTGCAGTAATGCACCATCTCTTCCACGGCGGCTTGTTCGCCCTCAAAAGTAGCTTCCACTCTGCCATCGGGCAAGTTGCGAACCCAACCTGTTACACCAAATTTTTTAGCTAACCGCTTAGTGTTTTGCCTAAAATAAACGCCCTGAACTAGTCCCGTTACGTACACGTGTGCTCGTGTGTTCATGAGGTATGGTTTGGTATGCGGGGTTTTTAGGGTTTATGCTTGGCTTTAACTTGCCTCTCCACGGTTTAGATGGGTCTTTTGAAGACTTGACTTAAAAGGAATTTACCCCAAAGAAGACCTGTGAGGCGAAAAAGTGTTAGTGAACAGTGGAAAATTGATGGTTTACAGTTCAGGTAGCACAAAAACACAAACCAGATTGGATGCAGTAACATCTGCAGCTCAGCAAACCGCAAAACAGTTGAATTTGGGTTTTGAGTTGGTAAGCCTCAAATGCACAGGCTCACCCATCTACGTTTATTATGAGGAAGGAAACGGCGGGGAACCTGTTCCGTTGTATTGTGATGATGGAAAAATGTCAGGTTTAGAGGAAATAAGCGGTGCAATACGGAACATGATGTTTGTGCTCTCATTTCACCCTAAGCATACAGCATTAGCATCGCTGCGAAATGAAGTGCTTAAACTTTCATGAACCGGATTGATTGGTTCTCCAGCACGACCTCATAGACTTGGTTTACGTCAAAGGTTATGCCAAAACTGTCGTACTCTGGTTCAGTGAGGAATAGAATGATTTTAGGCGTTGCCATTTGGGTTCGCTGGGGTAGGAAAGGCATTTGCTGTTGAAGCGCCTGCATGACTTCTTGCGCCATTTTTGCCTCGTCAGACTGGGGTCTTAACACGTACGGGTTAACTTCGCGTTCTTCCAGCAGTTCGATTCTTTTGCCTAAGTTACCGTCTAAATCTTTTGTGGATTCAATCTTGTTTACGCGTACACGAAACATCATTATCGCTCTCGATTAATAGAAAATGTAAAGACCCAAATTTAATGCTTTACACCAAAAAAGCTGCTTCACGCTGACCAAGGAACCGTCCAAACTGCAAATTCTTCAGTGACCCAACAATTTTCTCCAATTCCACACTGGCTTTAGGGGTTTGGATTTCTTGGAGATTGCAGAAACGCACAAACGTCATCTTGTCTCGCCCCGCAGCAAACCGCATGTACTCACCCAACCCCTCAAAGCAGGATTCCCTGCCTAGTTTCTGCCACAACTCCAGCGAATCCCCCACTATGCGCTCCATGAAATCCGCTGTGCCCAACACCTGCTTTTTTCCTGCAACGTAGAAGAGGAGTTGTGTGGTGGTTTTGGGTGGAACTTGGCTTTTGCGGATGAACACGTGGGTGCCAAGGGTGGTTTTGTTTTTTTGGGTTAAGCGGTTCCAGTATTTTTCGTTAACTGTTAAAATGTAGGCGTAGTGGTCATTCTCCAACTTGTTTCTTCCCCACTTGTTATTTCGGTGGTTTATGGAGATAACGTTTTCGCAAAAGATGGTCGCTTAGATAGTTGCTGTTTTGTTTGCTTAGCATTAATTTTTATTTCAGTTTGTGTCTTAAATTCAAGGTTTTACCGCAGGAGTTTTTTGTTTTGAGCAATGAGAAGTCTGCAGCTGGATATAGAGTTTTAGAAATTATTCTGGGAATTTTCGCGTTGGCAGTGGGCATTTTAGCCTTGATTTATCCAACCATAACTGTTGTTACCCTAGTGGTTCTGTTTGGAATAGCATTAATTGCAGTAGGAATCTTGCGGCTTGCAACAGCATACACATCACAACTTCCAGACTCAGCTAGGTCAAGCAATGCAGTAATAGGCGTAATAGCACTTATTGTAGGCTTGTTGGTCGTATTTTTTCCAGAGTTTGCAACGATTTCTTTAACGATTTTAATCGGAATTGGTCTTTTGATTTACGCAATCGGGCGTCTAGTCGTTGGTGGAGCAGCAACTAATCTAAATGGGGCTCTAAGAGCACTAATTATTCTGTTTGGCATCTTGGTCGCGGTGTTTGCTTTGATTGTAATATTTTTCCCTGTCGTCGGAATTTTTACCTACGCCTTTTTTGTTTCACTTGCCCTCATCCTAATCGGCATGGACAGCATAGCCTCAGGAATAGTCGGTATTCCCCTTACCTAAAAATTATTTTGCCCAAACAAAATATGCCAACGCTAAAAATACAATACTGACTGCAACCATGGACTAATCCAAGCAGTCAACGGTTTTTGCCAGCTGTGCGTCTAGCTGTAGCCCCGTTAGAGATAGTTTGTTTTGGGATGTAGACAAGTCGAGTTCATTTATTATAGACAAAAATAATATTGGAAAGTAGCTTTTTGCATAGCTATAAATCTTCAATCCACATAATTAACCAGACGAGAATGTGTTAGATGCCAAAGCTCTCGCTAAAACGCAAACCGCAAAGCCAAAAGAAACAACCAAAGACAGCTGAGCCACAAGATGCTGCAAAAGAAACATCACAGCAACCTAATTTGGAATCTACTGCTGAAGAGCAAATCATCGTGGAAGCCAAAGTTGCGCCAGAGCAGAAAACTGACGTTAAAACTGAAGCAGACCAACCAAAAGAGCAATCACAAACTGCAAACAAACCCACAAAAAAAGAGAAAAAATCAAAGAAAGAAAAACCCAAAGAAGAACCAAAAAAAGCATCTCTAAAAATAGTCAAGGGCTCCAGTAGCTTTGTTAAAAAGCAGAAAAGAAAATACCTCGCCTTTACGGTTTTGTGTATTGTTGTTTTCTGTTTACTTTTGGTGGTTTTTTGTGTTCGAGCGATTTTGCTGTTTTCGTTGGACATTTTTGAAATCGCGGGTTTGCTTGCTTGTATTGCACCTGCTGCTTTAGCTTACTTTTTCATGCACAAGTACAGGGTGTACAGCGGTGGTGCTGATGGTGAAAAAGCGGTTAATCATCAACTAAAAAACAACTTAACCAGCGATTACACCCTAATCAACAACCTCTACCTCAAAGACAAAGGAGGAGACATCGACCACATCCTGCTTGCCCCAAACGGTGTGTTCGTGTTGGAAACCAAGAATTGGAAGGGCAAAATTAGCTGTTATGGGGATGTTTGGCAGCGAGAGGGGATGCGTGACATGGGGAGTCCAAGTCGGCAGGTTCGAAGAAATGCTGCCAAAATCAAACGCATTATTGATGTTGCGCCTCAACTGCGGGATTTGAATGTTTACGTGGGGGGCATAGTGGTTTTCACTAACAACCATGCCACTTTGGAATTAAAGAGTCCCACGGTAGCAGTGGTTAAGGCTCAAAACTTGACCAGTTACATAACTAAATTGCAAACCAACAGGTTTTACACTAAAAAGCAGCTTGAAGAAATACAAAAAGAACTCTTTAACCCTAACGTGAAGCGAGTTTTAAGGCGTAATTTTTAGCCAGTCACGGCGTTTTATGTGCGCAAAGGTAGTTATGCACGTTACTAGAAGTGTGCCGATTAGGAAAGAGTTGAACAGTAAATTATTGAGGCTTCCAACTGTCCAAATAGTGATAGCAAAGAGAAGATACACTGAAAGTATCCCCATAACTATTTGGGTACCAAAGATTATTTTGCGTCCACGGTAAGCTTGACGTTTTAGCCAGTTTAATCCTGATTCAACGCGCTTATTTACGTCTGGTAAATCATCCAAAAACAGGGTTAAACCACCTAAAACAAAGAAGCGCCCAATGTTAACGGGAACATCGTTGGTTCCAACCAAGAAGAGATTAACTATGGAAACGGGTGTGAAGGCAACCACGTAGATGCAGGCTAAAATCAGAACTGCAAAGCCATAGACGTAATGATGGAACAGGAAACGTCCCGTGTGGATTGCGCGTCCGATACTGGCGCTGGGAAAAATGTTAACAAGTGCAGCTATAACCATTATCCAGAGCAGATTGCCGTCGGCAAGGTAGGGTTCAAAAGGATGCCAGTATGGTGCAGCACGGTAGAAACCTGCGAGGAGTTCGGTTGCGCAGGCGATTGTGAAGAAGGCGTTGAAGATTAGTGCTAAACTATATGTTTTTTTTATTACTTTAAATGCAGAGTGCTTTGTTAAGCCACGAACCATTATTCTTGCCAAACCTGAAACTATTATTTGCAATTGTGCAGCAGGAAGCTATTATAAGTAACGCATAAAACCCCTTAAAACACCCATTTTGCTCTTTGACCCTGCAAGTTATCCATAAATTCTTAAACTAGAATAAAGTAACCCAGATAGAAGTGAAAGAGATGAAGTTTGAAGTTAAATACAAACCCTCATACGCTATGCTACTCACTCAACTTGACCCAGGCGAAACCATCACCGCAGAATCAGGCGCAATGACCTACATGAACCCAAACATTGAAGTCCACACAAGAAAACGCGAAAAAAGCCTGCTTGGCAGTATAGGCTTAAAACTCTTGGGCGGGCAATCCTTTTGGGTTAACGATTACACTGCTGTCAATGGCCCCGGAGAAGCCGCTTTTGTAGCAGCACCAGTTGGTGATATAGAAAAACTTGAAGTCACCCCCGGTAGAGGCTACGTTATCCAGAAATCCGCATATATCGCTTCCACGCAGGGCATAGACTTAGACGTGAAATGGGAAGGCTTCACTAAAGGTCTCTTTGGACAAGGCTTGTTTATGATTAAAGCCACAGGAAGTGGGCAACTTTTCATTAACACTTTTGGAGCCATAGACGTGCACACCCTGCAGCCGGGGCAAACCTTGATTGTGGATAACTTCCATTTGGTCGGGTTTAGTGACTCCTGTAGCTACAGAGTCACACGGTTTGGCGGCTTAAAAGAAACACTGTTTAGTGGCGAGGGCTTAGTCACCCAGATTACAGGTCCCGGAGAAGTGCATATTCAGACCAAGAACCTGCGTGAGTTCAGTGAGTGGCTTTGGACACTGCTTGAACCTAAAGTAAGAGCAACACGCGCACGATAAAACAGCGGTGAAAAGTCATGTTTGGTGGCACAATGCTGGGAACAGTTGTTGGCTTTATAGTTGTTGTAGCGTTAGCTTTGTTTGCTCCAGTAGTTGGATTGATAATAGGCGGCTTCATCGGTGGTTTAGTAGCGGGATTAATTGCGGGTGGTGCACTTAGAGGCGCACTTGCAGGTTTTGTTGCTGGTGTTTTGGGCGCGGCGGTGATTGCATTGCTTGGCTTCTTTAACCTGATAGTTATGGGTGGTTCTTTGTTTGGCGTCTTGGGCGCTATCGCTGGAGGTTTAGTTGGGATTGTAGCAACAATCATAGCCTTGATAGTGGGCGCGATAATTCCAGCAATCGGTGGCTTTATCGGCGGCGCAATCAGACACCTTTAACCCTTTTTTTTTATCTATCAAGCATAAACGTCTTGGTTTGTGGCAGTTTCTCAGGAACACGGTCCAGAACCATTTTTTCCTCTTCTTTTCTGCTCAGAACAATTGGCGAAAGCCGTTTTGCAAGTTTAAGAGCCGCCTCCAGTTTGCTTGCGCGTTCAGCATAAACCTCCAAAAGCATGCTGTCTTTACGCACCGTTTCTCCAAGTTTAGCATGAAGCCGCACACCAGCACCTTTTTCTTTAGGTGCACCCGCTACACGAGCAATACGAACAATGTCCTCTGTGCTAAGCCAAAGAACCCGCCCAGCCTGTTCTGAACGTACAACAGCATGTTCTTTGCCAACAGGTAAATCGTCAGGTTTAACATTGGGGTTTCCGCCCTGAGCTGCAATGATTTCTCGCATTTTCTGTTCTGCTTTTCCTGAATCCAACATATCTTCGGCTTTTGCTATACCGTTTTCGATGCCGACCATTTCAAAAAGCATGCTTGCCAGTCCCACAGCTTTTTCGCGAAGGTCAGAAGGACCCTGCCCCATTAGGGTATAGAGGGCTTCTTGGGCTTCCAGACAGGGACCAATGCTGTAGCCTAAGGGTTGGTCGCCAAAGGTTAATGCGCACTGAATGTTTAGTCCAAGGCGTTTACCTAAGTCCACAAAATCAGAGGCAAGCGTGTAGGCTTCTTGTCTTGTCTTGATTTTTGCTCCTACCCCTGTTGGGATGTCAATGGCCACGTGTGTTGCGCCAATGGCTTTTTTCTTGCTTAATATTGAGGGTAAAAGCATTGGGTCAATACCTAAGGGGTACTCGACTTGAATGAAGAGATCATCGGCTGGTGCAAGTTCCAGTGAGCCCCCCCAAACAAGGCAAGCATTAGTTTTTTTAACTACCTCCATGATTTCGCTGGTTTCAAGCTTGACTGGGCATAGGGTTTCCATGCGGTCAGCAGTTCCTGCAGGTGAAGTGATTGCGCGTGAGGAGGTTTTGGGAATTGTGAATCCCGCAGCGGCAACAATGGGCACTACAAGCATGCTGGTTTTGTCGCCTGGGATGCCGCCTACACTGTGCTTGTCAAGGATTGGTCCTTTGCCAAAGTTGAGAGTTTTTCCTGTGGCAACCATAGCTCGGCTTAATGCCTCATTTTCGCTTGTGCTAAGCCCGTAAATGCTAAGAGCCGTTAGGAACCCCGCGATTTCCACGGTGCTCAGGTGCCGTTCAACTACATCTTTAACGATGGCTACAAGGTCTTGTTCTCTGAGGCGTTCACCGCGTAGTTTAGCTCGGATGTGCATGAGTGATTCAGGGTAATTTGCCAGTTCCACGTTGACTTCTGTGTCTTCTTTGATGTTTAAGGCTGATGCGGTTTCTTGATACAGTCCGATGCGGTTTTGGGGAAAAATTGTTGCGATGTTGGCTATGGTAATCATTTCTCGACTACCAAAGCTTATGCGTATACGGTCGCTACTGTGTATACCTAAAGTATTAGCGCTTTCTTGGCTTAGAATGGCAAAACGGATTCCGCCTGAGGAGATGTGTAGGATTTCTGCAATTAACTTCAAAGGTACCACTGTGAAATATTAGATGACGGGGAAAGTTAAATTTCAACTGGTTCCTCTTTTCTGCTTCTTAAATAAAAAATCAAAACCAAACCAGCAATCGCTCCTGAGGTAGCAATTGATAATCCAATGAACAGTTTAGCATCATCAGGTTTGTTTGTGGGTGATGCTGTGGGCGTTATGGTTGCTGTCGGCGTCGTAGTTGCTGTGCTGTTTGATGAGGAAACTGGAAAAGTCGAAGAGTAAACAGTTATGTTTTGGTTCGCATGCACATTACTAAACATGTAAGAGCCCTTCTCTTGACCTGACCCATTTACAATTTGGTCGCCATTAATTATAATCTCTGTTATTACACAACCCCGATTTGGCGTAAAAACAAAGCTTGCAGCATCTCCTTCATGCACTGTTAACGTTCCAGATGGCGCTATTTGACAGTGGTCATCCGCCAAAGCTGTGATGGTGTAGGTGGATTTAGCTGTTATGTCTGCAGAAAGATATATTCTTGAAGACGGCAAAGAGGACAATAGAGTCGCGTTTTCTATCGAGTTACAGTCCGAGGCAAACGTTAACAGCCAGGTTCCACTGGTTGGCAAATCATAAGTTACAGGTGATGACCCATAGAGGAAGTTGAAAACGCCGGGATTTAGAACGCTAACTGTTAGCTGATTACTTGTCAGGTTGATGTTTGAGATTTCCCCATCAATAATGTTGTTTACATCTTCGTATCGTAAGTCTTGAATGGGTACTGCAACTGAACCATTCACTGGAACCATTGACAAATACATCATCAAGCAAGCAGCATTAGCGGTTGCTTCTGGGGAAGCATTTACATTTGAAGTTTGAGAGAACATCCCTGAATGGTACAAGCTGCTTCTCTTGAGTAACGCCCACGCAGGCAAGTTGGTAGAATTATTGCCGTTGAGCATTTCTTGCATTGTTGCTTTCATGCTATCCGTCATTAAAGGGGTTAACCCAAGCATTGCTGCCCAAGATGTAATTGTATTTTGTAGTCTAGTTTGAGTGTTAACGCCTAAGCCAGCATGCACAATGACATATTTGAGCCATTGTGGGCTATCCCATTGACTTGAAAGCAACCGAGTTTGTAGGTCAATAAGTAAATTGTTAGTGTTTGCTGTGTCAGGGTTATAATGGTAGAGTTCCCAGATTATCTGGTTAAATCCGCCTACTTCACACTCGAAATCTTCACGACTCAACGAGTACTGATAAAACATGCCTTCCTCACTGGTCAGCGTGTTCCACAGGTTAGTGTTTGTCCACTCCCACCATTTTTCTGCTTCAGATAATGCTTCAGTGATTCCAGCCTTGTAAAATTCCAAAAACATCTGCACTGTTTGACCGCCTTCATCATAGTATCTACCATTGCCTGATGCAGATGTGTCATTTTTAACCCAAAGAGGCGGTTTAAAATTATCTACAGCAGTTTTGAAGCTATTGTATGCAGTATTTAGGTCCCATTTAGCTGTGTCATAATTGAGGCTATCTGCAAGAGTGTAGGCGTAAACCATGTAGCGGTCATACACTGAAAAAGCAGGGTAACCTTGACTGTTATCCGTTTTGGGAAGCTTGTTTTGCATCATGGGTGTTGCATCAAGGGCAGCTTTAATGGTTGTTTGGTTTATAGAAACATCAAACTTTTGCATCACGTAGTACCAATAAAATATTTGCATCCAATCAACCGATGAAGGCCGATTTAAATCGTCAACTACTTTTTGCAATTGGCTTACGTTTGTTTGACCAAGCACGATTCCATCATAGCAGATTTGAGGACTTTGTAGCCAACCCCCGTGTGAGGCAACATTGTTTATGAGCGTTTGGATTTCTGCTGCTGAGCCACCTGAGTAATTCACGGCTGCTTGGGCGGGAAGTATTGGAGATTGGGAAATTAATGTAGGTGTTAAAACAGACAGCAGTAAGGTTGCTAAAAGTATTGAGGTAATTATGCGAAGTTTTGGCTTACCCATTTTTAATCCTTTCAACTTATTTCATGCTTACAAGCTTTTAAGGTCTTTGAAAAAACCGATTAGCATTTTAAGACAAAACCCAATAGCATACCAGTGGGGAAAACTGTTTTGAAGTACCTAGATTTTGTAGATTTAACGTATAAGCCCTCAAAAACAGACTTAATCTGCACCTTTAAAGTTGAGTCTGAAGATATCAGCCTAAACGAAGCTGCAGGAGCAATCGCAGCAGAAAGCAGCATTGGAACATGGACGGAGCTGTCCACGATGCACCCGTATGTGGAAAAACTCGCCGCGCATGTCTATAGCATCCAAGGTGACACTGTAGAAATCGCGTATCCTATAGAACTTTTCGAGCAAGGTAACATGCCCAACATTTTAAGCAGTATTGCAGGAAACGTGTTTGGGCTTAAAGCAATAAAAAATCTGAAACTGATGGACATAAAATTCCCCAACATACTAACCAAGGGGTTTATGGGTCCACAATTCGGCATAGAGGGCATCCGCAAGCTCCTAAAAATCCCCAAACGCCCCCTTGTAGGAACCATAATTAAGCCTAAACTGGGCTTAAAAACCGTTGACCACGCAAAAGTAGCCTATGACGCGTGGGCAGGCGGCTGCGACGTAGTAAAAGACGACGAAAACCTGAGCAGCCAAAACTTTAACCAGTTCCAACAGCGACTAGAACAAACCCTTTCAGCTCGTGATAAGGCAGAGAAAGAAACTGGTGAACGCAAAGTCTACATGATAAATATCAGTGCAGAAACTGACGTTATGATTAAACGTGCCGAATCCGTGGTGGCTGAGGGTGGCGAGTACGTGATGGTTGACATTTTAACCTGTGGATGGTCAGCACTACAGAATCTTCGTAAACAGAACTTTAACCTTGTTATTCACGCGCATAGGGCAGGACACGCAGCCTTCACCAAGAACCCTCTACACGGCATCGCCATGCGTCCCATAGCAACAGTATCGCGACTAATTGGTGTTGACCAGTTGCATGTGGGAACAATAGTGGGCAAAATGTCTGAAACCAAGCAAGAAGTACTGGAAAACATTGATGCTTGCAAAGCACCACTGGGCACGGTTTCTGCGGTTTTGCCTGTGGCTTCAGGTGGCGTGCATCCACGGCTTGTACCCGAGCTTTTAGGCTATTTTGGTAATGATGTTGTTATTCAGGCAGGCGGCGGAATTCATGGTCACCCAGACGGCACAGTGGCAGGTGCAGTGGCGATGCGTCAAGCAGTTGACGCAGCAATGCTGAATAAACCTCTTGAGGAATACGCGAAAAATCACAAGGAACTCTTGTTTGCTTTGAACCAATGGAAAAACTAGGCACCATAAACCCAAAACTATTACTTACTCTTGTAATGGTTTTTTCTTGTGAGCGATATGTCATTTTGTGGAAAATGCGGAAAACAATCAGAAACAAGCATGAAATTCTGTTCAAACTGTGGCGCACCCTTAATGGAGCTGCCGCTGCCGCCGCCACCCCCAGACACTGAAACACCACAAAGTTCACCTCTTCCCCCGCCTCCACCACCAGCCCAAAACAACAGCGGAGAAAGCATCATGGGTGTTTTACTGCTTAGGAAGTCTAAATCATTTGGAAGGTACGACACTTACACGGGAGTTGTCACTAATCAACGCTTCATTTTTGCCCAGATGACCAGCCAAATGGTGACCCAAGCCGTAAAAGATGCCCAGCAGCAAGCAAAAGCAGACGGCAAAGGCTTTTTTGGGCAATGGGCAAACCAGCTTAAAGCATCTTTTGGTTATACGCAACGTTACCTTACGATGCAGCCAGACGCGATTTTAGCGGAAACCCCTGGCAACTACGCTTACAACAACAGCACTATCAGCGAAGTTAAGTTGAAACTAAAAAACCTCTACAACAACAATGACCAAGTACAAAGTCACGAATTTGAGCTTGAAGTAAAATCCGCCATGGGTAAATCCGAGTTTAAAATGGATGAAAACAATGACTACGTAAAAATGCTAAAATCAGTCTACGGCGACAAAGTCAAAATGCCTTTTGGCTACTTCTCGAAAGGCGGTTTTAACATCAAAATCGGATTTTAAGCTAACTTGGTCATTAATTTCTTTCTTTATTAAATCAACACAACCTGCCAAAAGATCAGTCTATTTGGAGCCTATTAGAAAGTCCTTGCAGAAACTATAGAGGGTCACTAATGGCACTTTTTCAAACCAATAACTCAGCAGGTAACACCGTAACTTTTGATAGCAACAGAGGGGTTTGGGTTCAGTTTTGGGTTTAGTTACCATTAACGTTAAGTATTAGTTGCAAGAATAGGATTCTGAAGGTTCAGATTACACTAATGTTTAGAGATCCAGTTTGTGGAATGAATTTAGACGAAAGTACCGCTAAATACAAAATCACCTATCAAGGTGAAACATACTATTTCTGTAGTGTGCAGTGCAAAAAAAAGTTTAAGCGGCATCAAACAAAATTCGTCAAATAAGCAACATAAAAAAGAAAAGGCGGTAAAAGTAGCTTAAAGCTTATCTTTTGATGAAATATCCATCATCATAAGCCCTGAAACCATCTTCGGATAAAAGTCAGTGCTTTTCTCAGGCAACCGCTCATGCATCTGCGCAATCTCCCAAACCGTCTGCGGCATAATCGGATTAACCAAAAATGCCACCTCAGCTTCGCCATTATCGACTTTTTCAACTGCAGCTTTGGTCCAGCGTACAAAGAGGATATCCTGGTCAATGTTGAGTTCGCCAGTTTTCATAATTGCCTTAAAAACAACGTCTCGCAGAATAACAACGTCAAAAAGTTTTGTTTCTTTGGAGGTTTTAGCGTTAACAAACTCGTACACGCTCTCTTTATGCTTTAGTAGCAATCCGTATGCTTTGGTTTTGGTATATATACAAAATGCGTGCTCATTGCTGTGACTCTGCAAAAACGCCTCTAAACCCGTAACTGTGTGCTCAACCTCAGAGACCACGAAGAATTTGCTAATTTGCGTTAGCATCTCATCGGTTAAGACAGTTTTGGTTAGGAGACGGTGAGTGGGCAGAATAATTAATCCTTCATCCTCAACAGGAACAATAAGACCAATGTGAAAATTAAACGCATAATCTGCATCAGTAAAGCCTTTTTGTCGCATCTCATTTCGGTAAGCTACTGCACTCTCATAGCGGTGGTGACCATCAGCGATAACCAGTTTTTTCTGCGCCATAGCTTCCTGCAAAAACGCGACTTTCTCGGGGCTGTTAATCATCCATATAGAATGTGTAACGTTGAAGGCGTCAACAACTTGGAATATAGGCTTTGTTTTTGTGATTTCCTCAAATAGGTTAACCGTTGCCTTCTCTGGGTCGGAGTATATGAAAAAGACTGGTTCAAGGTCTTTTTGGATTGTCCGCAACATGTTTAAGCGGTCAAGTTTGGGTCCGGAAAACGTGATTTCATGCGGAAAAATCTCTTTCTCTTCATAGCTGCAAAGTCTAACTGCTGCAATCATGCCAGTTCGCGCACAGGTTTTACCATCCAGCGTATACTCTTGGCGAATCACAAAAAACGCTGACTGCGCTTCCTTTGCCATAACGTTTTCGCTGAGCCATTTCTGAATGCGTTGATGTACAACTTCGTAGCGGTTAGGTTCAGTGGGCAGAACAAGGCGGCAGTAATTGTAGGGTGACTGTTCATAATATTTCTGTTGCATTTTGGCGTCGATTTTGTCGTAGGGTTGAGTGATTAAGGTTTCTGGGTTTCCAGCCTGTTCTGTGTAGCGTATTGCCTTGAAGGGTCTAATGTCAACCAAGAGTATTCAATCCACAGTTTTTTCTAATTCTTCAATAACTCTTTTAGCTATAAGCTCTCCGATAGACTTCTTGCCCTTTAAATATAAAAATAAATAATGAAATTTCAAATACTGATAACAGAAATTTGAACTATGCTAGTTTGTGCCCTGTCTCTTTTTGACAACTATGATTGTTGCAGCGATTATGATGAGGCATGCAATGGCTAAAGCTATGGGTAAAATGTTTGGGTTTTGTGGTGTATCAGTCTCTGGGGGCGGGGTGCTGGTTTGCGAAGGGGCGTCGTCTGCGCCGTAGCTTGCCTCTGTGGAGATGCCGTCAGGCTGTCCTGTATCCGCTCGAATCACCGCTGTGATGGAAGTTACGCCGCCTGGGTAAACTTTGTCTAGTCCCATGCGGATAACCCAGAATGGATAGAGCAATCCCTCCCGCGGGGCATAATACAGCTCCGTAAGAATAGACTTATCCACCACCACAACATCTCTAACTGTTTCATTACCCGAAGTCCACCACGTCTTAGCAGCCTCCTCCTTAGCAATACTTATCGCTGCCGCTTCATCCACATTAACACTTGAACTACCAATCTCATAACGATTCCAACTATCAGCAAAAGACCGCAAAACTCCATTGACAAAATGGAACGATATGATATCGTGACGGTTATAAACACCGTTTACTGATCTGCTCCATGTGATTAATTCACTTCGGGTACCCGCCTTATCAACATCAATGTCAACAACCAACTGCGTGTCGCCCATTGTTTTTGAAACGTTACTAAACTGCTTCCCAAGCGAAAACATGTCAAGAGAACTGATTAAATGCTGCACGTAAGAAACATCATATTTAGCTTGGTAACGCTCAAGAATGGCTTTTGCTTCCTCGACAGTGCTGGCTTTTGCGTCAACAAAAACAGACCGCGCCCCTTCACCATAGGCTTCTATTGAGTAAAAAGAATGCCCTGAACTAGCATAATGATCCACACTAAACTCATTTCCTCCAGATGCAAAACTGTAAAGTGTGCTCTCCAAGTTTTTTGTTCGATCACCCACAGTGTTGACACCAGCTAAACTGTATTTGCTTATATCAATCCCTAAAATGTCTCGCATAAACGCCAAATCCTCAGCTCTAAAAGAGTCCTCAACAGCAAACACACAAGACACCTGCATGACAATAGGCAACAACACTAACAAAATTAACGAGCAAACACTTGCCTTTTTCAACAACACTAAAGACTTCAACTTAAGAATAAACATAGACAACAGCATATATTATCTAAAATATTAAAAAGGTTTTAATTTTTTTACACTACTAAAAAGCAAGTTGACCTATGCATTTTTAATTCAACATTACTGATTTACAATTTATTACATAAAAATCACCGCCAATTTTTTTTTATCACTCCCCTCCCAATAAGGTCTTAGACAAGCATATCGCAGAAGAACCAAACTACTCTGAGCAAAGTTAATTGAGTGCCTTAACTCGTTTTGTATATCGCATTCCTTAAAGGCTTAATGCCAACCAAAACGGTTCAATTCAAGGTTTTTCTAATTCTTCAATAACACGTTTAGCTATAAGCACGCCGGCTTTCTGTTGAGCTTCAACGGTTTGAGCACCAACATGGGGTGTTGCAATCACGTTAGGAAGCGAAAGCAACTTGTAACCTTTAGGCGGAGGCTCCTGCTCAAAAACATCCAACGCAGCAGCACGAACTTTACCTGAAACCAAGGCTTGATAGAGTGCTTCTTGGTCAATTACGCCGCCGCGGGAGCAGTCCACAATCATTACGCCATCTTTCATCATGTCAAACTCTCGTGTTGAGAGCATGTGTCTTGTTATGGGACTAAGGGGCACGTGGATGGTGATGAAGTCGGCTTTAGGAAGCATCTCACCCAAGGGCACAAAGCGGTCATGCACACATTCCTCCACGCCTAATACATTCATGCCAAGCGAGATTGCCATGCGCTCAACGGCTCTGCCAATATAGCCACAACCGATGACGCCTAAGGTTTTACCGCTCAGCTCCATGCCCATTAGGGCTTCTTTTTCCCATTTGCCCTCCCGCAGGCTAATGGTACCCTGCACGATTCCACGTGCCAAAGCCAACAAGTAACCAATTGTTAGTTCAGCAACACTAAGGTAAGAAACATGGGGCGTATTGACAAGGGTGATGCCCATTTGGCGGGTTTTTTCGTAGTCCACGTTGTCTAAGCCTTCGCCTGCTCTCCCGATGACACGCAGTTTTTTCGCATTCTCAAGCAGTTCACCTTTGACTTTGGTTGCACTACGCACAATTAACGCATCATATTCGCCGATGATTTTGGGCAACTCAGTTTTGGGGATGTCCCATGCTTTTGTGACTTGGTAGCCTTTTTCCTCAAGAAGCGCTATGCCTTCTTGGGAAATCTTGTCGCTTACCAAGACTTTAAAGCTCAAGCAGGAAGACTCCAAATTTCATCAATGAGCGCGATGACTTGTTTTATGCCTTCTAAGTTCCATTCACCTAAGTGTCCAATTCGGAAGGTTTGTTCCGCCAATTTGCCGTAGCCACCACTAATCATGAAGCCTCTTTCTTCAAGTTTCTGGTTAAGTTCTTTCACGTTTTTGCCCATAGTGTTTCTGATGCAGCTAACAGTGACGGATTCGTATCCTGGTTCTGGAAACATTTCAAAATGCTTCTTTGCCCAAGCCTGTGTATAGTGTGCCATGTCAAGGTGACGCTGATAAACTTTGGGATAAGTTTCCTCCAGCAGCATGTCTAAGCGTTTATCAAGTGCATACAATAAGGGTATGCATGGTGTGAAAGGCGTCTGATGCTTCTTCTCAAACTCAAACAGATCAACCATATCCGTGTAGGTGCCTCTGTTTGGAACCTGGTTTGCACGTTCAATTGCGCGGTCATTAACCAACGCGATTGCTAAACCAGGTGGGAGCGCGAAACATTTCTGTGATGAAGTAAAGACTACGTCGCAGCCTATTTCTTGAGGTAAAATCCAATCACCAGCCATGCTGGAAACTGCGTCGACACAGAACATTACGTCGGGGTAGTCTTTGCGGATTAGTTTGCCGATTTCTGCGATGGGACTGCGTACGCCTGTGGAGGATTCGTTGTGGCAGACTGTGACGGTGTCGTAGCCGCCGCCTTCGAGTTTTTCGGCGACCATTTCGGGTTTAATTGCTTTGCCCATTTCTACTTCGATTATGTCGGTTTGTTTACCGCAAGCCGTCACGGTTTTTGCGCAGCGTTTGCTAAAAGCGCCGTTTACGCATGCGAGTGCTTTTTGTTTTACGATGCTTCTTCCGATGATGTCAAACCAGAGTGTTCCTGATGATGTGGTTACGGTTGGTTTGATGTCTTGGGGTAATTGGAAGAATTGGGTGAGTTTAGAGGTGATTCCTCCGTATAGGTCCACGAATTCTTTGTTTCTGTGACTAATCATGTATTGGGCTTGTTCTTCAAGGATTGGTTTACTTACTTCGGTTGGACCTGGAATCAACAGTTTCTTATGCATAAACTAAACCTTCAACAATCAAGGCTAAACCTAAAAATATAAGCCTTATGCGGCAAAAAACAGCACCTAAAAGTAAAAACTGCCAAAACAAAAGCCAACAAAAACATTAACCACGCCATTTTTGGGTTCTACTGCGCTCTAACAAGTATACGGTAAAATTGCCTGTGAGTTTTTTAAACTGAAATGATATAAACCTCATGTATGTTTGAAATTGACGGTAGCCAAAAAAGCGGAAGCGGCACAATTCTTCGCCTCTCAATAGCATTAGCCGCAATACGTGGGCAACCCTTACACATTATCAACATTCGCCAAAACCGCCCCAAACCAGGATTAAAACACCAGCACCTCGAATCCGTGCTCACTGCAGTAAAACTATGCAATGCCAAACTGGAAGGTGCCGTTTTGGGTTCAAAAGAGCTCTGGTTTACACCCAAAAAAATCTGCGGCGGCAACATTGAAGCCATAATTGAAACCGCAGGTAGCATCCCCATGCTTTTCCTCTCAGTTTTACCCATCTGCGCCTACGCCAAAACCCCAGTGCGACTTCATGTGGCCAAAGGCGGAACCGACACGTTGCATGCGCCAACAATCAATTACATGCGAAATGTTCTGCTTCCTGCCCTTGCGCGGGCGGGTGTTGAGGCAGAAATCATGGTTGACCGCTACGGGTATTACCCTAAAGGCAACGGCGAAGCCACGCTTACGGTTAAACCTGCAAAACTGAAACCCCTAAATATGGTGCCTTTTGGTAAACCCGACATAGTAAACGGTGTTTCAGTATGTACATATCTGGCTGACCGTAATGTTGCAGAACGTCAAGCCAAAGCCGCAAGCGAAGTTTTGACCCAAAAAGGCTACCCCAACAACATCAAAATCATCAACGACCAATCAAACCCCATACAAAAAGGCAGCTCAATCGTGCTCTGGGCAAAAGATGCCAACGGGAACTTTTTGGGTGCGGACTCGATTGGGGAATTACGTAAAACCGCGGAAGCCGTAGGCAAAGAGGCTGCAGAAAAAATCCTCACCGAATTGGTAGCGGGCGCGTCGGTGGATATGTTTTTGGCAGATATGCTGATTCCTTACATGGCGCTTACGGATGGGAAATCGGTGATTTATGCCCGCGAAATTTCTGAGCATATCGAGTCCAACCTTTGGCTTATGGAGAAATTGCTTGGTGTTGGGTTTAATGTTAAAAGGGAAGGCAACCTCTACAGAATAGAGAAGACCGATGCCGCAAGCAGTATGTCTTAAAGTTTCAAAAATTGATGGCGAAAAAACCATTGCGTTAGCTAGTAAACTGGGCATTATGGACAAGACGCTTATTATTCAGCGAGATGAAACTTCGCTTTGGATCCCCCTAATTGGGCAACCTGACGCAGAGGTCATGGAAAAATTTGAGCAAATTTCAAGCCTGCAAGTTGAAACAGCAGATTTCACAGAAAAAATTCAACACGAAAAAACCCTCACCCAAGCCCTAAGCAGTCAACTCCCCCCTGAACTGCTTCCAAACCTGCCCCACGCAATGGATGTAATCGGTGACATAGCCATAATAGACATTCCCCCGCAACTCAAAGAGTACGAGAGCCTGATTGGCGCGGCAGTACTGGAGACCCAGAAAAACGTGAAAACCGTGCTGGCAAAAGCAGGTGACATATCTGGGACTTTTCGTGTTCGCGATTACACATTTATCGCGGGCGAAAACAAAACCCACACGATCCATAGGGAATACGGTTGTCAATATCACGTGGACATTGCCAAAGCATACTTCTCCCCAAGACTCTCTACTGAGCACCAACGCGTAGCATACCTTGTCCAAGCGGATGAAACTGTGGTGGACTTGTTTGCGGGTGTTGGACCCTTTGCAGTGCTGATTGTAAAAACCCAAAAAGCTGCCAAGGTTTATGGGGTTGACCTAAACCCTGATGCAGTGCAGTTTTTAGAGCAAAATGTTCACCTAAACAAGGTAGCTGATAGGGTTTTCCCTGTTTTGGGTGACGCACGAGAAATCGCAAAAACACAGCTCAAAGGCGCTGCGGATAGGGTAATTATGAATCTGCCTGAAACTGCCATCGACTTTGTGGATGCCGCATGTAACGCTCTAAAGCCCTCGGGTGGTGTGGTGCATTTTTACGGGTTTGTTCGTCAACCTGATACGATTGAGGATTTGCAGCAGCAGTTTTCTTATCTGGTGGAGAAAAATGGGCGTGTTCTTCAAAGTTTTCTTTGTGTTCGAAGTATTCGCGAAACTGCGCCGTTTGAATCTCAAGTGGTTTTAGATGCCCAAATCCGTTAGCGCCTATGACTTGTGGCTTCTAAGGTTGGGATTGCAGTTTTTGTTGCCTTACCTATAATTATCACGGTTGCGCTGTTGAAAGTCAATTTAACTAACAAGCAGAGACCTTTGGAGAATACCCTTTGAATTTGTCAGCTAAACGTTTGCGCACCCTGCTCGTTCCCGTGCAAGCTGCAGTAAGCATCTTAATACTGTATTTGCTATTTCAAAACGTCAACTTAACCCAAGCAGCAAACATCCTAAGCAACACAAACATACCCCTACTTGCCACATCCATAGTTTTCTTTATCCTTTCATCGTTTGCAATCGGTTTTGCACTTCAAGGAGCCCTAAAAGCCCTCAAAGCTGCACCACGCTTCAAAAATACCATGTTAGCAAACTTTGGCGGGCAACTCTTAAGTGACGTAACCCCTGCAAAATCAGGCTACTTTGCAACTCCAGTACTGCTTAACCAACTTGAAGCTGTACCCATTGAGAAAGGCTTAATGAGTGTTATGGCCGTTGGCGCTGGCAACTTTTTTGTAAAAGCATCTTTTTCCACGATTGCATTGCTTTACTTTTTAATGCGCATTCCCAGTAACGTGATTGATTCGTCTATTACTAATGCGTTGCTTGCAGGTATATTGGTGCTTTTAGCCTGTGGAGTAGGCTTGACAATTTTGGTTTGGACTAATTATTTCTCTGGGTTACTTCTCAAACTTTGCAAATTACCCCTTGTCGGTATTGTAATTAAGAAGCTTCAGGAAGTCCGTTCAATGTTCACAAATGACAAGGCGGCACTGCGTAGTTCCTTAAAAGTTATTGTTGTCTCCGTGTTGGGTTCTATCATTTTCAGCGGAATTTCCTTAATTTTGTTAGCTCAAGCTATCGGAATGGCTGAACCCACATTCATAGATATGCTATTTATGGGACCACTAACTGCCGCTTTCATGTATGTACCCATAACTTTTGCGGGGCTTGGTCTGCAAGAAGCCGCTTATGCATTCCTATTAACAGGTATAAGTGCCCAGCCAACGGTGATTCTTCCTTACGCCATAACATTCGCGTTGCTAGTTAGACTAATAGCAACAACAACTGACTTAGTTGGTTTGCCAGCGGTTCTAAAAACAAGCACTGGATTAATAGGAAAAATCCACAACAAATTTTCTAAAAAACCTCAAGAACCCACCGCTTAGGCTAAAGTTAGCGTTATCTCAACTTTTTGGTTTGGATTTTTCAATTTTTCAACCATTTCCCTTGGCATGTCCACTGAGGCTTTATCCGCACAAACCGCCATTGTTCTCTCAGAGGAAAAATCGCTCTTTCGCACAACAATCTCCTCCTTGCTGGTTAAGGATAGTTTAGGTGAGCCACGCGCCGTAACCTGCCATGATACGTCGTCAATTTTCATCTGGATTGTTAGTTTGGTGTTTGAATCTTGAAGTTTGGTTTTAAATTCTTCTGAAAAATCCGCCACTGCATTATCTGCACCAACAGCCACAATGCAATCCCCCTTTTTTGTTAGGTTCTCGTCTTTGGTGAACATGAGCGTGGTCGGGTGCAGTGCTGAAATGTTAGGATGACCGTGCGCTACAATTTTCTCAATTATGGCGGGCATTATTCAGCAACCTCAACAGAATCCACTTTGCCGTCTCCATCAAGGTCAAATCCTGAAATGACCACGGCAAACGAGTCTTTGTCACGGTAAGTTTCTAGGGTTTTTTTCCAAAAACTGGTCAGCGCCAGCACGCAGGCTTTGGTGCCCACTGCCTTGTTGCCTGCCAACACGATGATTCGTTTGTTCTTGTCCCATGGATTTACAATTTTGGCAACCAACCCTGACATGTCAGCAGTGTAGATACGGGTGGTTTTCTGGGATGCTAAGCCTCCAAGTAAGAAGCCCTGCTTGCTGGATTGCATTATGAATTTGATGGGTAAGTGTTCGTTGATTTCCTGTGTCAGCAGATTTGTTCCTGGTCCGCCCACTAGGATGAGGTTGTTTTTCTCTTCTTTTTCCACTTTCACATCAACGTCTAGTTTCACGGCAAACTCTGTGGGCATCTTGGCGAATTGCCCCATAAACAGTGCCAGATGTGCTGAGTAATGTCCGTCTCTGGCGCTGGTTTTGAAAGGTCCATGCGGTAAGGGGCTGCCCACAACGATTTTTCCATCAAACACCCCGTTTACATCAATATATTCTGTGAAGAATTGTTGTAAGGTTTCGTCTAGGGTAGGAGCATAGAGGTTTTGAATGGGTTTGTAGGGTGTTGGAAACTCGATTCCAAAAGCGGGGGAGACAACTTTGTAGTAGTGTGCCGTTGCTCCTTTACGTTTTTCTTCACGGGAAACCACTATAACTCCTGCTCGTGCAAGTTTTCGAATGTGGTAGTATATTTTTTGTTCATGCATGCCTAGTTGGCGCGCGATTTCGTATGGGTAGCTTTCTTTTTTTGAGAGGATGGTTAGGATTTTCCAGCTTAGGGTGCCTAGTGCCATTTTGAATTTTTGGGGGTTGTTGATTAGGGTGATTTCTTTGATTTCTTGTGTGTTGTCTTTGTTTTGCAGGAGTATTTTTTTGTCCATTTTTGTGTTCGATTTATCTGTCTCTGATGTACTATAAAAAAGTTTATAATGGTTAGTTGATCAACCGCTTATATACATCCTTTGCAGGCAAAAACTCCAAGATAACCCTGAAAAAAACTTTTTAGTAGTCAAACAATAATCCTAAAAATCCTTATTAGCCCTCCAAAGCACCCACAAATATAAAGGAAGAAAAAATATGTGTGGCATTTTCGGATGCGTCCTCAAAGAGGATAATGCAGCGCCAATAATCCATTCTTGCCTAAAACACCTTGAATACCGAGGATACGACTCAGTAGGCATAGCAACAATCAGTGACAATAACCTTTTTCTTAAAAAAGACCAAGGAAAAATCGATGATGTAAACCGTCTTCTAAATCTGAATGATTTACCGGGCAACATCGGCATTGGACATACTCGATGGGCAACCCATGGTGCCCCCCTCAAAGTAAACGCGCACCCGCACACAGACTGTACAGGACAAATTGTTGTTGTTCACAACGGTATTATTGAAAACTTTTTGGAGCTAAAAGCTGAACTACAAAATTTGGGGCACACATTTGTTTCCAAAACTGACACTGAAGTTATGGCTCATTTAATCGAAGAAGCCCTAAAGCAGAATCCAAAGCTTACTCTGCAAGGTGCCGTGCAGGAGAGCCTCAAGCGAATTGAAGGCTCCTACGCATTTGCCATAATCAGCACACATGAACCAGACAAGATAATCTGCGCCAGAAACGAAAGCCCGCTGGTTTTAGGTGTTAACGGTCAGGGTGTTTTCTGTGCCTCGGATATCCCTGCGTTTTTGCAAATAACCAACAAGGCAGTCACAATAAACAATGGTGAAATCGTTATTCTTACACCGCAAGGATATGAGATACGGAAAATCTCTGATTTCAGCATTGTGCAGCGTGAACCTCACCTTGTTCAATGGACTGCTGAGATGGCTGTAAAGCATGGTTATCCGCATTTTATGATTAAAGAAATCCATGAGCAACCAGAAACTTTGCGTAACACGTTGCGTTTGCAAGATAACTATTTAGATTTAATTACAACTTTTCTTGACCGAGCCAATGAAGTTTTCCTTGTTGCATGCGGAACAAGTTACCACGCCTGCCTAGCAGCGTCATACATGTTTAGTAAACTTGCGTTTTTGCCCACTTACCCTGTGTACGCATCCGAGTTTGTTGAGCAACACGGCAAATCTGTAAATATTGATAGTACAATCCTAGCCGTTAGCCAGTCAGGAGAAACAGCCGACACCCTATCCGCGTTAACCTGTGCTCAGCAGCGTGCTGCAACAATTCTGGGTTTAACTAACGTTATCGGCAGTACACTCACTAGAGTTAGCCGAGTCTACATTGGTACCCAGGCAGGTCCCGAGATTGGGGTTGCAGCAACAAAAACCTTCACGTCCCAGCTTTCGGTTTTGGCACAGTTAGCGCTTCGTTTGTCTAAGAAACGGGGAAAGATTTCTCAGGATGAGATGGATTGTTTGCAGGAAAAACTGCTCAAGATTCCAGATTTTGTAGATGAGATTGTTGCTAAACAGGAGAAAAAAGTCGAACAAATTGCCAAGAAATACGCGGATACTAAAGTGTTCTTTTTCCTTGGCAGAGGTATCAATACTGCCACTGCGTATGAAGGCAGACTAAAACTTATGGAAATCGCATACATTCCAAGTATCGCGTTTCCAGCAGGAGAAAGCAAGCATGGTCCTATCAGCCTTATCGAGCCAGAGTTTCCCGTGATTTTTGTTTGCCCCAAAGATGACTGCCATAAAACCTTGATTGGCAACATCATGGAAATGAAAGCAAGAGGTGCATCCATAATCGCCATAATCGAGGAAGGTGATGAAGAAATAAAATCGCTCGCGGACGACTACATTGAGGTCCCGAAGGGGATTCCCACGGTTCTCTCCCCTATTCCCTACGTTGTGCCACTGCAACTGCTCGCGTACTATGTGTCTCTTGAGAAAAAGCTTAACCCTGACATGCCAAGAAATCTAGCAAAATCAGTAACCGTAAAGTAGCCAAGCCATCGCATGCATGGATATCGTTAAAAAGCTTCTCCCTCTCTTTCTTACTTATGCAGCGGTCAGATTGGGATAAGCTAATTGATAACTTGAAATGGCAAGGCATACTAAAAACAGAAAAAACCATAAAAGCCCTATGTAATGTACCCCGAGCTCGTTTTCTGCCTCAAGACAAGCAAGAATACGCCGCTGCTGATGTTCCTTTACCGCTTGGGTTTGGACAAACCATCTCAGCGCCTCACATGGTTTCTATAATGAATGAAGCCTTGAACTTGGCAGTAGGTCACAAGGTGCTGGAGGTTGGTGCAGGTTCAGGCTGGCATGCTGCCACCATCGCAGAACTCATCGCCCCAAGAGATGTACCCCGAAGCGAATGGGGGCACATCTACACAGTGGAAATTGTGCAGTCACTGGCTGAGCAGGCAAGAAAAAGCATCCTAAATGCGGGATACGGTGACCGAGTGACAATCGTTAATGCAGATGGCTCAAAGGGTTATTCTGAAAAGGCACCATTTGACCGCATAGTAGTAACCGCCGCTGCGCCAGAGGTTCCTCCTCCATTACTGGATCAGTTAAAATCAGGTGGAACAATGGTGATTCCGGTTGGTAAAGCCGCTTTGTTCCAAAGTTTAATGCGTTTAACTAAGGATTTTGATGACAATGTTAGCCAGGAAAATCTGGGTGGCGTCGCGTTTGTTCCTTTAACAGGCAAATTTGGACAAAGTTTTTAGCCAAACCATTTGTCCAGAGAAGTTTTTCCCTTCTGCTTTTTACTCCCTTCCATCATTTTATCCAACGATTTCTTAACTCGCTCTTCCGAAAAATCTTTTTGATGACACAAGAAATCAATAATGCCTTCAACGTTGGGGTCTTTCCAGTTTAACTCGTATTTGTCTGTGACCTGAGGGTGAAGGAAAATTTCGCGGATTTCCGCGGGTTCACAGGGGAACGTGGCGTTTTTGATGTGGGGTATTGTGTTTTCTAATGTGCTATGTTGTTTTATGAGTTTAAGTGCGGTTTTGGGGCCTAAGCCTTTGATGCCGTCAGGGTTAAAATCTGTACCAATCAAGATGGCAACATCAATTAATTGCTCATAAGTTAAGTCCGTTTCAGATAGTGCTTTGGCTAGTTCAATTACCTCAGGTACAATGTCAATATAGAGGTTTTTGCTTGTAAGTTTGCGTCTGCCCGAAATCGTTACGTTACGCAAAAGTTTAGGTGCACCAAACAGTAAGCTGTCATAGTCTTGGCTTGCGCAATAATCGGCATCACCACTTTTAGTCATAAACGCTGCCTGTGCCTCTCCTTCACTGGGCGCCAAAATGTATGGCAACCCCATTAAGCCCAACAGTTTTTGGGCGTCATCTTTCATGTAATCCTTCATGGTCATGGTTGCTTGGGCATACCTGCGCATTTTTGTTGTGTCCCCTTTTTTGGCTGCTTTCTCGTAATGTATGGTTGCTTCAACCTTGATTTGTTTGCGTCGTTCAATTTCTGCAGCTTTTAGGGTAGGGGGAATACCATCAAAAACGTAAACAGGTTTAATTCCCATCTCGATAAGGTTGCTGGTTCGGTAAAATAGGCCGCTTAGGTGGCTGGTGATTTTTCCCATACTATCTTGTAGTGGTGTACCGTCGGGTTGACGTATGATTGCTAAGAACTGGTATATTGCGTTGAATGCATCTATAGCTACTATTTTACCACTTAAATCTTCAAGTTTTATGGGGGTTTTTGGTACTATGTCTTTGAAGTCTACACCCAAAATGTGCACCGCATAGACATAGGCAAGAAACTTATTAATAAAATTTGATAAATCAGGGTTTTAATGTTTTTTCTAAACACTACACAAACTGCTAATTTAGCTGGTTTGATCTGTTGAGTTGTGTCTTTTTGGGTAAACTATAAAAGGATAGATGTACTCCCAAAGTTGTACACCTCGCGACTCGAAATTCGTACCATCAGTGGAAACTAACCTAGTCAATTGAGACTAAAAAGTAGTTGTGATACGGAAAGCCATATAAATCGCTTTTACGTGTTTGATTGCGCATCAGGAGAAATAATAAATGCCAAAATGGGGATACTCAGTAATCGAAGAAACGCTCAATCCAGAAAAAACAGCGAAAGCCAGCGGCAGAGAGGTCAAGGTATCCCACAAAGCCGCAAGAGAAATCTGCCGTTCACTTAAAGGTATGATGCTCAGTAACGCTAAAGAATACCTGCGGGATGTGACAGAAAAGAAACGTGCCGTTCCATACGCAAGGTACACTAAAAAACTGGGGCACAGACATGGTGTTGACGGGAAATTCGCAGGACGATACCCAATCAAAGCAGCGGGCGTGGTTCTTAACGTTTTGAAAGCAGCCCAAGCCAACGCAGAAAACAAAGGCTTAGATGTTGAACGCCTTCGAATTATTCACGCTTCGGCCTATCCAGGTATGAAGCAGAAGCGTTACACTCCCAGAGCACATGGTCGTGCTTCACCAAAATATAATGTTTTAACACACATCGAAATTGTTCTTGACGAAAAACCAGGAGAATAAGAATGTCTATCGTTAAACGTTTTATAACAGAGTCAATCAAACGCACAGAAATTGACGAGTACTTACAGAAAAAACTTGAACGTGCAGGATACGGCGGAGTAAACCTTTCCAAAACACCGTTGGGTACCCACGTAGTCATCTATGCCATGAGACCAGGATTAGTTATTGGTCGCGGCGGAGAAACAATCAAAGAACTCGCACAATCTCTTGAAACTAATTTTAAATTATCTAACCCTCAAATCAGCGTTTCAGAAATCGAAGTTCCTGAATTCAACGCGCACGTGGTAGCCTCCAAAGTTGCATCAGCACTTGAGCGAGGTGTTCATTTTAGACGTGCAGGCTTTTGGGCACTCAACCAAGTTATGGAAGCAGGCGCACTTGGCGCAGAAATCGTTATCAGCGGAAAACTTCGCACTGAACGCGCAAGATTTGAAAAATTCCGTGCTGGATACTTCCCAAGATGTGGAGAACCAGCGCTTCGTGCAATGAAAAAAGCTGAAGCTCATGTTCAACTTAAACCAGGCATGCTTGGTATACGCGTTAAGATTATGCCGCCAGATGCATACTTCCCGGATAAAATCGACGTTGTACCACCTCCACCCGAAGAAGAAAAACCCTATGAGGAAACAGTAGAAGCCACTCCTGCACAAGAGACAGTGCAAGCGCAACCTGAGCCAGAACCTGAACCAGAAACAAACGTTGTAACCAAAGAAGTAACCGATGAGGCACCCGCAGAACCCCAACCAGCACCAGCTCCCGAAGCTGCCCCTGCTGAAGAGGAACCTGCCAAAGAGGAGGAAAAACAGTAATGCCGATTTTACGCGTAAAAGAAATCACCAGTATGTCTGCTGAGGATCGCACAAAAAAACTTGTAGAATTACGCGCTGAACTTTCCAGATTGCGAACAATGACTCACGCTGGTGGCTCAGTGGAGAATCCCACCAGAATCTATGAACTACGCAAAGCAATAGCGAAAGTCCTAACAATTGAAAATCAAGAGAAAAAGAAACCATCAAAAAAACCTGAAAAGCCTGAACCCGCTGCTGCAAAGAAACAGTCAACATCTAAGGCTAAAAAGGAGAAAGCTTCTAAATGAGAATAACCCCTAGTATTATACAGTCTGAACTTATCGGCACAAGAGCAATGGTTGTAAAAAGCCCCAATGTTGACTATATGGGCTTAGCTGGGAAAGTTATTGATGAATCAAAAAATACTCTCACAATTTTGGATGAAGGTAAATCCAAACGATTGGTAAAAGATTCTTGTATCTTCAACTTCACCATGACCGATAACACGGTGGTTGAACTTGACGGTTCTCTTTTAGTTGGAAGACCAGAAGACAGATTAAAAAAAACAGTAAAGAGGCTATGGTAAATTGTCTTTGACATTTAAAAAACCCAAGAAAACCTGTGACGACCGCAACTGCCCATTCCATGGTACACTAGCCATAAGAGGCAGAGTTCTTGACGGAATAGTCCGCACAGCAAAAATGGATAAAACAGTGATTGTAGACCGAGAATTCATGGAGTTCTCATCAAAATTCGTACGTTACGAACGTAGACGTGGTCACATTCCATCTCACAACCCACCATGCTTAGACGTTAAAGAAGGCGACCGAGTGAGAATTGCAGAATGCCGACCAATCAGCAAAACCGTCTCGTTTGTTGTAGTTGAAAAATTAGGAGAGGAAAAGTAAAATGTGTGCGGCAAAGGCAAAGCAGAGAGCCCTCACAGCAAAAGGTATGCTGTCTCACGGACAAAACATTAGCCGTGGGCTTCACACTGGTTCCGAAATGAGATGCACTGATAACACAGGCGCACGTGTCCTGCGTTTAATCCAAGCAATGGGCTACAAAGGGCGCCTAAGACGTTATCCATCAGCAACTGTCGGCGACAAAGTCACAGTTTCAGTACGCCAAGGTAGTCCAGATATGCGTAAAAAGATTTTCCAAGCCGTAATTGTACGTCAAAAGAAATCTTTCCGCAGAATCGATGGTGTCTGGATTCAGTTTGAGGATAACGCAGCAGTAATCATTACTCCTGAAGGCGAAATGAAAGGCTCCGAAATTCGTGGTCCAGTCGCCAGAGAAGCAGCTGAGCGTTGGCCAAGAATAGCAAGCGCTTCAAGCATAATAGTGTAGGTGAATAAGAGATGCAGAAAACAAACTCAGTAAAAAATCCGCGTAAACAAAGAAAACGACTATTTAACGCGCCTGCGCATATTCGCCACAAGTGCATGGCTGCTCCGCTTTCCAAGGAATTAGCTGTACAGAAGGGCGTGAAAACTCTCCCAGTCCGCAAAGGTGACACAGTAAAGATTCAACGTGGAGACCACAAAGGATTTGAAGGCAAAGTTTCACGAATCGACCTTAAACACTTCCGAATATACATGGAAGGTTTAACACGGGAAAAAACTGATGGAACAAACATTTTCTTAGCAGTTCACCCCTCCAAAGTCATGATTAGAAACCTTAACCTTGACGATAAATGGCGCAAAAACATAATCAACAGAAAAGAAGCACCGCCATCAAAGAAAGAAAAAGAAGAAAAAGTCAAAGTAAAGGCAACACCACCCGCAAAGAAAGCCAAAGTTGAAGAGGAAAAACCTGTGGCAGTTGCAGAAGAGCAACCTACAGAAGTAGAAGCTCCTGTCGCAAAGAATGCACCTGCAAAGAAACCCGCCGCAAAAGCTACCTCAAAGAAGGAAGTTAAGCCAAAAGCAGCAAAGAAAGCTCCAGCAAAAGAAGAAGCTGAGGAAGAGCCCAAGAAAGCTGCAAAATCTCGCGCTAAACCTAAAACCTCTAAAAAAGTAGAGGGAGGACAATAAAATGGGACGAAGAGGAAAAACAGCAAGGCTAAAACGTAAGCCAGCACCAAAATACTGGCCTATTCACAGAAAAGAGCTACCTTGGATAGTAAAACCATCATCTGGACCTCACTCGCTCCAAGACTGCTTACCCTTAACGCTTGTTCTACGTGACATGCTTGAGGTTGCAGACAACCGCAGAGAAGGCAGATTAATCCTAACTGAAGGTAAAGTATTGGTTAACGGCAAAGTTGTCAAGAAAGATGATTATCCTGTCGGTTTAATGGATGTCATCTCCATGCCTGTTGCTGACAAATATTACCGTGTTATACCATCACACAAGGGTCTATTCCTGTTTCCAATAAGCAAAGAAGAAGCAAACTTCAAACTAGCCCGTGTTGAAGACAAAAAGACTGCTACAAACGCAGTTCAAATTGCCCTACACAATGGCTCAAACATGCTAATACAAGTTGCAGACATCAAAAACCCAGTTGAAGTAACATACGAAACATTTGACGTGCTCAAAATTAACTTAGAAGATCAGCAAGTCACTGAAGCATTAAAAGTCAAAGAAGGAAACTTGGCAGTACTTACAGGCGGAAAGAACATTGGTAAAATCGGTAGAATCGTTGAAATCGAAAAAACCGAAGCTAAAAAACGCCGCCAAGCACTAGTAGTCATTGAGGACGCTCAAGGTGCAAAATACCAAACAATCCTTGACTTCGTGTTTTCCATAGGAGAAACCGAACCTCTAATAGCATTACCGGAGGCTGCATGATTTGTCTGAAGATTTCACTCAAATCTGGCAAGAGCATCCAATGCGTCAGCCAAGAATTGAAAAAGTAGTTGTCAACTTAAACGCTGGCAAATCAGGTGAACCACTGGAGAAAGCTTCCCGCGTACTAAAAGAAATCACTGACCAAAACCCAGTTAAACGAAGAGCCAAGAAAAGCATCAGAGACTTCGGCATTCGTGAAGGCGAATCAATCGCTGTTGTAGTGACTCTTAGACGCCAAAAAGCAATAGACTTCCTAAAGAAAGTCCTGCCAATTGTCGATAACAAAGTCTCAAAAAGATCCTTTGATGAATTCGGCAACTTCTCTTTTGGCTTAAAAGAACACATCGAAATCCCGGGTGTCAGATATGACCCTGATGTGGGTATCTTCGGAATGGACATTTGTGTCACCGTGAACCGTCCAGGGCAACGAATCAAGACACGCCGAAAGCAGAACAAACATGTCGGTCTAAAGCACAAGTTAACGCCTGAAGAATCAATGTTCTTCATTAAGCAATTGTTAGGAGTAGAACTTGTTTAGAGGGTGAATGTATGGGAAAACAGCAATTAAAGAAAGAACGAAAATACGGAAAAGGTGTACGTCCATGCGTAAGATGCGGCTCATACGGTCCAGTCATCAGACGTTACGATTTGTACCTGTGCAGACATTGTTTCCGAGAAGCTGCACCAAAATTAGGATTCAAAAAATATGAGTAGGAGCAAAAAGCAATGGACACTTTAACAAATGGTTTGATAACAATCATCAACAACGAAATGCGCAACAAACGTGAATGCATCATCAGCCCTGCCTCTAAACTCCTCGGACGAGTTCTACGCATCATGCAACTCAACGGTTACCTAGGAGAATTCGAATTCATCGACGACGGCAGATCAGGCAAATTCAAGGTACAACTATTAGGCAGAATCAACAAATGCGGTGCTGTAAAGCCACGCTTTGCAGTTAAATCAACCGAATTCGAGGAATGGGAAAAGAAATTCCTTCCATCAAGAGACGTCGGCATCATGGTTGTCTCCACATCCAAAGGAGTCATCGCACACAAAAGTGCAGAAGAAAAGAACGTGGGAGGAAGGCTACTAGCCTTCGTGTATTAAGGTGGTTCACATGCGTTTACCTGAAGTATCCCGAATCGTTCAAGTCCCCGATGATGTGGATGTCACAGTAGCAGGAAAAGTCGTTACTGTTAAAGGCACAAAAGGCACCCTGATACGAGACTTCTCACATGCATCCGTAGAAATGGAAGGACAAGGTAAAGAAGTCAAAATCTGGGCAAAATGGCCCCGCAAAAAAGAATCCGCATTAGTCGGCACACTTGAATCACACATTAAAAACATGATAAAAGGCGTAACAAGCGGCTACACTTACAAGATGAAGATTGTGTTCTCTCACTTTCCCATCTCAGTGAAAGTACAAGGTCGCTCCGTCCTCATTGAAAACTTCACAGGCGAAAGACGACCAAGACACGTAAAAATCCTCGGCGACGTTAAAGTAAAAATAGACAACGAAGACGTGGTTATTGAGGGTATCAACTTAGAACAAGTCAGCCAAACAGCCGCAAACATTGAACAATCAACCAAAGTCCGCGGAAAAGACCCAAGAGTTTTCCTTGACGGTATTTACGTTTACGAACAAAATGAAGGAATGGCATAATGTCAGAAAACAATTCACCAACCCCACGCAGAGCATTACGCTTACGACAACGCATAAAAAGCAAGAAACCAGCCTTCGTAAGACCAGAAAGCTGGCGCTATGACAAATTTAGCGAAAGCTGGCGAAGACCACGCGGTTTAGACAATAAAGTCCGCCAAAAAGTTAAGGGTTGGCCACCAATGCCCAGTTCGGGCTATAAAGGTCCCAAAGCAACCCGTGGCTTGCACCCCTCTGGATACCGCGAAGTGATAGTTAACAATGTTGCTGACCTATCAACTATTGACCCAGCAACCCAAGCTGCAAGAATCGGACGCACTGTTGGCAAACGAAAACGAGCATTAATCATTGAAGCAGCAAAAAACCTCAAAATCAAGGTTTTAAACGTTAAAATCACTGCTGAGATAGAAGAGCCCGAAGAAGGCGCTGAAGAGGAAGTCGAAGAGGAAAAGAAAGCAGAAAAACCAAAAGCTGAAAAGAAAGAAAAGAAGAAAGAAGCGCCAAAAAAAGAGAAGGCAAAACCTAAAGAAAAATCTAAAGCCAAAAAGGGAGAAAAGAAACAATGACCGACCTAAGTAGTCAGCGCCGTTTAGCTGCTCAAATCCTCAAAGTTGGGAAGAATCGTGTCTGGATAAATCCTGAACGAATGGACGATGTTGAAGGCGCAATTACAAGAGAAGAAATCCGCAAGCTGATTCATGAAAAAATAATTGTTTCATTGCCAGCAGCGGGCGTGAGCAGAGGACGCGCAAAAACCATTCAGGCAAAGAAACGCTTGGGTAGACGCCAAGGTGCTGGTAGTTATACTGGTTCTAGCACAGCCAAAGTTACCAAGAAGGATGCTTGGATGCTTAAGATTCGTGCTTTGCGTCGTAAACTGCGTGAACTTAAAGCTAACCGCGTAATCACTGAAGAAACCTACACGGAATTTTACAGGATGGCGGGCAGTGGACGTTTTGAATCAATTGCTGATTTAGAACGTAACTTAAAAGCTAAAGATTTATGGAGGAAACGTTAAGATGGCAAAAAGTGCAAATTACCGATTACAACTGAGACGTAGAAGAGAAGGCAAAACTGACTATCAAGCGCGCAAAGGCTTTGTTATATCTGGCAGACCCCGCTTGGTTGTTCGTGGTTCACTGAAAAACGCTAACGTACAAATCGTCATTACAAAAACTGAAGGTGACCAAGTGTTAGCTGCAGCAAACAGCCGCGAACTCGTCAAGAGTTTTGGTTGGAAAGCAGCAACAGGAAACACTTCCGCAGCATACTTAACAGGTTTAATCTGTGGTTTACGTGCCAAATCAAATGGCATTGAAGAAGCAATTTTGGATATCGGGTTGGTTTCGCCGACTAAAGGTTCCAAAATCTTTGCTATGCTCAACGGAGTGGTTGACGGCGGCGTGGATATTCCATTTAGCGAGGAAAAACTTGTTAAAGAACGCTACAAGGGTGAGCAAGTTGCTAAATATGCAAAGAGTTTAGGTGTAGGCTCAGATGAGTACAACGCTAAATTCTCAAAATACTTGGCGCAGGGTCTTGCACCTGAAAAGTTGCCTGAGCACTTTACCAAAGTTAAAGCCGAAATTGTGGCTTCATTCAAAAAGGGTGAGAAGAAAGCATGAGTCGACAACAAGGAGATAGAAGAACCGTTAATTTAGAAGAATGGGTTCCTAAAACACGCCTTGGAAAAATGATCCAAGAAGGTAAAATCACAACCATCGAAGACGTTTTCCTAAGCGGCATAAAAATCAGCGAACCCCAAATAGTAGATGCCCTTCTACCTGACCTTCAGGAAGAAGTCATCAACGTTAACTTGGTACAGAAACAAACTGACGCAGGCGAAAAATCACGCTTCAAAGCAATCGTCGCAGTCGGCAACAGAGACGGCTACATCGGCCTTGGCAACGGAAAAGCTGGTCAAGTCCGCAATGCCATCGAGAAAGCCGCAGCAAACGCAAGAATCAACATTGTTCCAGTTAAACGTGGATGCGGAAGTTGGGAATGCGGTTGCGGAAAACCTCACTCAGTTCCATTCCAAGTGGAAGGAAAATGTGGCGGTGTCCGTGTCGTTATTGTTCCTGGTCCAAGAGGTTTAGGATTGGTCAGCAGCGAAGTAGCCAAAGTAATTTTGGGCTTAGCTGGAATCAAAGACCTATGGATGAGAAGCTACGGCTCCACAAGAACAGTGCCCTCTTATGCATGCGCTATCTTTGACGGATTAACCAAAACATACAATTTGATTACTCAGCAGGATTGGGTGAAATAGAAATGTCGCAAGAAACACAAGCATATACACCTTTACTCGTGGTTAAAATCCGCGGTATAGTTAGAGCACAACGCGAAACACGAGAAACACTCAAGTTCCTACACTTAGAACACACAAACCATGCAGTACTAATTGACAACCGCCCAGCATACAAAGGTATGCTTCAACGTGTCAACAGCTACGTAACCTGGGGCGAAGCAGACAAAGCAACCATTGCAGAGCTAATCCAGAAACGTGGACGCTTAGCAGGCAACAACAAAGTCACTGAGGAATACCTGCAAAAAGCTGGATTCCAAAACTTTGAGGAACTTGCCGACGCCATAATGGCTGGTAAAGTCGAATTTGCAAAATTAGCGCTCACGGTTCCAGTGTTTAAGTTGCATCCGCCACGCAAAGGCTTTAAGGGTAACACCAAAAAGAGCTTCCGCGCAGGCGGCGAAGCAGGAAACCGCGGTGCAGCAATAAACGACCTCGTTAAACGCATGGTCTAAACAGCCAGCGTATTTTCTTAATTTTTATTTTTTTATATTCTTTAGCTGTAGTTTATTTCACCCATTGAAAAATACAAACACCACTTCACATTGCAAACCCCCAAACAAATTCAAGGATAACTCGCGAAATGCCAATGTGTCTGTCACTTTCCATTGAAGAGGTTTTTTCTGAGGGCGGATTTAGCAAAGGCTTAAGTTGGCTTTGCTTCCTTAAACTATTGAGGGATAATCATGAAGTCTTGTTTAACTGTTTTTTTGATTGTTACTTTACTTGCTGCATTAGTTATGGTAAATTTTGGTGCTGTGCAAGCAGCAAGCAACGTTTCAGGCATAATAACCACTGATACCACTTGGACAAAAACCGGAAGCCCCTACGAACTCACAGGAAACGTGCTCATCAACCACGGCGTAACCCTCACTATTGAAGCAGGTGCCACTGTGAACTTCAATGGTTATGAACTAATGGTGAACGGCACCTTAATTGCACGCGGTGCCAGCGGAGAAGAAATTCACTTCAACGGTGGAGAACTGGAATTAACCCCCTTTAGTACGCCTTGGGATGAGGCAACTGGAACAGGAAGCATAATTGATTACTGCATATCAAGTTCAACTTTGCTGTGTAGCTGGGACACAAAAATCAGCAACAGCTATATCGATGGTAGAGTTTGCGTCAGTGGTAACTATTCAATAATTATAGGAAACACAATTACTCAAGGTGTTGCTATCAGTACTTACAGTTCAGGAAACATCACTAATAACATAATTATGGGTACAAACGCTATATCAGGAAAATCTATTGAAACAAGCAATGGTAATCCAGTAATAACCCATAACACCATCCAGAATGGAATATTTATCGGAGCTCCTGGAGGTAATCGTCGTGCATCTGCCACAGTTTCATACAATACCATAAATGGAGATGTCAGTATAGCCGATGACTCAGTTATTTCATATAACACTATAACAAGTGACGTTTTGCTTTCAGGCGAGTCAATACTGACTTCTAACATGATATCTGGTGAGGTAACTGTTACTGGTCGTAATGTCACAATTTTAGAGAACACCATAAGCGGTGGCGATGCAGGAGTTAGTTTGCCTGATGCAGGTATGTACTCAAGTGCCACAGTGACAATTGCTGGAAACACAATTTTTGACTGTGGAACTGGAATTTATGTTGGCGAGAATTTTTATATCCGTGGCTCAGAAGTTTGGGGTTCTAATGATGCAGCCATCACTGATAATTTGATTTATAATTGCACTTACGGAATCCATACAAAATCGAATGCAACTGCTGAAAAAAACACGGTAGTTTACAATACTTATGGTATCAAAGGTGGTCTTCTTCAGTATAACTTGATTGCCTACAACACTTGCGGGGTACTGGGCGCAACCAAATCCAACTATAACAGCATATATGGCAACTCTCAATACAATATGGATTTAGGTTCTCCAGGTGGTGGCATGATGGGCGGCTATGTAGTAAGTGATGTAGATGCAACCAATAATTGGTGGGGAACCACGGATTCCTCAGCGATAAACCAAACTTTCTATGATTATTACACAGATTTCATACTTGGAAAAGTAATATACATCCCCTTCCTAACTGCGCCTGACCCGCAAACACCCACCTCAACAACTATACCCTCGTTCACTTCCATCCCAACGCTGTCTCCTGCTTCACCAACTGCATCGCCAATCCAAATCCAAACCAGCACGTCCCCGGGCACAACAACTCCAAGTGCAACAACAGAAAACCCGATCTTCTTTGGATTACCCATAGACTGGGTCATAGCAGTAGTCATAGTTGTTGCTATCATTGCAGTTTTAGCTGTGGTTCTTTTCAGAAGAAAGCCACAAACACACCCAATCAAACCCTAACATTTTTTGGGTTGAAAAAGCGCCAATCGTGACCTCCCCTCTATCGTTTCTGCAATGATTAACTAATAGGCTCCAAATAGGCGGCAAATATGTGGTGGAGTGTTTATTTTATGATGTATTCTTTTGCGACTTGGATGGTTTGCACGTTTTGGTAGCACTGACCAAAAAGTTCCTGATGCTCAGTATGCACTGGAAATAGCCGTTTGGGTGCGATATAATTTATCATTTCTACAAGTTGGTCTTTGCTGATGTGCCCTGATGCGTGGATTTGGTGGAACTGCATGCCGAAATGGTTGAGCCAGTTATGCATTACTTCGTCTTGGATGTCTTCTTCGCTGAAAGGTTCGCTCATGCTGTGGATGAATTGGCTGCCCAGCTTGGGTTTGATATCGACAAGTTCAGTGAACTGGTTAAACTCTAAATCCATCACCAATTTGCCCTGATTCTTTTGAATATCCCTATCAGTTACCATCTTGTCCATAAACGCGCGGTCCCAAACAAAATAGTCCTTTTCGCAGTGATTGCCTGTCTTCTTTTTTTTGTAATAAATCAGGATGTCTTTGTCTTTGACGGGGTCAGGAACTGAGAGATGCTCATCTTTTAGCAGTTTCGTGATTAAATAAGCCGTTTTGGGCGTTATCACTAGTTGTCTGCCTGTTTTTTTGCAAACGCTATAGAAGGTTTTGAAGCGGTCTATGTCGCGTCCTGCATGCATCACAAAAACTGCTTTGCTGGTTTCTGAAACGATTTTGCTGCTGTGTTGCTTAACCCGTGCTTCGGAATAGTTCTGCCGAGTTTCTCGTGGTGCCATACGTGTGCCTTCACAAATCATAGCTACAGGCTGGGCAGCTTTGGCTTTTTCAATAAAGTTTTCAGTTAAATCCTTGCGTGGACCATGCCTTCGAACGTCGCCAGTGTAAACTATTGCTCCTGCAGAAGTGTGGATTATGAAACCGTATGCGGCGGGAATGGAGTGGTCAACCGCTATAGGCTCCACAGTTAAGTTGCCTACCGTGATTTGTTCGCCTGTTCGGAACTGCCTGTAGGGGTGCTCGCCGAAATTGAAGAAGCCTCCTGTTTCTTCCATGCATTCCATAAACAGTTTTGTGCCACACCCAAGGTAAACGGGGATTGTTTTGTCTAAAAACTGCACGTGTGATACGTGGTCAGAGTGGGCGTGGCTGAGAAAAACCGCGTCAACAGTGGGTTCTTGGTAAGATAAGTCTGTGGATGTGAGCATTTCCTTGTCGTATAAGCCCGGAATTTTTGGCAGCATGTTAAACTCGAAGTAGTCGCCTAAGCCGTTGATGCCTCTTGGGGCAAGCCAGCCTGTGAAGTATTCCTGCCCAAAAGTGAAGCTCTGTCCAAAATCAAGAAAAATCTTGGTTTTTCCATCTTGGAGCAGTATTTTATTGCCGCCGATTTCGCCTACTCCACCGTAAAACGTGAGTTTAACCATTGCCGCTCAATAGGAGTCTGTGTTTTGCATTTATTAGTTTATTGTATATAACAAAATGCTCTTAGTTGTGATTCTTTTGTGGCTGCATTTAGCAACAACACACTCTTAAATCGGTTGCTCGCCAAATTATTAATCAGCAGTTTACCCCTGGTGAACCTTGAATGGCTAAATCCGAATTAATTATTATAATAGCCATCATAATTATCGTAGCAGCGGGTAGCGTGGCTACATACGTTTTTTTAGCTCAACTGGGCACTCCATCAGGATTTAACGGCAAAGACCTTTACGTTGGCGAATACGGGTTTGGGTCAACTTCAAGTGTTACTTCTCCTGGTGTAACAATGACTTTCACTGTTGGACAAACCGTAACAATAACTCTTCATAACGTTGGCGAAAAAGCTCACAACTGGGCAATAGTTGATGCTAAATCTCCAACAGCAATCGTGCTTTGGAACGCTCAAATCGCAAACGCAAGCAATCCCGTTGCACCAGACGATTCGATTTCAGTAACTTTCACTATTGATAACGCCGGAAGCTACTACTACATAAGTCAAGTCGGTGATGATGTCTCTTTAGGAATATGGGGTGTAGTTACCGTTAACCCCTAACCGTACCCTATTGCTCAGCGTTACTTGTTAGCTGCTTAATTTTTTCCAGTCTATCCCTCCAGCCCAAAAACAGGTACATTTCGCTGGCAACTGAAAGTGGCATAACTGCAAAGTCTTTGCCAAACACGTAAATATGCTGAGATATAAACTCAAAAACTCCTCCCCAGTTGTGTCCATCTATCTTAAAGCGTATGTTCCCCTGAACTTTTATGGGTACACCGTGAAGACTAAAATTAAAACCGTAGCTTCTGACATAAACTGGGCACTCTTTTCTGTTGATTATGGTTTTTCTTTTAAGTTGGTATGTTTGAAAGTTTAAGGGTTGAGGCTTAAACTCTTGCATTATTTGGTACATTTTTTCAGCGTTAATTGTTGAGCAAACAATTTCTATCTCGTCCAGTTCAACTTCTATTCCTTGTAATCTTTCTGCTAAACTGCCAAATATTGTCCAGTTAACGTTTTTGCCTTCTAATTTTTCGTTGAGGATAAGTAATGCTTGCATGTACTCTTTTGGAATAAAAGTTGCCTCGTGTTGCTGTTGCCTGCAGGGGTTTTGGTCATTTGGCAAAAACAATTTTTTATCCTCAAAGGGCTAACTCTTAGAAATACTTTTAAGGGTATGTGGTTGCTTGGTAGTTGTAACAAAACCTGCAGTATTTAACAAGAAACCCTGAACAAAAACCTTAAAGGAACCTGATTTCGCTGTAGAGTCTAATCGTGGAACAAGGGTTTTTGAGCAACGAAGTTTTGTTGGTTATTCAGAGAATATTTATATTAGGCGTCTCTGTTTTACTGCAAGGAAAAACCATAAGGGACAAGAGTAAATTGACAACTCCTCATGATGTTCCAGCATCAAAATACATAGACCGATTAGCAAAGTATCTTAGGGAAAACGTTGACGAAGTTCAACCACTCCCATGGTCAGCAATCGCTAAAACAGGCACCCATGTTGAAAAACAACCCCAGAATGCAAACTGGTGGTACATACGCGCCGCATCTGTTCTGCGTAAAGTTTACGTTCACGGTCCAATCGGGCTAGAAGCTCTTCGCGCTGACTATGGCGGAAGAAAAAACCGCGGTAGCAAAACAGACAAAGTTACCAAAGCTGGCGGAAGCGCTATTCGTAAAGTTCTTCAGCAACTTGAATCAGCAGGTTTAGTCCAAGTTGTGAGACCTAAAGGACGTGTAGTTACTCCGAAGGGTCGCAAGTTGATGCAAGAAGTTGCTGGTGATTTGCAGAAAGAACTGGTTAAAGTTGTCCCTGAACTGAAGAAGTATCAAGGCGAATAAATGAGATGTCGGATGCAGAGCTTGAAGCAATTCGCAAAAGAAAACTTTTGTCGATGCAGCAAAAAGTAAGTGCTGAAGATAAACAAGCTCAAGCCGAACAACAAATTGAAGCTCAAAAACAGGCTCTTCTCAGGCAAATATTGAGCCCTGAAGCGCGGGAAAGACTAAATAACCTGAAAATGGTTAAAGCCGAGTTTATTGAGCAGCTCGAGTTGCAGTTAATTCAGATGGCACAGACAGGCAAAATGCCTATACCGCTCTCTGACGCGCAGCTTAAGCAAATCCTAGTTCAGCTTCAATCTCGGAAGCGAGACATAAAAATTACGAGGATATGAAAATGGCACGTGTAAAACCAACCGCAAAAAAACGCAGGCTAGCTAAAGCTGGCAAATCATCAGTGTCTGTTCCAACTTGGGTTATGGCCAGAACTGACGGTACAGTTAGAGTTAATCCTAAAAGCAGACGCAACTGGCGTATGAGCAAAATAAAGCCTTAGGTGTAAGATAATGGCAAAAGAAAACAAACAACAATTAGAAACAGAAGAAATTACTGATGAAGAATTAGAGGCAGAACTAAACGAGGAAGAAGCCATAGAAGAAACAGCAATACAAGAGCCAACTGAAGCAAAACCCTCAGAGCAAGAAGCTGCTGAGGAAGTAAAGCCAAAGAAAAAGAAGAAAGAAGAGGACGAATTTGTTGAGGAACGCATATACACTGTTCCACTGCAAAAAGCAAACATTCGCCCACCAAAGAAACGTTCACCACGCGCCATGCAACTGCTCAAAATTTTCATGGTTAAACACATGAAACTTGACGTTCGCGTTGACGAGGACGAAGACGCAGAAGATTTGCCACAGTTGATTGTAGCCCCAGAAGTTAACGAGAAAATCTGGAGCAAAGGCATCGAAAAGCCCCCCCGCCGAATCCGTGTGCGCGCAGCCAAAGACAAAGACGGCAACGTTACGGTTTTCCTCGCTGAAAACCAGTAATTTCTTATTTCTTTAAATAATTCTTTGTTTAACTGATTTTATACTGGTGAATTGTTCGTGACTGTTTACTTGTCCAGCATCGTTGGAAGCCCCAGCATCGGCGTGTACTCTTTGGCAACTGAAAACGTAGTTGCCATACCTATTATGGTTCCTAAAAAGAAAGCCCAAGAATTTGCAGACTGGCTCAAAGTCAAACTTATCCACACCTCCATCAGCGGAAGCGTCCTCATCGGCGCTTTAGCATGCGCAAACAACAACGGCATGCTACTCCCAAACAGCATACGCGAAGAAGAACTCGAACACATCAAAGAAGGCTACAGCGGCAACATCACCGTTATGGCAACCAAAAAAACCGCGTACGGCAACCTTGTTCTTACTAACGATAAAGGCGCAGTAGCGGATCCCCGCCTAAAACCTACTGAAATACAGAAAATTTCTGACACGTTAGGTGTGGAAGTTGTTCAGACTGAAATCGCTGGGTTACCCTACGTGGGCTCATTGGCTTGCGCAACTAACAAGGGTGTGCTGGCTCATCCGATGCTAAAAGAGGAAGAAAAGAAAACGCTGGAAAGCGTTTTTAAAGTTCCAGTGGATGTGGGCACGGTTAATTGTGGTGTTCCTTATGTTGGAACGGGATTGATTGGTAATAGTGGTGCTGCGGTTGCTGGCTCCATGACAACTGGTCCTGAAATGTTCATTATTGAACACGCTTTGGACACTTTATAATTCCTGCTTTTTCCATTTTTGAAGTGCGCGCAAAATGAACCCCAAAATGCTGTAGTCCCACTTTTTTGGTGAATATGTTTATAATTGGGAATGCAAAGATGTTGTGCAGGAAGATGAGTTAAATGAAAGTTTTCAAAGTAACGGGCCAAATCAGCAAGCCTGAGCTTAACACTCCATTCGCTAAAGAAGTGATGGCTGAGAAAAAAGAGCATGCCGTAGAGAAAGTTTATGCTGAAATCGGCAGCAAGCACCGTGTCAGAAGGTACCACATAAAAATCACTTCAGCCGAAGAAGTCTCTGAAGAAAACATTGAAAACCCAATTCTTAAAAAAATGCTCTCTGAGGCATAAGCTTTGGCAGTTCACGACCACAGCCACGATGAAGAAGAACTTCGCAAGCTCAGCATGGAAATGCGCTACCTTGAACAAACCGCTGAAACCCTTCAGCAACGCATCAGCATGATTAATGCTGCCATAAACGACTTAACCTATGCCAACGAAACCTTAGAAGGCATAGAGAAGGAAAAAGAAAACTCTGAACTTCTTATTCCAATCGGCGGAAGCGCATACATGAAATTTAAGCTCGCCGACTCTGACAAAGTAATAATCTCTCTTGGCGCAGGCGTCTCGGTTGAAAAAACCTTAGCTGAAGCAAAAGCAACAATAAAAGAGCGCACTGAAGAGCTTGAAAAAACTCTGCAAGCTGGACAACAGCAGTTCCAGCAGGTTGCGGAACGTTTAGGTTCAAGCCGAAACCGCGCTCAAACAATACTTGCCAACGTACGAGAAGGGAAACAGTAAAACAATGTTTGAGAAGCTTAAGTCCGGTTTCAAAGGCCTAGTCTCAAAAGTAACAACAACCGAACTTAAAGCTGAAAACATTAACCCAATTCTTTCAGATTTTAAAATGAGCCTTGCCGAAAACGATGTGGCCTTCCCCGTTGCAGACAAAATCTGCGATGAACTTGAAAAACGCTTAACCGGCTACCAAGTTAAACGCATGGAAGACCGCAAAAAAATCGTCGAAGATAACCTTAGGCAAGTTCTCTTGGATGTTATGCTTACAAAAAACCAAATAAATTTCCTAAACCTAATTGAGGAGAAACGCAAGAAAAAAGAGCCATTTTCTATCCTGTTTGTCGGCATTAACGGCACAGGAAAAACCACCACAATCGCCAAAGTTGCCCAGTTCCTCAAAGACAAGGGAATCTCGGTGGTTTTGGCAGGTGCTGACACTTACCGTGCAGGCTCAATTGAGCAGCTTGAAGAGCACGCTAAACGCTTGGGTCTGCGTGTAATTAAGCATACGTATGGCGCTGACCCAGCCGCAGTTGCTTTTGACACAATCAGCCACGCAAAAGCGCACGGTGTAAACGTGGTTTTGATTGACACTGCGGGTAGAATGTAAACTAACCAGAACTTAATGAATGAGTTGATTAAGGTGAAACGTGTGGTTAAGCCTGACTTGACTGTTTTCACTGTGGACTCACTGATTGGCAACGATGCGGTTATGCAGGCGGAAGAGTTCAACAGTGCCGTGGGCATTGATGCAACAATTCTCACTAAAGTTGATGCGGACGTGAAAGGGGGTTCCGCGCTCAGTGTAACTTATGTTACGACTAAGCCTATCTTGTTTATTGGGGTAGGTCAAACCTACAAGGATTTAGAGCTGTTTAATCCTGAAAAATTCGTTAACATGGTTCTACGTGCTTGATTCTTACGGGTGGGCTTTTCTGTTAGGTTTCTTCTAACTCGACAAGTTTAAAGCGGATTTTGGTTGGATAAACCCAATATGCTCCAATGAAGTCCCCCATGTTCTGGTTAACATCTAAAGCCTCAAAGAAACCCAAAAACGCCTCATCCACACCTGCAGTGCTCTTTGACGTGTAAACTTTAAGATTAACCAAGACCTCCTTGTCAATTGTTAAATCCTGCATGGAAATCTCCTCTGGGACCTCAACAGAAAACATGAGCCCCAATAAGGAGTCCATCACGGCGGCTTTGCGGATTTTCTCGTTTTTACTTTTTACGGTGACTACTCTTTGGTCAAAAACTCTAAAATTCCAATCTGACGTGGCATCAAAAGAAGTAGACATAAAATTCACAAAATAAACAAAGAAAAACCCCTTAAAAAAGATGCGGACTATTTTTTCTTCCAGTTTTCTGGGTCACGCAGGTTCTGCACTGGAGAGTCCGTGTTAAACCCCTGTGTTGTTTGGGCTTTCTGCCTGTATTTTATTTCGGCAACTTTGGCTTTGCCTTCTTTGCTGCTGAGTTCCACGCTGTTTTCCAGTTTATGTATGGTTTTGCCGATTCTGCGTTGTCCACGGGTTGTTATTGGTCTCATTTTTCTTCAACAGCATAATTGGTTATTTTGTATTTTTAGATTTTGCCTCAATTAATTAAAAGTCTTGGCAATTTTTTCACTGTTGTGTTTTTGTTTAGGGAGAAGAAAAAGAAGTGTTAAGTAAGTCAAGCCCTGTGCCTCTTCCAGATAAGGGTTAGAACGCTGAGGGGAACATCCTTATCCTTTATTGGCTGCCAGACTTACTTAACTGTGGCTGGCTACTTCCTCTTTCACTTTGGCTCTGAAATACTCATGCCCATCTAAAAATATAAAATAATGTGGTTGCATGATGATACAACAAACAGAAAACCGCTAACAGGCTTAACTAAGTGTTATTGCTCACAGAAGCTACTTTATGTTCTTAAAATCGTAACCGCAATTATCGCAGACATACATAGCCAAATAGAAATACGAGTTTTCTATTTTTCTTGCGGGTTTAGCAATTTTTTTTCCACATTTGGGGCAATTAACCATCTTAGCGCACTCTATATATAAAAATCAGGCAAAAAAGAATATCAAGATTTGTTGTCTCACAGATGTAACAATCTTTGGCTTAAAAAAAATAAAACCCAAACGGGTGGTTAGGTTCAGTGAACTGCCATGTTTAGGCAGGTTTTGTGGTCTCTGGCTTTCTGCGTTTGCGGAACAGTATGAAAACGTGCCCTCTAACCTCAACCAGCGCCGCCTCAGTTTGCTCTGCTGCGGCTGTTGCAATTTTTTCTGCAGTGTTATCGCCTACTAAGGCAGCGGGAAGTATGCGGATTTTTACCATTTTGTTTTTTTGTAATTGTTTTTCGATTTCAGCTACCAACTGCGTGGTCAAGCCTTCTTTTCCAACCCAAACTGTTGGGTTTTCGTCTTTAAGGACGTGCCGCACATGGCGTTTCATTCGTGTTGTTATTTCGTTCATTATTTTTTTTCCTTCTTGTTTAGCATGTAGCGGCTTTGACATCCGCAGTTTAAACATGTAACTACAACGTGAGGTTCTCGTTTTTGTTGAATTCTCACTCTGCAATTGTAACCATGCACCAGCAGACTATTACATTTTTTGCACAATCTACGCCTGTACTCTTTGGGCAAAGATACTCTTGCGGACATCGCAATCCTTCGAGCCAACTCAATGTAGCGCCTGCAAAGCGCGGGGTTAGTTTTCACTTGTGCCTCAGCTAAGCTAAATAGTGTGTCTATGCGTTGCCTTGCAATCTGCTTAATCGATGAGGATTTTGTTTCTTTTTTCAACACAAGTCACATAAAATCAGGTTTTTTGGTCTACAATCTCTCTTTTCAACTGCTGCACTGCCCCGTAAATCTCCATCGGCTTACATTTTAGTGTACACTGGGCTTTCACGGTGCTAAGTGATGAATCTACGGGACGTTTTGCTGGCCAAGTGAAAATGGATGCTTCAACTGGTTCAATATAGTTAATACTCAACCCGAAAGCGTCGGCGATTTTTTGGGCAAACTCATAGCGGCTAATCCGTGAAGCACCACACAAATGGAATGTGCCTGTGAGTTTTCGCTCAACCGCTTCAAGAGTCATCTCTGCCAAGTTAGTGTTAAGTGTTGGTGTGTTCCATTGGTCGGTGACTATGCGGATTTTTTCACACCTTCGAAGCTGTTCGATAACCCAGAGTGCAAAATTGATTTTTCCCGCTGCTGGGGTGGCTCCGTAAATGACGCTGGGACGCGCAATAAAGTAGTTTGGCAGTAAGTCTTTGACTACTTGTTCTGCTTTGAGTTTGGTTAAGCCGTAATAGTTGATGGGGTCTGGCGTGTCGGTTTCGGTGTAGTTGCCTTTTTTGCCGCTGAAAACGTAATCTGTCGAAATATAAACTAGATACGAGCCTACATCCTGCACGGACTGCACGATATTTTCGGTTCCTTCAACGTTGATTTTCCATGCAAGACTCTGATTCTGCTCACACTTGTCCACGTCAGTTAATGTTGCAGCATGAACCACAGCGTCAGGTTTAACTTTCTCAAAAACCTCTTTCACCATTGCCCTGTCAGCAACATCCATTTTCACGTATTTGCCGTAAACGCTGAGTTCTTGAATGTCTGAGGCGTAAACATCAAAACCCCGCTCAAGTGCCATCTTGGCAAGCTTGGACCCATACAGTCCGCTTGCGCCCGTAATTAGCAGTTTCAATGAAGTCCACCAATCTTCCAGGGCGTGGGATGCAAGATTACGTCAGTTGCAAACGGACTCCACCAGTGCTCATTATTTAGGTACCATGTGATGGTTGACTCCAAAGATTCTTCAAACTTGTGCTTTGGCACCCACCCAAGCTCTTGCCTTAGTTTGGATGAGTCTAAGCTGTAGCGTGTGTCATGTCCAGGGCGGTCTTCTACAAACGTGATTAAGCTTTCAGGCTTGTTGAGTTGGCTGATGATTTTTTTAGCTATGGTAATGTTTGTTACTTCGTTGCCTGCGGATACGTTGTAGATTTCGCCTGCTTTGCCCTTCTCCAGAACTGTTGCAACAGCTGAGCAGTGATCCTCAACGTGTATCCAGTCGCGAACGTTTTGTCCAGTGCCGTAAATGGGAATCGGCAAATCACGCAGGGTGCGGATAACGGTTTTGGGAATAAGTTTTTCAGGTAGCTGGTATGGACCAAAATTGTTGGTGCAGCGGGTAATAACCACGTTTAAGCCGAAGGTTTTGTGGTATGAGAGCACGAACATGTCCGCGGCGGCTTTTGAAGCTGAGTATGGGTTGCCTGGTCTTGGCGGCGTGTTCTCGGTAAATGAGCCTTCAATGGCTTCTCCGTAAACCTCGTCTGTTGAAACCTGCAGAAACCTTGCTTTATGGTTGTGTCTTCTGATGGATTCGAGGATGGTGTATGTGCCGATGGTGTTGTTTTGCAGGAATATGTAGGGGTCAGCGATGCTTCTGTCAACGTGTGTTTCCGCGGCGATGTTCACTATCATGTCTACTTGATGGATTAGCCTGTTCATGAGTTGGGGGTTGCAGATATCGCCTTTTATGAAAGTGTACTGTTTATTGTTCTCTATGTCTTTTAGGTTGGCTGGGTTAGCGCCAATCCCGATTTTGTCAACGTTAATCAGTTCCCAATCTGGATAGTTTGCAAGTAGGTACTTGCAAAAGTTGCTTCCGATAAACCCTAAACCGCCAGTCACTAAAACCTTCATAACATTTCACCTACTTGTTTGGTGAGAGATTCCAATCCCAAACTTTACCAACCCGACAATCCTTCTCATTACCATTAACAGATTTAGGAATCAATGTGGGGTCATTCCATGCTCTGCGTTCCTCATCTGGGTCTTGTGGATTATACAGGTTAGTTGTAAAATAAAGCAGCATCGCGGGCTCAACACCCACAGCTTTGAAACCATGCCAGTACTGCCCTGGAACACGGACAATCTGCATGGCCGCATCGCTGGAGATGACTTCGTCTAGTTCGCCGCTTTCATCATCGTAAACACCGATTTTGATTTGTCCCTTTAAAACCAGAAAGTAATCCACTTGCCCCCGCAGGTGCCTGTGCCATGCCCTGATAATGCTTGGGTAAGTGATTGAGCAGTTAGCTTGGGCGATTTTGTCTTCGCCAAAAAGGTCTTTCCAGTCTGTTCGCATTACCTCTGAAAAGATGTCTCTTTCGTCTGGGAAACGTTTTATCGGCTTAATTATTAACCCTTTAAGCATGGCTGTTCTTTCCTTAGTGACGTGATTTGTTAATAACATAGTTCCTTTGTACGCTTTATAACGGTTTTTATTTAGTTATTTACACTTCCACTTCAGAATAATCTCCCACATGCAAACGAATGGTTCTGTTCCGCTGGTTCCGTGTGACCTTCGCGTTTTTTCCAATCAAACTATCCTCTAAACGTTCTACATCCTTAATGGTGACATAATCCTGAATCACACAATACTGCACGTTAGAATTACTAATTACCGAACAATCGCCCACGCTCGTGTAAGGACCAATAAAACTGTTCTCTACAACCACGTTTTTGCCAATCACACATGGTCCTCGTATGGTGCTGTTGGTTATCTTTGCGGTTTCTTCCACTTTCACTCTGCCATCAACTGTGCTACAGGACAACTCGCCTTTCACGTCAGTTTGGACAAACTCGTCAAGGATCTTTGCATTAGCCGAGAGGATGTCATCTTTTTTGCCTGTGTCCAGCCACCACGAATTAAGTATTTCCGCTTTAACTTTTAGTCCCATGTTTATCATTTCTTGGATAGCGTCAGTAATTTCCAACTCACCGCGCCATGAAGGCTTAATCTTTTCAATTGCATCATGCACTTTGCTTGAGAAGAAGTAAGTCCCGATGATTGCGAGGTTGCCCATGTAGGTTTTTGGTTTCTCCACGAGCTTTAGGATGTTGCCTTCCTTGTCTAAAATTGCGATGCCAAAACTGGATGGATTCTCAACTGGTTTTAAAATAATGAGTGCATCAAGTTTTTCCTGCTTAAACTTCTTGGTGAATCCGCTTAAGCCCTGTCCCGTGACGTTATCACCAAGGCACATGATAAATGAGTCATCGCCTAAAAATTTCTCAGCCGTCTTAACCGCATGCGCCAACCCAAGGGGTTATTGAGGAATATATCTTACATTTAGGTTCCATGTAGCACCATCTTTCACATAATCCTCGACGTATTGCCCTGTTTCATGTGCGGTGATTATTCCAACTTTTTTGATGCTGGTTGATGCTACTTGGTCTAGAACATAGCCGAGGATGGGTTTGTTTGCTACTGGTATAAGCTGTTTTGCACAGGTAAACGTTAAAGGTCGAAGCCTAGTTCCTTTTCCGCCGCTGAGTACAAGCGCCTTCATGCAATCTAACCTCTGATACCTTCTGTTAAGGGCGAATTGCTGTTAAAGGTCTTTCGCTATTTGCCCTCTTTAGGATAGCCAAGACCTATGGCTCGAAACCGCATTTTTTCGCCAAACACCTTTGCGTCATAGATTCGTCTGCCGTCAACCAGAACTGGCGTTTTCATGTTAACAATGAAGTCTTCAGGTTCGAGTTGCTTGAACTCTTCCCACTCCGTAACCAACACCGCACAGTCTGCGCCGCAGAGACAATCCCTAGCAGATTTGGCATATGTGATTTTGTCGCCAAAAATTCCTTGGGCAACACCCATCGCCACGGGGTCATATGCTTTTACATCTGCGCCTTCTGTTAGAAGTTGCTCAACTATTGGAATTACTCGGGCTTCCCTCATATCGTCTGTGTCTGCTTTAAATGACAACCCCAATAGAGATACCGTTTTGCCCTTCAGTGGCGCATTTAGCAGTTCTTTGCAGAGCGTCACGGCTTTAAGTGGTTGAGTGTGGTTGACATTTTCCACTTCTTCCAAAAGATCTAAGGGGTAACCGAGCGATTTTGCTGCGGCGATTAAGGCTTTGATGTCTTTGGGGAAACATGAGCCGCCATAGCCTAAGCCCGCATTCAAAAACAGTCCGCCGATGCGTTTGTCCATGCCCATGGCTGCTGCTACGACTTTTACGTCTGCGCCTGGGATTTTTTCGCACAGATTTGCCATGGTGTTGATGAAGCTGATTTTTGTGGCTAGGAAGCTGTTGCTGGCGTATTTGATGAGTTCAGCGGTTGCGAGGCTGGTTCGGATTACTGTGGGTAGGTCTTTGCCGTAGAATGCTTCGTACAGGGTGGCTACTTGGTCGCCTGCTTTCTGATTATGTGAGCCAATTACGATGCGGTCGGGATGGAAGAGGTCTTCAAACACGTTGCCCTACCTCAAAAACTCAGGATTCATACATAAACCAAAATCAACACCCACTTTTTTGCCCGAAACCGCCTCAAGCGTACTTAGTACTATGCCCTGAGTGGTGCCTGGAACCACTGTGCTTTTGACGATAACCACGTGGTAGCCTGTTTTTTGTTTTAGGGCTTCTCCGATTTCCCGCGCAGCCATCTCGATGTATTTTAGGTCGATGCTGCCATCTGAGAGGCTTGGGGTGCCCACGGCAATGAATGTGAGGTCTGAATCAAAAATCGCCTGCTTGGTCTGGTTTGATAAGGCTTTAAGAGTGCCTTCTTTAATTGATTTATTTAAAAGCTCATCTAGTCCGGGCTCATGAAACGGCGCAATTCCATGGCTGATTTTTTCTGCTTTTTCAGCAATTGCATCTGATGCAGTGACGTTAAAGCCTCTGCTGGCAAACCCAACCGCAGTGCACAAACCAACATAACCAACGCCTATAACTGAAATTTTTGGAAACTTCAAAGCATACAAATCCTATATTGTGACTGATACAACGATTTTTTCTCACCTATATAAGGGTTTAAAGGTTCAGTTGCTCACCAAAAGGTATCTGTTTTGGTTGAAAAAGGTGCCAATAGACCCTCCTCTATCGTTTCTGCAATGAATTACTATTTGGAGCCTAATAGGCTGCTAATAGGAATGTAAAATGAACGTACGCCTTCCCAGAAAAACTATTCAACATTTGTTTTTTTCGATTTTTTGAAAATTAACAGCAACAGGATTGGACAAAAATAAGTTGGGCGGTTACTAAACTTAAAACAATTAATATGGCAACGGTAGCAGACTGTATTTTTTATTTACTTTGCCCATGTTGCAGCTTCAACTTTTTAGAGTTATAAGGTTTACCCAATTGTGGTTTCTATTATAGAGGGGAACTATAGGTGTGAAAGCCATTATTCTCTTAAAAGGCAAGTTTTTACTGTTTAAACATGTTTAAACTATTCATAGAGAAGTTTTATTTATGGTGCCCTTGTTTGGAGAGGGTTAACCCCTTTAAATGGAGCAAAAAATAATGAAACTAAGAACCTTAGATGTTGCAGTGATTGGTATTTGTTCAGCCCTTTATGCCGTATTTGGAATTTTAACCGCAAACTTCAATTTTCTGGGCATAGGATTTTTGCCTGCTGTAGTAATACCTGCAGTTTTTGCCGCACTGTTTGGTCCATGGGTGGGCGGATTTAGCGGTGCAATTGGCATCTTCGTAAGAGACATGTTTGTCCATGGAAATGCCGCTTTAAGCCTCATAGCCGGGGTTCCCGCAAACTTCATACTGTTCTTTCTAATTGGTTACATATCCTGTCGAAACATCAGCCTAAAGCAAGCCCTTGCAGGTGTAACGATAGCGGCTGTTGGTCTGCTTGTTCCTTCAATAGTTTTTCTGCCAGACTTTGTTTCATACACTGGCTTATCAGCAGAAACGTTCTTGCTGACTTTTGTTTTAACAATAGTTTTGAGCCTTGCCGCTATTGCTGTTGCTGCTTTCCGTTGGAAGGAATGGCGAAGTTACGCCATAGGCGCAGTGGTTGGACAAATTGCAGGAGGTCTTCTGCTTTCTGTTACTGTGTGGGCCATTAGTCCATATTTCATCTCGTTCTTCGGAGCACCGCTAGCTGCTTCTTTGATTCTGCCCATTTTTGTTTGGACGCTTGCCACTGAAATTCCATTCATTCTGCTTTTGGGGCCACCAATAATAAAAGCTGTTCACAAAGCATTTCCCTCTCTCCAATCCAGAAATAAAACAGTAAGAATAGGCGGAACCATTGACTAAAACAGCTAAAGCCTTCGCTCCTGGAGCAATCTCCAGCTTTTTTCAAATCAACGATTCTCAAAACGGCAAACCCCTAACTAACCCAGAAAAAATGGGTGCATGGGGCGGCGGCTTTGGTTTAGCGAAAGGAACAACCACCACCCTAACCATAGAAAAAACACAAAAAAGTAGCGTCAACGTTTTCATAAACCAAAAACCCGTAGCCCAAGCCTGCGCCACTCACAAAGTTGCAGAGAAGCTGTTATCTAAAATCTCTGAGAAATACGAGGTGACGATTGAGCATCAAGTTGAGTTGCCTATTGGTATGGGCTTTGGCACCAGCGCTGCGGGCGCATTAACTACCGGATTGGCGCTTTCAGATGCTTTGGGTTTACCTTTAACGGTTAATCAAATCGGCAAAATCGCACATGTCGTCGATATTGAATGCAAAACTGGACTGGGCACGGTGAGTTCTTTGACGTTTGGCGGAAAATGCATTCTGGTCACAAAGCCGGGTGCACCGGGAATCTGTCAAACAGACCAAATCCCCATAAGCCCAAAATACGTGCTTGTTGCTGGCTTTTTTAACACTAAAATCTCCAAGAACGAAATCTTTTCCAATCCACAACGCAAGCAAAAAATAAACCGCGTAGGCAAAAATACCCTCAAAAATATTCAAAAGGTTCCCTGCTTAGAAAATTTTCTTTCTTGTTGCTGGGAGTTCTCGGAGAAGTCGGGGTTTGCAACGGAAAATGTTCGGCGCTTGGCTGCTTTGGGATTGGATGCTGGCGGGGTTGGCTGTGCGCAGAACATGATTGGGGAGGCTGTACATTGTTTGGTTGCTGAGGAAAAGGCGGGTTTTGTGGCGCAAGCTTTTATGCAGGTTTTGCCTAAAGAGAACGTTATAGTTTCAAAGCTTGACGCTTTAGGTGTAAGACTGATAAAATGATGCAGTTCAAAAGAGTTGCAGTCGGCGGAACCTTTGATGAACTACATAGGGGACACAAAGCCCTACTTACTCGTGCTTTCGAAGTTGGCGGGCATGTGGTTATCGGTTTAACCTCTGACACGTTTGTTTCTAAACTGCACAAAACCCACCAAACTAGCCCTTACAATAAACGATTAAACGAGTTAATGGCTTACCTTCAAGCACAAGGGTTAGCAGATAGAGCTGATGTTGAAGCATTAAACGACCCTTTCGGTTCAGCAGCAACTGACAACAGCATTGACGCAATAGTGGTAAGCAAAGAAACCTATCCGATAGCAGAAAAAATCAATCAAAAACGCAAAAACACCAACCTATCCCCTCTCGAAATAGTAACTGTAGGCATGGTTCCAGCGGAAAATCATGTTCCAATTTCAACCACACGGATTTGCGGTGGCGAAATTGACCGGGAAGGGCACCTGCTGAAAACACGTGGGTAACTCGGTTTTTTGAGGCGTAAGTAGCGCGCGGAACCTTTTTTGAGTTTTTGTATCTTGATGTGGCTTGTTTTGGGTTGTTTTGGGTAAAAAAACCTGATATAATGTGTTAAACTTTATATGGTATATCTTGCTGTGTCGAGCCTGAAAATGAGTAGAATTAGTGAAGGCTTAGAGTATTACTTGCTGGTTGTCGGAGTTGGTTTAATAGCTGCCTCTGTTTCAACTAGCTTTTACCTTCTCTATCAGCAACTATGGAGCCTAACCGAACAAGCCTTAACCATCTCAGTATTCCTAATTGTTCCCCTGTCATTTCTGGCAATAGGCTTACCATATTTTCTGGTTAAACGCTTCGCAAAAAACAAAAACACTGGTTCAGGCACCCACACCGTGCTTGAAGCCTACCATTTAACAAACGGCGAAATCAACCTTGAGGATTCCTTAGTAAAACCCACCGCTGGAATGCTAACTATTGGCTTAGGTGGAAGTGCAGGTCCTGAAGGTCCCAGTTTGCTGGTGGGCGGCGGGGTTGCCTCTGCGATCGCAAGACGATTTAAAATTCACTCTGATTTGCGAAGACGCCTCTTTATTGCGGGTGCCGCGGCTGGATTGGCTGCAACTTTCCGCACTCCCTTGACGGGTATTTTGTTTGCTTTAGAAATTCCCTACAAAAACGATTTGGACAGGGAAACTTTCATTGAAGCTGTTGTGGCCTCTGTTCCAGCGTACCTGTTCTCAATAGCTGTATTGGGCAGTGAACCAATTTTTGGTCCAGTATTAACCACGGAGATAACTTATGACGCAATTCTGCTCTCTTTATTACTGGGCATAATTTGCGGTTTATATGCTGTGTTCTTCACCAAAACGTTTGCTTGGATGGGCGAGGTAAGCTTTAAAATAAGAAAAAAAGTCGGTAACGCGGGTCTAATTTGCATTGCAGCCTCTTTTTTGAGTATTTCAGGCATCTTGTCACTATACACCATCGGAGTTGGCTTAAACTTTACAAGTGCAATCATTCAGGGAACAAGCCTTAGCCTTCTTGCTGTGGTCTTAATTGTTTTGCTGAAAACTTTCGCGACATCCTTCACTCTCAATTTTGGTGGAAGCGGTGGATTATTCTTCCCAACAATTGTTATAGGCTCAGGCATAGGCTACATTTTTGCTCAACTTTTCAACGTAAACTATGCTGTAATGTTCGTAGCAGTGGGCATGGCCGCGCTGGTTGGAGCAACACATAAAGTCCTGCTAACCCCTGTTGCTTTCGTGGTGGAAACGTTAGGTGGACTTTTCGCTATACCCGCTTTGCTTGCTAACGTGGTAAGTTATGTAGTATCAGGAAAACACTCGTTCTATCCTCTTCAGCCTAGAACACGGCTAAAAGCTGAAGAGTTAGCTTTGGAGCGTTTCTTCCTTAGAGCCCAAAAAGTGGTGCCTGAAAAACTAAAGAAAACAACCCTGAAGGATACCATGACCCGAACACCTGTTTACCTTCATCATGGTAGCACTGTGAAGGATGCGCTGATTATTTTTGAAGACACAAAACTACGTGTTCTTCCAGTAGTGGACAATTTAGGACATGTAATTGGAGTGCTCAACTTGGAGGACATAGGCTTTATTGATGTTTCACGGCATTCCCTTAATCTATCCAAAACCATTCTGCATAGCCCCGTGCTTGTTAGAGAACAAACCAGTCTTGAAGAAACCGCCCGGTTAATGTTGGAAACTCAGCAAGACCATCTTTTCGTGGAGAATGATGATGGTTCTTTGATTGGTGTGGTTTCAGGTATTGATGTGGTCAAAAAAATCGTGGAGTTACTGTCTGGCTCTTAAATTATTTTTCCAATAACGTTGATTGGTTTAGGGATTAATGCTTTGAGATCTTCAAGTTTTTCAGGATTAACCGTAACCAAAACCACAGTGGCTGGGCCCGCAGTTTTCTCCAAATCCACCCCTTGAACCTCACTAAACTTTAACTGTTTACCAACAGCAAACGCCATCATCTTTGCTTCATTAGCAATCCCAAGACTACCAACCGCTACAATGTCATGTACATATTTCCTTTGCGATAGCGAAACCACATTTTTCAAATCAGCAATCTCACCGTGAACCTCCGCAGGAATCACCTCATCACCAACTTTAGGCTTACCAACCGCAACAACCAAGTCACCTGGCACAGTTTTTCCCAGTCGTAGCTCGTTTTCGTTTGCAAACCCAATCACCGTTAAGCCCGCACCCGTCTGCACGGTTTCAAAATTGTCCTCTGTGTTTTCCAGCAAAACCTGATTAGGCTCCAAACCCAGAACCCGTGTCTCTCTGCGTATGCCCTCTAAAATTTCGTTTCCAGTCGGTTCCTGCTCAACACCCAAAGTGACTGAAAGCAAAAGGGGGAAGGCTCCCGTTGCAGTAACATCCATCAATGCGACTCTAGCCAAAAATTTGCCTAAGACTTTGCCGTCAACCTTGACTTTATCCATCATTTTTGGTTCAACCGCGCCAGACGAGGTGGAGCCCACAACAACTGCGTGCCCCGTGGGGACTTTCATGATTGATACGTCACCTCTTCGAGTGTAGACTATTTGGGCGGGTTTGATTTGGAAGCTTAGGGGTCGTAGCATGGTGCCCGCGTTTTCCATCAGGTGTAGGTAGACGGTTAATGCTTGGCGCATGATTTCTGAGCGGCTTAAACTGTGTTTTTCAGATAGCGTGTCCACTTCTGAGAGTAGTTTGTCTGGTAAACGGACATTAACAATTTTCATAATTATTTCAGCTCGCGCGCGTGTGGTTACTAGCATAAAACTCCTAATAACATTACCGTTAAATTCTAAAAATAACCGTTGCTTTGTCTTAAGTTGTTCATAGTTTTAAGGCCTGAGAAATGGCTTGTTAGTATACATTAATCTGTTAGAACTGTATCTAAATTTACATGGTTGGAAGCCTATTTAAGAGTGAAAAACACAAACGTTATATTCATCGTACAATAAAAAAAAACCGAGGGAAGCCTAAAATGAGGAACAAGCTAATCGCGTTAAGTATAACTGTCTTATTAATTATAAGCTCACTGAGTTATATCGCTGCATTTACCCCAGCTTCAGCAGCGGTTGGTCAAGGAAGCTGGATAACCAAATACACAATTTCTGATTACAACACTGGTCAAGTCATTATTGACAGAGACTTTCAAGCTAATACAATAAGTGGTACTGGCTCAATTATTGATGGTGCCACAATAAAAGTTGCTGTAACCATAAAAATTTCTGTTAATAACCCTTCAACAAGCTTAACTTTAAGCACAGAATTAACTAAATCTTCACTTGATCATCTTTGGGAACAAACCAACGGTTACCCCTTAGGTTCAGGTTATAACCCAAGTTCGCAATCTTTCTCTTTCCCTGAAACTGCAGGAACCTTAACGTTGAATTGTATAGGAAAAGCATCTGGGAAAGTTGCTCAAACCTATGGTGATGTAACCCTTCACAAAGCAGTTCCAATAACCGTTATCGCATTAAAAGACCCCAACGGCGCAACTCTTGATGCTGTTCAACCAAAAATAACTGATGCAAAAATCGACCAATACAACAACCTGCTAGGTCAGGCACAATCCACCTATAGTTCACTGCAAAGCCAAGGTGTCGACGCATCTTTCTTAGCAATGTACAATAGTGTGATTCAGCAATCTCAGGAAGCAGCTAACGCCGGGTTAGCTGATACCGCGATAGCAATGCTAAAAAGCCTAAACATTTCTGCTCCACCAACACAGCTTATGCAAATGTTATTCCTTCCATTAGTTGCAGTGTTCGCAGTCATTGCGGTTCTTTTTGCTTTCTTGTTCTTCCGAAACAGAGGCAAAGCCAGCTACATCAAAATGATGGTTGAAGATCAAATCAAGGATTTAGAAGGGCTAAGTATGCGTGCACAAAGAATAGACCGAAACTTAGCTGCAAACTTGGCAAACATCAAGCAACGTTTAGAAGATTCCGTAGGTGCCGATGAGGACCAAGGATATGATGAAGGTTATGATGATTCAAGAGGATACGGCGGAGGATATAGATATTGAGAATATACCAAAATAGTGTTCAAGTCGTTGGGCTTGGTTCAGCAGGAACCAACATTGTCGAAGCTTTCATGAACAACCAAAAAACAATGGACTTACTAAAACATGACATTACCAGAATTTCCCTATTAGCCATCGACATTGCTGACCCTGAAATTAGAAGTCTTCAAGAAAACTATGAATCCTTAATGAAACAGATGGTAAAATCAGGCATCCCCAAAGAACGCCTACGTCTTGTGGCGCAATCAGTAAAGTTCCCAACCGCCGAAGCCATGTTTGATTTCATCAACATAAAATACAACGAATACCTTGTCGGCGAAGGAGCCAAAATCCAAGAGTTCATCCCCTGGCTCAATTCAACAATGGCTATTCCTCCAATGGCCGGTGGCGCTGGCAGACGACGAGCGCTTGCAAAAGCCATTTACGCCCTTAACTATTACCAGCTTGGCATAATCAAAAGCAGCATAAACGTCTTCAAAGAACAAGCCCTCTCATCAATCATGACGCCCACAATCATTCTGGTTTACGGTTTAGGAGGAGGAACCGGCAGCGGCTTATTCTTTGACTTCGCAAGGCACCTGCGAAAAGTCCTCGGCTCAGGCGTCCCAATAATCGCTTTTGTTATCACTCCATGTGGAGGCGATGACCCACCAGCAAAAGGTTGTTCCGCTTTCACAGCGATGAGCGAGCAAGCTTTGATTCTTAACAAGGATTATAACGAGTTTGTCTGCAAAGAGTACGGTGACTTTTACCGTAACCCATTAAACGCTCTAATTTACCTGCCGTTGTTGCCTGCATTCTCTAAAGTTGGCGACATCGTAACTGCAAGGCATGAGCTTGACGAGATGGTCGTTGATATGCTCTATGTGCTTATGGATTTTGACTTGGCAGACCTCATGGGCGGCATCGGAACAGAAGTAGGCTTAACCAACAATTATGCTCACACAATTGGTCTCTACAAAGTTATCTATCCAGTAGACAATTACATTTCAGCCTTCAAACTAAACTTTGAAAGCCTAATGCTTATGCATGACCACCGCCTCGAAAAACTTGACGTAATGGATGAAATCTTTAACATTCTACAAGTAAACTATGGCTTAATCCGGCAGCTTTACATGAACTACCTCATCCAAACAGGCACGTTTGCTGAGGAACAGTTCGAGGACAAGTTGCGTTCACTGGTATTTAGTAATCCACGCTTAGAAGACGACTTAGAACTGCACGTTAAAGGCATAGAGTTGCAAGCTAAATCTTGGATGAGTGACCTGTCAAGGTATTTGTCAACAATAAAGATGATGGGCAAGATTGGTCCAGTTGAAGAAGCCATCATTGACTTGACGCTTCATAAGGAAGGCTCAAGAAAAGTTGACAACTTAGAATCTCTTGTAACAAACCTGACAAAGACCCACCTTGAATTCTCTGACAAGAAAGCAGACATATGCGACAGACTACGCCAGTTAATCCCAAGCTCACAAGTATTCACGCTACGCCAAAAAATCATCCTCGAAGACTTTATCAACATAGTTGAACTCTCCGAAAAATCCTTAGACATCCTCAAATTCTACGATGAAACACGCTACCTTGCAGAATCACTTGAACGATTCTACGAAGTTCTCCCAGAAGCGGAATTCCAACTAGCCGAAATCCGAGACATCAAATCTGAACTTGCAACAATTTACCTGCTCATCCAGTTAATGCTTCGTACACCTCAAGACGAAATCAAAATGATTGACGAGCACTTAGCATACGTTAGCGGAATTATTTCCAGACGTATGGAACGCAGAAGTGACCAGGAAAACGAGGTTATCCGCGTCCAAGAAGGCAAACGCCGCAAAGAATTTGACCGCATCAAATTTGAACGTGAACAAAGAAAAACATTTAGCAACAAACGTTACGCCCGCGAACAACTGATAAACATTGACCGCCAACTAAAACGCATGGACGAGGAAGAAGCAATCGTTCTGGAGGACCTACAGAAAGTCGATGACACTTTAATGTTCTATGACATGCTCTCCAAACGTTTCGAGTTGGTTGCAGATTACCGCAAGCGTCTAGCCAAAATCGTTGAAATCAACAAGGATTATCAAGAAAAAATGGCTGAAATCGTCAAGCCAAAGAAGTACTTTGAAAAATGCTCTGAACTAACAGAAACCGAGCAGATGAGAATAGTCTTTAAAATACTCAAAGAACAAGAAGAAACCCTCACACCCGAAGTCATATTCAAAGACATCCTTGACATGGACCACTACAAAGACTACCTCAAAAGCGTCGTACGCGTCTTTAAGACCCCAAGTGTCATGGGTTTCAAGCCAATCTACAAAACCGACTACATCTGGGTAACAATCACTGCGCCACCTCGAATGTGGACTGATGACATGTCACAGGAAGTGTACGCTTCACTTGCAGGCTACGTAACCAGTGAAGTTTCAAGAACCATCACTGTGCGTGTTGTCGATTCAAGAGATGCATGGACAACCAGAATTCTAGTGGTTGGCGCAAGAGGACGACCAGAAGACCTTGAAGCATACGACGAAATGCAACTGCTATACCAGAAATCAAGCGACTTCGAACGACACCTATCTCGCTCGTACCTGCTTGAACACGGAATCAGCGCAGCACAAGTAATCAAAGACATAAACAATGAAAACGGCAAATAAAAAAAATAATTAACTACTGAGGAGTTTTTGGCTCCTCATTTCCTAAATTTTCAACATTTTGCGTTTCTTGTTCTACCTGATTTTTCTTTTCTGTTTCAGTTTTTTCTGGTTCTGTTGAAGCTACGTTTTCAACTTGTGTTTGTTCCTCTATCCATTCTGGTTCCTGCTCAGTTTTGGGTTCTGCTTCAGGGACAAGTTCCGCGGTTGTTGTTTCTGCCTCAGGTGTCTCCGTAATGATTGCTTCTGTGGCTTCTGGTTCCTGTTTTTCTTCAACAACAGTTTCCTTTGTGTTTTCTTCAACGGGTTTTTTTGCTCTTGTTTTTCTGGTTCTTCCTGTCGGTTTTTCTTGTTTTGTTCTGTTTCTTTTAGGTTCTTCTTCTGTTTTCTCCTCTGGCTCTGTAGCTTCAATTACTGGTTCTGATACTGTCTCTATTTCAGGTGTGCTTTCAATATTTTTAATGATAGTTGCTTGCTCAGCTTCTTCAAGGGGCATAATTATAGTTGGATCCTCTTCCACGATTTCTGTTTCTGGCTCTGGTGGCAGGGGAATTTCTGGCGGTGGCGGGTCTTTGCCTGTAATTTTGTAAGTCATGCCTAACCATTGATTATCAGTTATGAATTGTTCTTTAACCGCTTTGTCTTTCATCGATTGGACTGTTTCTTCTATGGGCGCAAACATTTTTACAAGGTCAAAGCCGCCTACTAAAAGTGCAATGTCTATTCGGTCATTTTCTTCTTCAACATAGACTGGTTCAGTTACCATAATTGTTTGTATGTTAGCTAAGTTTTTGAAGCAGTTCGCTATTGCTAACTCAACTTTTCCCTGCGTAACTTTTTCTTTAAGGCCTAAAGGTATGCGTACAATTGCATAGATTATTTTTGAATCCGCCAAATCATAAGTTAAAAGAGGTTTTAACAGGGTAGTGCTAATCATGTTTTCTATTGAACCATAAATCTGCAGGCTTGCCCCCGTAGACAGCAGAACAGTGAACATTTTGGAGTCAAACAGTTTGGCTAATTCGCTTACTTCTTGCGCAACTTTGTCTTTAGATAGCAGCAGTTCCATAAAGTAATTGGTGACGCTGTTGCCTGTTATGACGCTGCCGCTTCTGTCTACTCCAATGTAGCTTTCAAGGTTATCTCGGTTAACAAGTATAACTGTTGTCAAATCTTTGGAGGCACATGTTCCAATGGATGCTACCATGTTAAATTGGCTATCCATAGGCTGAACCTGAGATGGCAACAACGCTATCGCAACCGAGTTTACATTCAATTCTTTTAACTGTAAAACTAACATCGGCAAAAGCGCACTTCCCATGCCATCCCATGTAGAAGAAACTATAATGGCTGTTTTTAGTTTCTCTATCTGTTGCTGCTTTAGGCGTGACGCAATTCTGTTGCCTGACTTTGCAACGTTAAACCAGAAGTGTGTATCTGCCTTGTTTAAACTGATGGTGTTGCTGATGAAATCTTTTGCGGCTGGGTTCCATTTAACAATGTCTTTGCTTGATTTGCTGATGAATAGGGGTAAAACGTTATTTTTACTGATGAACGGGGCGTTAAGAATAATCTTGCCAGGGTATTCACTAATGCTGACAATAGCTTTCCTTGGCGAACTTAACTGGCTTCTGGCAATTTGGCTGAGGTCTTCAATGCCATCTGAGACTGTTTCTGCCTTTTTTGACATTTTTTCTCGATAAGCTTAAGAGTGTATTAACAAAATAAGGTTTTAGGTAAAAGAATTGGAACAGGGGCTAAGCCAGACTAAGAAAGAAAAAAAGTCACGTTTCAAGATTGGACTCCGCAAAAAAAAGCAACCTAAAAACCAAGAAATCGAGCCAATGCCTCTGAAATTATTCACGCTCGTTTTAACGCTTGTAAGCATGGCTTTGGCTATGTCTTTTTTGCAAATGTTTCCTCAGCCTTTGCCGTTGGTTTTGGCTGGTTTAATTGCTTTTGGTGTTTATAATAATCCCCGATTGGGCATGACTGTTGGCGGTCTGCTTATCGGGTTTGGTTTAATTTATCACTTAGCTACAGTTGATTTTATCGCATCATTGGGCGGCACAATTACGCGTGTTGCTTTCGTGGCTATCTGGATTGCTTTGTTTATTATTTTTCCCCTGTTTGTCGATAAACAAAAAACTGTTATCGCTTTAGATTTAGGAATTATAGCTTCGATGGTGTTGTTTTTCTCAGGATTTTACTTTTTGGCAATACCCTTAATTTTAGCCTCTGTCGTCTTTTTTAAACGTAAATCACTCTTAACCTTAGGTTACTACGTTATAATTACCGTCCCACTTCAAATCGTGCAGTACTATACACATATCCTTACCATCACCCAGAGCGACTGGTGGACGGTGTCTGGTTCTGCCCCAACAGTATTTGTGCCTTTAACCTCAGTTCTTTCCAGCTCACAGCAAGCTATGGATCAGTTCAGGTTGTATGACACTTCAAAAGTTGCAACCACAATTATGGACCAATTAACAAACAATCCCGTCTCAGTTGAGAGACCTTTATCTGCAGCTTTCAGGCAGTATCTTGATTCTTTTCCCGGTATCATACTTTTTATAATAATCATTGTCGGTGTGGCAATTGCCTTAATCTATTTATCAGGTATTTTGATGGAAAGAACTAACCTGGTCTATGCAGACAGGCTTTTTATGCCTTTGATGGCTTCAATTATTGCTGCATTATTCTTTATCTTCTTAAATGTCCTGCAGACTTCTTTAGCATACACTGCTGTAGATGCGCCGTCAACGTTTATTTTGGCTGCAATAGCAACGCTTCTGTTGACTGTTCCCGTGTCTTTTCTGACGTTTTCACCTAAAAAATTAGCTACCCTTGACATGATTAAAGAGCGAACAGCACAACTTTCTGACAAGCATGGTTACATTGAATCTCAAATTGTTGATGTCAGAAGTAATCTTCCAGTTGCTATTGGACCCGCAGAAGCCAAAGCTACTGTATTGCGTGATAAAATTGACGAGGTTAATGGTAAAACGCAGGGTAATTTCTATAGGGCTACCGATTTAGATGGGGTTTATGATGACCTAACCTATAATGTTAACCCAGTTATTGATGATGTGGAAAACGAACTGCACATTTCCTTAATAGAGTATCAAGCCTTGGCAAACACTCAATATACTGCTTGGATGACAAAACTCAAAGACATCGGCTTAGAATTCAAAGTTAAAACGCCACATGCCTTCTACGCTGAGTTACCTGTGGATGCTAAAGTACAAAGCATAAAAGAAACTCTAGAAAATGGGCGCGCTCTAACCTCTGAACTAATAAAAACAGTTGACCCAATATACAATGTTGTACGAAACCTCTACGATCCCACACTTCCTAAAGAGTGCCCTGCAACACTTTATGCAACCAAAAAACTTGAAACCAAAGAACCCTGGCTTGGCATAGATGCAATGTATGGTGCCCTCAACAATTGGCGAAGACAATACAAAGATGAAATTTCCCAATCTATCGAAAATTTGGAGAGATCTTTAGACCCCATAATTGCATTAGGAAACCGAAGCGCAAGCTTAGCGCCATTGCTTGGCAATGATTTGTCCAACGTTTTAGGTTACGCCAAAAAGGCTGACATGATAAAAACACAGGCAGAACAAAGACCCTTAAACATCCTAAGTTTGCTTAGGCTAAAAGAGTTAATGGATAATTTCCAAGAAATATCCCGTGACCTCTTCAAGGTTTTTGACCAGAAACTGACAACTGAACAGCAAGAAATCGAGGCGTTGTTACCTACATCTGCCTATCAATGGGAGAAAAACGCTAACTTACACGAGCGTATGTCAAATGCACTGCGGGTTTTGTTCAATCCGAACTGCGGCGTTAATGAGGTTATGGATGAGCTTCCCAAATACTATAGTTACTTAACCGAAATAGAAGACACTTTGAAAGCTTACCGAATCCGCAAAGAGTTCCTGCTCAACTACCCCATGGCTGAACGGGTAATTCTGGAACAACTAAAACACAAAACCACTGTTCCCCCATCTGACTTGCCCTTTGCCCCAAAATTCGCCGCTGAATACCTATACGTGTTCTACATAAAAAATTACCCCGAATACCATTTGGATAAAGAAAAAACAGTGCTCACCAAAAGACCCCCAGAAACCCCAAATACTCCCTTTAACAACTAAAACCTTTACAGCTGGTTTTGGGGTACATCAAAAATTTTGAACCTTATTTCAGGCTGGCTTAACTCAATCATTGTTAATTCTATCTTTGTTGTTTTAGCCTCAAAATCTTGAATTTCACTTTTGACAACAACAGCTTTTCCTGAAGCTTTCGAGAGAATACATGCTATAGCACTGCTTTGTAGGCAACCGATTAACTCGTGAGTTCTGGGAAGTTTTTGGGTTTCCCGGCAGATATCATTTAGCATGCTGCCTTTAAGGTCAACTGTTACTCGGTTGCCTTCCATTTTTATTTCTGCTTCCCGTGCAAGCTGCATAGTTTCAACCATAAGCTTGGGAAAGGTTCTCTCTACATAGCCCATGTGAGTTTTAGCAAAAGGTATACCTGTCTCTTTTTCCATCATCTGCGTTAAAGCTAAGCCAGGTGGGGTTACGTAGATTCCGTTTTTGCGGTCAGTTATGAGTTTATCGTTTATTTCTTCCGATTTTGGAATTTGGGTTTTCCCTTTAGGAATAAAAACTGTGCTTGATTGTAAATCACTTAAGCTTTCAGGGGGCATATAGTACCCCTTTTCGGTTAAGTTCAATTCGACAAGAACCCGTTCCAGATTACTTGAACTTGTATTTGCCAGCGCGTTGAGCATTGTGATAGGTACATGTTTGGTGGGTTTAATGTAAAATAAAATAAGACTCCAGAAAACAAGCGTCACACCACAAATCACCAGAAACGATGACGCATAAAATGCCGAGAGAATAACTAACGCTAAACCAATGGCAAACATTGCAATTGTAGCTGTTTGAACAAGGTTTAGTCTGGCTTTTTTTTGCATGTGGCATCGCTTAGGGTTGTTGTTTAATGTTTAATTTTTTGGTTATTTATCTCTTTATTATTATTTTTTAAAATAATTAATCGCATGTTTCCTGCAGTTTTTATTTGTTTCACGTTTATGCACTGTTTTTGCTGGAAAGCATACTTCCAGTTCTGTATCCTTCAGCGTCAACTGTTACATACCTAAAACCCAACACCTTAAGCTGTGTTGTGATCTTATCCAAAATTTTGTTTTCAAAAAGCAGTTTCTGCTCAGTTTTCTCAACTTCTATCCTAGCCAACCCATTATGGTCACGGACACGAAGCTGCCTCACACCTGCAATTTTTTTTATTACCTGTTCTGCTTTTCGGATTCTCTCCAGCCTCTCAGCAGTAATTTTTTCGTTGAACGGAATCCTTGAAGCTAAACACGCATTAGATGGCTTATCCTGAACCTTCAGTTCCAACTTTGTGGCAATCTGCCTTATTTCCTCTTTGGAAAAGCCTATCTCAACCCATGGTGAATAAGCATAGCTTGTTTCTTTTACTGCCTGGAATCCTGGTCTATGCCCTTTCAAGTCGCTGATGTTTGTGCCTTCAAAAACTACTTCAAAACCCAATTTTTCAGCAACTTTTTTCAGTTCAGCCAATAATGCTTTCTTGCAGTAATAACAGCGGTTCTCAGAGTTTTCAACAAAATTTTCGTCATCCAACTCATTGGTTTTAACAACTATCAATTTGATGCCGATTTCTCTTGCTGCATCTTTTGCCTCTTTTAGCTCTTCTGTAGTATACGTCGGTGACTGCGCAGTAGCAGCCACAGCTTTTTTGCCTAAAACTTTATGGCACACAGCCGCCAGCGTTGAGCTGTCCACTCCGCCTGAAAAAGCCACAACTGCTCCGCCTTTGCCAGTTTTTTTGATGTACTCTTCAATGTTAGCGATTTTCTTTTCCAGTTTGTTCATGGATTATTCCTTGGTTTACAGGTTTTTCTTTGCGTTTTCTGTTGCGAGTTCCATGAGTTCTCTTAGGGGTGTTCTGGTTTTTTCTGCCAGTTTCTTTAGGTCTTCATATTCGGGTTTGATGCGGATGATTCTGCCCTTTTGGTCTTTAGAAATCTTCACCCTCACAGTTTCCAAGTTGCCCATCAAAAGCAAATCTACACTGCATACCTCGCGAGCTATGATGTGTCTTTGACAAAAATGCACTCTTACCCCCAAAGTGCCTGTTTCATTAATCAAAACTTGTGAGAGGCGCTGTGCGTCTTTTTGCTCGGCAATAACTTTGATTATGTGTCCTGGCCTGTTCTTTTTAGTGAACATTGGAATCACGCTAACGTCTTTGGCTCCTTCGCTGAGCAGCTTGTCAATGGTGTACCCGATGATTTCTCCTGTGGCATCATCAATGTTTGTTTCTAAAACAGCGATTTCGTCCTCAAAAATTTCCTTCGCTACTGGATTACCCAGTATAAACCTCAACACTGTGGGCATCTGCTCAAACTCCTTGGTTCCCGTACCATAACCAACACGTAACGGAACAAGCGAAGGATAAAAGGGGGTAACTTCATCCACTAAATTAACCAAAATAGCTACACCCGTCGGAGTTGCAAGCTCAGCCTCAATTGGTCCACCATGAAACGGAAAATTCTTCGACTGCAAGATAGCCAAAGTTGCAGGAGCAGGAACCGAAACGATACCATGAGAAAACTTTATGATTCCTCCACCAACCGCCAAGGGTGTAGCATAAATTTTTGCATCAAACAAGCCCAAATCATCTGCAGCAACAGCCACACCAAGAATTTCCGCGGCAGTATCAACCAAAGCTACCTCATGTAGGTGTGCGTCTGCAAAGGAGGTTTTATGCAGGTTTGCCTCTACCCCACCAAGTGTTCGGATGGTTTTGGATGCAAACTGTCTGGCTTTATCTGTCAAGTTAAGGGTGCTTGCGGTTTTTTCTACTATGTCAATGAGTTGGTTGCCGTGGCGTTTGTTGGCGGTTTCTGAGGTGGTGTCGATTTGGGTGGCTTGGAATTCGCCGCGCATTACCTTGCCTGTTTTTATTTGGATATTGCTGTAACCATACTCGGGTTTTTCCAGAGATTTTATGGAGTAAACAACTTTGTCTATGTTTGCTCCAAGGTCTATTAGAGCTCCAAGAATCATGTCTCCTGCAACGCCTGAGGCTTGGCAATCAATTAGCAGAATTTTATTGTTTTCAATCATTTTCATCACAAAAACCGCTTATTCAGGCAAGCCATAACAAATATATGGTTAAGGCATTTTAAGTATTAACTGTTTATGTTTTCCATCAAAGACGTTCTATGTAAAGTTGCTGCTGGCGAGCTTTCTCTTGAAGATGCAGAAAAAGCTCTAAAATTGCTCTCCATTGACGAAGTCGGCTGTTTAGCCAAACTTGACGGCAATCGGGAAATCAGAAAAGGTGTTCCTGAAATTATTTTAGCTGAAGGCAAATCCCCATGTGACGTAGCTGAAATATCAGCTAAAATGATAGATAAGACAGGCAGAGTCATAATCAGCAGATGCAACGGAGCACATGTGGAGGCAGTCAAAGAACGATTTGGCGCCGATGCGCTGGTAACGGTTAATGATAAAGCCAAAATGATAGTGCTTAAAAAACAAGATTTTACCCAAACTGCAAGCGGCGGGCGTGTTGGTCTTTTAACGGCTGGAACCTCCGATGTTGCTGTAGCTGAGGAAGCACGCATAATCTGTGAAGAAATGGGTTGCACAGTTTTTTTCACCTATGATGTGGGTGTAGCTGGGATTCACAGGTTAATTGAACCAGTAAAAGAGCTGATTCAGGCGGATGTTGATGTGGTTGTGGTTGTTGCGGGGCGAGAGGGCGCGTTAGCGACAGTTGTGGCAGGTCTATTTGATGTTCCAGTGGTTGCGGTTCCCACATCTAATAGTTACGGGTTTGGTGAGAAGGGTCTTAGTGCGCTTATGGCAATGCTTCAGTCCTGCTCACTAGGTTTGGCAGTTGTTAATGTTGATGGCGGTGTAGCTGCGGGTGCGATGGCTGGTTTGATTGCTAATCGAGCTGCAAAATTTAGAAAGGGTTAACTTGTTATTTGGGTTAGCAGAGTAACTCGGTTTTTTAGGATGCTGATTAGTTTTTTTGTGTCTTCGATGTAGGCAAGTGTTAGGTTGAGGGTGTTTTGGTCGGTTTTGCAGGTTGCGAAGTTGAATTTTGCGCTTGCGGTTAAGAGTTTTAGTTCGTCGTCGATTTCTTCAAAGATGCGTGCGACTTGTCTTTCTTTGAAGAGGTTGTTTTGTGTTTGTTGTTGGTTGTTTGTGTCCATTTTCGCACTTTCTATGTGTTTTATGTTGTGTATGTGTGGTGACTCTAATATTTAAGTAACACGATTATTAATAAAAGTATTACTGTTTATTGATGGTTTAGAATATACAGTTAAAGTCTTAATGTATTTTTCAAAAGATTCAAAGTCAAAAAACAGATGGTGAAGTGAAAACCTTTAGAACCAGAATGTTGTAGCATTATTATCACAGTTGTGAAAATATGGAAAAAGTTTGGGATGAACTAAAAAAAATCGAGGCACAAGCAGGACAAATCAAGCTTGACGCCCAAACTAAATCCCAAGAAATAGTTGCCGTTGCACAAAAGGAAGCCGAAAAACTTGTTGCAAACAGTGACACATACGCCCAAGAGGAAGCCCAAAACCTCTACAACAACGCGGTAAAGGAAGCCAACAAAAACCGTGAAGAACTCCTAAAGCTCAACCAAACCGAAGCTGAAAAACTTCAGGCTCAAGCCGAAAAAAAGCTTTCAAAAGCAGTTACTGTAATCGTTAATGGTGTTCTTGGAGAAAACAAAGTTTGACCCAAACCAGCCGTTACGCAAGCGTTCTCGCACTGATTGGAGCCGAGCGTAGCAGGATTCTTTCCGAATCAAAAATAAAAGCTTTAGCAGAAAACATGAGCTTATCCGAGTTTGCGACGCAGTTGCATGACACGATTTATCAGGAAAAAATCAGCAAACTTTCCCTGCCTCTTACCAGTAGAAAACTTGAGCGAGCTTTTAATGAAACCCTGCTTGACACTGAAATAAAAATCATCAAAAAATGCCCCAAACAAGCAGCAAACTACCTTTCAATGTACCTTCTCAAAGTTGAAGTTGAAAACATTAAAGCCCTAATAAAAGCTACTGCAGCAAAACAAAACCCTGAAGAGAGAGCTTCAAAAATTTACGTTTCCGTAGAGCATTACTTCAAAAACCATGCCTTAATAGAGGATGCAGCTAAATCATCTGATTTGCAATCGCTTGTGGTGTCCTTGAAGGGTTCGCCGTTTTATTCTGCTTTGCGTTTTGGGCTGGAGTTTTTTGAAGAGACTGGTTCCACAGTTGGTTTTGATGTGCATTTGGATAAAGAGTTTTATGAGCGGTTTTTTGAAGCGTATTGTGCTCTTCCTAAAAAGGAGCAGTCTTACGCTAAAGTCTATGCAATCATGGAGTATGACGGTTACGTGTTACTTTCGCTGTTACGTGGCAAATATTTGGGGTATGGTAGTAACTGGTTAAGGTTGGCGGTTCCAAACAAAACTTTTAACCTCTCCAAAGATGTCCTTGAAGACATCATATCAGCAGAGGATTTTGATTCAGCTCTTAGTCTTATGCAGAAAACTGAGTACAAAAAATTCTTCTCTAAAGCCGCTACTCCTGAAGAGGCGGTTTCTAATGCTGAGCGCAACTTCAAGTCAGCAATTCTGGAGGATGCAAAAGGCAGACGGATTGGGAAACTATTCAACATTGGTGTGCCTCTATCTTTTATGGTGCAAAAACAAGTGGAAGCTCACAATCTCTCCATAATTAGTTTGGGCATAGAGGGCGAGCAAAATCCAGAGGACATTTTGCATCACTTGAACCTGATTGCTTAGCGGGTTCGGGAAGCGCTGGCTGTTTGGCTTATTTGTGCTCTCTTAGCCTATGCGTTTCCAACATACTAATAGCTTGAAAAGTCGCCATTAGTACCCCCCTCTATATGTTTTCTGCATGAGTTGACTATTAGGCTCCAAATAGACGGCAAATATGTGATGGTTGGTTAGAGAAGAAAAATGGTTTCGTGCAGGACAAAAAACTGCAGAGTTCCAAAGGGACAGTAGGGTTTATTTTTTGGGTTCTAAAGTTTGAGCCAGAGTAGGATACCCATAATTAAACCGTAAATTGCAAGAGCTTCAGCCAGCGCCACGATAAGGAAGCTTCTGAAGAATGTTTCAGGCTTCTCGGCAAGAGCGCTCACTGCAGCGCTGCCAACTGATGAAATTGCAAGACCAGCAGCAATACCTGTTAATCCCACGGCTAATCCAGCGCTTAAAGCTAAGCCTATTTTGTCGTATAGTGCACTTTCAACAACGTCGGTTGTGGATTCTTGTGCAGGAGAGACATTTATCGCAAAAGCGATGCTTGCAACAGACATTACTAATATGGGAAGAACAAGCAATATTAAAGCATATTTAAGCTTCAATTTTATTCAAACCTCAGTAAACAAAACACAACAGTTTACTAATATTAACTTTTTTCTTTGAAATATCTTAAAAATGTATAATTTAGCCCCCGATAGTTTCGCCAAGGGCTTGAGCGTCTTTTTTTATTTTTTTGATTTTTTCACGAATATCCTGCATTGCTTGTTGAGATAAAAATTCGATGTTTTGATTGAAGCTTTGATAGTCAACTAATAGTTTATCACTTATCAATTGCTTCACCAACTATTTTATAACCAGCACTGGACAAGAGGCATGCTCAATTACGCGTTCGGCAACGCTGCCAATCAGAATACGCTCTGCACCTCTACGACCATACGTGCCCATCACTATCAAATCAGCAGAGTTTTTAGCAAAATTCACAATTTGCTCAACAGGGTTGCCTTTTGCAATCATGGAATCGGCTTTGATGTTTTCTTTTTCTGCCAAATCCAAAACGTAGTTGGTGTATCTTTCACCGTCCTGTTTTAGGTCTGCTTCAGCGTTTTCACGAGTGGTTACTTTTGAAATCTGGTCTAACACCAATGTATCAATAACAAACAATGCAGTTACTTGGGCACCAAATACTTTGGCTATGCTTATTCCGTATTCTGCAGCGCGCATACTATAGTCTGAGCCGTCAGTGGGAATCAGGATTTTTTTTATTTCATGAAATGGGGTTATCATTTTGTTTGCTCCTTTATCATGCTTTTAATTCGTTTTGTACGTACAAATTCTTCGCGGTCTTTTTCTTCCAGCACAAGCGCAATCTCTTTGACGGTATTTTGGTACTTTGGAATAAGAACGTAGGTTAACGCGTTTACTCGTCTCTGGGTTTTGCCCACGTCATCTGCAAGCTGAAAAGCGGTGCCTTCTGCCTGAGCCAGCTTAGCGACTAAGTCGAGAATATGATAAAATTGCTTAAACGCAGAGTCTAAATCTGAGGTGGTGTTGGCAAAGCCGTAATCGGGTTTAACGTCTTTTCCTTCTTGGAACTCAACGATAGGAACAGTGACGCCCATGACACTACGGAAATCAATCAGAAAATCAGCTTCTAAACTGGTAGCCACAGCCGCATTTGCGATAGTATCAGAACCCTTTGCAAGGTATGCCTGCCTTAAACGCTCAAGAGCTTTAGCAGTAGCTTCAGATAGTTCTTCTCTTGCCCGTTGCGCCTCATAAATGCTGTTACGTAACTCCCGCAATAGAACATCTTTTTTCCGCTCTAATATTTCTTTGCCAGACTCCGCTAGTTTGAGGGTTTTTTTGGTTTGAATCAGGTTAATTCTTGTTGGGCTGATGTTCTCAAGTGACAACGGAGGGTTCTCCTACTTGTCCTTCACGCTTGGGAAAATATTTTTCAACATATTCTTTGTGTATGCTGGTTAATTCTTCCTCATGCAACAGTGACAGCGTATCCCACGCAATTTGTAAGGTTTGCTCGATACTACGGTTTTCATTTCTGCCCTGATTAATCAAGGCTTTCTCGAAGCGGTCACCAAAATGAAGGTAATCCTTGTCGCGGCTGACTAAGCCTTCCTCGCCGATGATAGTTGCAAGAGATTTGACGGAGTTGTATTGGGCGTATGCTGCGTATAGTTGGCTTGCTACGTCGTGATGGTCTTCGCGGGTTCGTCCTTTGCCAATGCCATCCTTCATCAACCTTGAAAGGCTTGTTGAGATGTTAATTGGCGGGTAAATGCCCTGTTTTTCCAGAGAGCGGGACAACACGATTTGTCCTTCGGTGATGTAGCCGGTTAAGTCGGGAATAGGGTGGGTGATGTCATCGTTTGGCATGGTTAAGATGGGCATTTGGGTGATGCTGCCTTTTTTGCCCACGATTCTGCCTGCGCGCTCATAGATGCTGGCTAGGTCGCTGTACATGTAGCCTGGGTAGCCTTTTCGGCTGGGCACTTCTTCCATAGACGCACTAACTTCCCTGAGGGCTTCACAGTAGTTGGTCATGTCAGTGATAATTACCAGAACATGCGTGTCTTTTTCATAAGCTAAGTATTCGGCTAAGGTTAAGCCTGCTCTTGGAGTGATGATACGTTCAACTGGGGGGTCATCAGCCAAGTTCAGAAACATCGCCACATTCTTGATTGCGCCTGTTGCTTCAAAGCTTTCGCGGAAAAATGCTGCGTCATCATGTTCCAAACCCAGCGCGATGAAAACAATAGAGAAATCTTCGCTGCCGCCGCCTCGGATTTGGGCTTGACGGACAATTTGGGAAGCTAAAAAGTTGTGGGAAAGACCCGGACCGCTGAAAACGGGCAGTTTTTGTCCGCGTACAAGGCTGCTGAGGCAGTCGATGGCGGAGATGCCTGTTTGAATGAAGTCTCTTGGGTACTCGCGGGCTGTTGGGTTTAGTGGGAAGCCGTTTACGTCGCGTTTTTCTTCGGTGAAAAATCTTGGGTGCCCATCGATGGGTTCGCCAAAACTGTTCATGACGCGTCCAAGCATTTCGGTGGAGACTGGAACCTCAAGGGGGCGTCCGAGGAAGCGTGTGCGGGTTTCGGAAGGAGAAAGCCCAGTGGTGCCCTCAAAAACCTGAACGGTTACGGCTTTTTTGGTGACTTGGATTACTCTGCCTATGCGGGTTTCGCCTGTTTGGGTTTTTACGGAAACCAACTCTTCAAAGCCAACGCCCTTAACGTTTTCAACTACGAGAATTGGACCAGAAATTGATGCTACACCCTTGTATTCTAAACCTATACTCATCTCAATGATGCCTCCAGTTCTTCAAAACGGTGACGCATAAGCGATTCTAAATCATCCAAAACGCTGACTTTTTCGTTTGGCACGTTAGTTTTAATGCGCATAATTTCTTGCAAAACAGGCAGCTTGGTGATTTTGAAAATCGGTGCACCTTTGGCAATGACTTTTTCTGAGAGCATGTGGAAGTTAACGATGATTTTGAGCATTTTGAACTGTTTTTTTGGGCTGCAGTAGGTATCGATGGGGTCAAGCGCGTTTTGCTGCAGGAACGCGATGCGGATGATGCGGGCGGTTTCTAGAATTAGACGTTGCCTGTCGGGGAGAGCTTCTGGACCTACCAGTTTAACGATGTTTTGCAACTCGTCCTCTGCTTGTAGAATCCTCATGGCTTCACTGCGGTAACGGTGCCACTCCCGGTCAATGTTTAGGCTCCACCACCCCTCCAGTTGGTCAATGTAGCCGCTGTAGCTTTGCATCCAATTAATCGCAGGGTAATGTCTTGCATCAGCTAAGGCGGGATCAAGCGCCCAGAAAACCCTTGTAAAACGCTTAGTATGCTGCGTAACTGGTTCAGAGAAGTCTCCGCCTGGAGGAGAAACCGCTCCGATAGCACAAATAGAACCCTCACGCTTATCCGAACCCAAAGTCTGCACCGCGCCTGTACGCTCATAAAATTCTGCAAGACGAGACGGCAGATAGCTTGGGAAACCTTCCTCAGCAGGCATTTCTTCAAGTCGCCCTGAAACTTCACGCAAAGCTTCTGCCCAGCGACTGGTTGAGTCCGCCATTAACGCTACGGAGTAACCCATGTCACGATAATACTCTGCGAGGGTAATGCCAGTGTAGATGCTGGCTTCTCTTGCTGAGACGGGCATGTTACTTGTGTTGGCGATGAGGATAGTGCGTTCCATTAAGGGGTGCCCAGTGGAGGGGTCAGTGAGTTCGGGAAAGCTGGTGAGCACATCAACCATTTCGTTGCCGCGTTCCCCGCAACCCACGTAAATAATCAGGTTTGCATCAGACCATTTGGCAAGTTGCTGTTGAGTGATGGTTTTTCCTGTTCCAAAACCACCCGGAATTGCTGCGCTACCGCCCCGCACTATCGGAAATAGCGTATCAATTACGCGTTGACCAGTGATTAAGGGTACAGTTGAGGGAAGACGCTTGGAGAAGGGTCGGGGTTTGCGCACTGGCCACCGTTGAAGCATAGCTATCTCGGTTTTTTTGCCCTCAGGCGACTCAACCACAACAAGCGGCTCCTCGATTGTGTAGTTGCCTTTGGGTTCAATGTGTGCGATTTTTCCCTGCACACCAAATGGCACAAGAATACGGTGCTCAATCAGGTCGGTTTCTTCTACCACACCTATTACATCACCAGCGCTGACTCTATCGCCGACTTTAACTGCGGGTTCAAAGAACCATCGTTTGTCTCTGGAAAGAGGTGAAACTTTTTGAGATTGCTGAATAAACGCGCCACCCTGGTCTCGCATCACCTCAAGCGGACGTTGAATGCCATCAAAAACTTGACTTACTAATCCAGGGGCAAGCTCAACAGAGAGAGGGTTTCCTGTACCAACCACTGGCTCGTCGAGCTTGAGCATTGCCGTGTTTTGGTAAACTTGAATGGTTGCGTTGTCGCCTTCGAGGCGGATAATCTCGCCGATTAAACCTTGACTGCCGACTTCGACCAGTTCGTACATGACAGCATCTTTCATGCCGTTAGCTTCAACAACTGGTCCTACAACGCGGATGATTTTGCCTTTAACTGGCAAGTTTTGGGTCCTCCTTTGCGAAAAGAATCTTTGCAACTTCAACGCGTAATACAGGTTTGAGTTCTTCAAGCCTGTGGTCCAAAGTGTTATCCCACACTATTTTGCCATCCTCCGCTTGAATAATGCAGCCACCTAAGCAGCCAATTGACTCTTTAGATAATTGGAGGTTAAGGTTAAGTTTTTTGGACAAGTGCTCAAGTTTTTCCTGTACTAACCATTCTTTATCTTGAGCGCTAACTTGAACAATCAAGTTTTTTGAGCCGATTTTCTGTGAAGACTCCTCTATCTGCTTTAATAGGTAAGTTTGATATTTTTTGGTTTTAACAAAATCCGTTAAACTACCAAGAGCTTTCTGAAATGCTTCATTGACCATTTCTTCTTTTGCCGTCAGCAATCGGTTACGCATTTCTACCTCGGTAAGGGAAGCAATTCTACGTTGTTCCGCATCTGCCTTAATGTTTGCCTGCGCTATGGTTTTAGCGTAGGCTTTTTCGGCTTCTGCTTTTGCCTGTTTTAGGGTTTCTTTTGCTTGGGTTTCAGCCGCTGCTATTACGGCTTCTGATTCCTTTTGCACATCACCCAGTATCTGGGTTGCAATAGCTGAGATGCCATTTTTAACGCTCAAGGTTACATTCTAACTCCTAAAGATTTACTTACCAACTGAGAAATCGAAGTTTCACCGCCCCCGCCTTTACCTGAAGGAAACTCTACAATTAACGGCACGGGTCTCTCTTTGCGTATTTTGCTGATTTCTTGCTGAATTTGGGGCTCGCTAGAGAAGTCTTGGCTGAGAATAATTATCGCTAAGTCCCTGCGGGTTAACGCTTCTTTGAGCGCATCTAATGTTTGTTTTGGTGAATTTGCTTCCTTGCCTAGTACCCCCACTAGCCTGAAACCGGTTATCATCTGATTATCGCCGATTGCGATGCATTTCATGCGCTCACCGAGATGAAAGTTTAAGTTTGGGTTAATTTACATTTTGTTAGAATAATCATGATTCGCTCAGAGAGAGTAGCTGCTACATCGATTATCTGCGTCAAAGAAGACGTTGAGCAATTACTTGAAGCGCTAAGCGGATTTGGAGAGTTCCACATTGAACAAACAGGAGAAACCTCCGTTCAGTACAAACAAAACATCCAACAAGCTGAACAATCTCTTGCAACAGTGGAAGAAATCACAAAACATGTAGAAACAGAAAAACCCCGTCTCCTTGACACCTTCAAAACCATAGAGCCGCAGGCGACACAAATCACCGCGGAAAATTGGCAGTCACTACTGGTGTCAACGAGTCAAGAGGTACAAAAATTAAAAAACCAATTCGACGAGCACACCACTGCATTGACCAATCTTGAACAGGAAAATTCTGAACGCACTCAAGTTAAAGGCAGACTTACAATAATGAAGAATATGGGTGCTGATCTTGAAGCCATAGAAAACCTCAAACTAATCCATATTGAAATCGCAAAGGTTCCAATCAGAAACGTGGATAAACTGGAAACGGCACTTTCAAGCCTCCCAGCGTATTTTAACCGATGCTCCTTAAACAAGGAAGCAGATTATGCATGTATAGCCATGCCCAGCAAGTTTAGGGCAGAAGTAGAAAAAATCCTAAAAATGCATCATGCAGAATCCATCCAAATCCCACAAGACCTGCCATCTAACGTGGATGAAGCCTTAAAACAGGTTAATCAGCAGTTAGATGAGAATGCTAAAAAAGAAAAAACCTTTAAAGCTGAAATCAAAAAACTTGGAAAAGAAAACAGGGCAAACATCACGGTTTGGAGAGAAACCATACAGAACATTTTGGAACTGCTTAAAGCTGAAGAAAAGTTTCTGCAGTCAGAACGCTTAGCAACCGTGAATGGGTACGTTCCCGAAAAAAAGTTTGAAGCGCTTGGCGAGAAGGTTAAAGATACCTTGGGCGAGAAAGCCTTAGTTCTCGAGAACACCAACGCAAAATTTGAGGACCATCCCACAAAATTCAACCATAACCGTTTTGTACGTCCCTTTGAAGAAATCACCAAACTCTACGGCGTGCCTACGTACAGCGAATTTGACCCCACACCAATCCTTGCCATCACATTCCCGCTTATCTTCGGGTTAATGTTTGGTGACATTGGCCACGGCTTAGTGCTCCTGGTGGGAGGCGCAGCAGTCGGGTTTTTGATGAAAAACAATCAGTCCATCCGCAATGTAGGCTGGATTTTGGCAGCATGTGGTATAGGCGCAATTGTAGCGGGTGCCCTGTTTGACGAGTTCTTTGGCATAGCAATTCACCCGTTATGGATGAGCCCGTTTCATGATGTGCTGACGTTTCTGATTTTCAGTATGATAGTGGGAGTTATACAGATTGAGAGTGGTTTTGTGCTGGAGATGGCAAATTACCTCTTTAAACACAAAATAGTAGATGCCCTGTTGGATTCAGTGCCAAAAATCGCCTTCTACATCGGCTCAGTCTACCTAATCGCGACCTGCCAGTTAGATTTTGGGAAATGGTTCCAAGGTCCAGTTTTAGCGGTGATTATACCCTTTATAATTCTGGTTATAGGCAAACCCATCGTCGCCAAGGTGCACAAACCAAAAATCACTCAAGAACACGACGGCGAAGAAGAACACAATTCGCTTGGTGAACGACTCTTTGAAGGAGGAGACCTAGTCACAAGGCTACTTAGCAACACGATTTCGTACTCACGTATTTTGGCGTTACTTATGGCGCACTGGGCACTACTGCTGGTAGTTTACTCAATCTCAGGCTTAGTAGGAACTGCAAACCCACTCACGCTAATCCTAAGCGGAGTCATCGTGGTTTTTGGAAACATTTTCGTGCTTGCGCTGGAAGGCTTAATCGTCTTCATCCACACTATGAGACTGCACTTCTACGAGTGGTTCAGCAAATTCTATCAAGGTACAGGAACACCTTTCCAGCCGTTTAAACAAAACTTCACCTACACAACGGTGACCTTCAAGAAAAAAGCCGAAAATACCCCGTCAAATGCCAAAACAGTTTAACCAACATATTTGGTTCCTATTAGTAATTCATTGCAGAAACGATAGAGGGAGTGTCCCTAATGGCGCCTTTTCAAGCCATTAAATTCTTTTGTAAGGTTAGCGTGTTTTTGCCAGCAAGAGTTCGCCACCGAAGCGCACCCGTGTAGACAGAGAAAACTAAAACTCCGACTAGCAAAGTAGCCTTCAAAACCGTGAACTCTTGGTATAAGGAATATGCAATTAACGCGGTGGGCAATGCACTAAGCAACCAGTAGTTAATCGCAAAGACATGTAGTGCTCGTTTGTTAACGTTTGCTGTGCCGCCTTTTCTAAAGAAGAGGTAGGGGAGTTTGCCCATGCCGATGGTACAGTTTTTGCAGTAGTAGCAGGTTACGCAGCCTTTTTTGCCCATCACATAAAAGATAAGAAAAGCAACTGCTGCGAAGTAAAGAAGTGCTGCCCAAAGGTTAAACAGTGCACAAGCCAGAGCCGCCAAACCAACCCAGACAATAACGATTAGGTTTCCCAGCAGCAGTCCGCTTGTGGTGTAGTATTTCCTGTTACTTTCAGTCAATTCTTGTTTTCGCCTTTTTCTTGGAGGATTTTTCTTGCCACTTTAAGGGATAGCGCCATGGTAGTTAACATTGCTGGCAACCCCTGCGACTGCGGCAACAGTGAGAGGTCAGCAACCCAAAGATTCCTTGGCAGCCAAGATGGATGCATAGAGGCAACATCCGTTTTTGTAAGAGGAACTGTTCCGCCCAGATGCCCGCCATGAATCATGCCGTCAACAAACGGACCAGACACACCTGCTGCTTGCATTATCTGTTTGGCTTGCGCTTTGGCTTTGGATAGGTTTTGTTTGTCTTTGGGGGTTAATGATTTGGTTACTGTGCCATCAGCGTTTACCGTGCCCTGCGCGGAATCCGCCAACTTAATCATCATACCCACCCTATCCTCAGCGCCAACGTTTTTCCATGGTTTATAGAACCAGTACGAGAGCAAATCAAAGTAGGGCGAGAGAATGTAATTTTCTTCTTTGATGTACCATGCCATAGGTGCCTCCTCTAGCATCCTTGACCCCTTCAGCACGCCACCCACCGTCAAAACCACATCCACCCAGAGATTGTCGCGCGCAGGCAACCCCGACGCCTTCAAAATCTGTGCTGTACCAATGCCGCCTGCCGAGAGCACCACCACGTCCGCGCTGATTTGCTGTCCCTTAGAAGTTAAAACGCCCGTTGCACGGTTGCCTTCTAAGAGCACTTTTTCCACCTTGACATCGGTTTTCAAAGTGATACCTTTGCCGAGTTGTTCTTGGTAGAGGCGTCGGCTGTCCCATTTAGCGCCTGTATCACAGCCCAATTCACAGTAACCACATCCAACACACTTAGAAAAATCTACAACCTTGGGTGTGGGTTGCGGTGATAAGCCAAGTTGTTGTGCTTTTTCGTACATGAGTTGTGTTAGGGGACGCCATTTCTCTTTAGGTGTGGTTGTGATTTTGAGGGCTTGCTCAATTTCCGCAAACTCGGCTGATAAGTCCAGCCCGATTTCATTTAAGCCGTTTGTTGCCTTAATCATGCAACCGCAGGATATGCTGGTGCAGCCTCCCTCAGTTAAGCCTCGAAAAATAACCATGTCTTCATCTGAACGGGTAACCCCGTAATGCGAAAATACACGTTTAATCGCTTTTTCGTCTTTAATCAGAAATGAGCCACGCAGAGGGCTAAACCATGAAACCTTATGCGACAAGGGACTAAACGGCTTACCCGCTTCCAGAAGAGTGACTTCAAAGCCATTTTTTGCAAGCTCACAAGCGGTTGTTGCGCCTCCCGCGCCAGACCCAACCACAACTGCCCTCACACCGTTGCCTCCTTTGGGGTAAATTGCAGTGTTGCCCTGCAGTTCTGGCAGCCGCCCGTCATGTACTTCACAAACTTCATAGTCACATTGGGTTGTAGCCCGCTTATAACGCCTTCATCGGTAGCGCACAGGATTTCACAGGTAAACTCGGAATATTCCTTTGAAAGTGCACAGCGGTCAATAATTGCCACTGCAGATGAACTGTTAAGCCATTGTAGATGAAACGATATGCCTAACACGCGGTAGAGAATCTTGGCGGCGCGCTCCAAATCCGCAGGGTTATCGCCCACGCCCAGCTGAGCACGGGTTTTTCTGCCTATACGTTGCCCAACCAAAAAGAGTGCTTCTCTGCCCTGCTGGATGGCTTGTTCATGTCCAAGTGCCTGTTCTAGCATCTTGACTAGTTTGGTGTGGGTTTGAGCCATCGCAGCTCTCTGCTCGTGGATGCTCTCTTGGGGCATTTGGGGAAAGTCAACCTTTTGGAACACATCCGCAGGAATTAAGGCTTTGAGTGCCTCTGTGATTTGCTTATTGATGCTTTGAAGTTCTCTTTTGATGAGAAAGCCAGGTGTCCACCACTCCAAAAACCTAAGCCGCAGCCCCATGCTAATCAGCCTTCTCCACACCGCCCACATGTACCTCACCTTCAACGGGTTCGTTGCTGTATAGGGCTTTGATGATTTGGGCGTTTTTCTGGGCGATTATGGCTCGTTTAGGCTTCAAGTTAGGGGTTAACTCGCCGCTTTCGATGCCTAAATTGTTTGGAAGAATTGCCCAACGCTTAACTTTTTCAGGGTGAGAGAGACCCTTGTTCATTTCTTCCACTGCATTATCAATGGCGGCGAGGACGGCTGGGTTGTAGTGTTTTTTTTCCACCCACACAATTGCAGTGCAAAACGGTTTAGATTCGCCTACCAGTAAAGCCTCATTGACATCTGGCAATCCCCGTATCATGCCTTCGATTTTGTCAGAGTAAATACATTTGCCGTAGGAGGTTTTGATGACTTCTTTTTTACGTCCAAAAATGATGAGGCTGCCCTCTTTGGTTAGTTTGCCGATGTCACCAGTCATAAGCCAGCCATCATTTAAGGGTGACCCAATGGAGCGGTCAAAGTAACCCACAGTCACCTGTGGACCTTTAACCATAATCTCCCCATCCTTAGCAATTCTTACCTGCGTAAAGGGCATGGGTTCACCCACAGTGCCAAGCCTGTTTTTGCCGTATCGGTTCATGGTTACCAGCGGCGCTTCCGTTAAACCGTAAGCGTCATGGATTTCAATTCCTATTTCACGGTAGTCTCTTAGAAGGCTGTCACTGGAGCTTGCCGAACCAACAATTAACTGCTCACACTTGTTTAAGCCAGCACGGCTGAGAAGCATGTTCCGCAGAGTCCGTCGCAGTAAATTTTTGAGTAGGCTGTTTTTAGTGTTAAGGTAGAATCTTCCGAGCCTGTTTTTTTCTAGAGCTTCCCAGATTTTCTCGTAAATACGTGGAACCGCAAAGAAAATTGTTGGTCGGACATGGGGCAGTTCTTGTTGGAGTCTGCGGAAATCTTCTAGGAAGTAGATATCTGTGGAGGCTGGTGCGTAGTATGGTGAGTAAGTTGCAAGGATTCCTTCAACCACGTGTCCCATCGGCAGAAATGACATGTAAACATTTTTTCGAATACGGGCTTTCCAAGACGTAATGGACACCAGCGATTCAGCCATGTACCGCAAGTTATCATGTCTATAAACTGCACCTTTAGGCTTACCCGTTGTACCCGACGAGTAACGCAACGTTGCAATGTCACCAAATCCGATGGGAGCCCGCACAGCCACTTTTTCTGCGCCTTTTCCTTTGGTAAGGAAGTCTTCCCAAGAAACCACGGGTCTTTGCATGTTTGCGGGGATTGGGTTGCGGCAGATAGAAACAATGGGTATGTCTGATTCAAGTTCTTTAACACGCGCCAAGAGGCTGGGCATGCCTACAAAGAAGAGTTTGGCGCCACTGGCTTTGAGAACCTCATTGATATCTGCTGGGGGCGCGGTGTAGTATAGAGGTACACTGATTGCGCCTGCGAGTCCAATGGCGATGTCTACTGCGAAGTATTTGGTGCTGTTTAAGCCAGTTAACGCCACGTGGTCACCTACCCCGATGTCCATGGCTTTAAGCGCGCTGGTTGCTGCCAAAATTTCGTTTCGCATTTCCTGTGCGGTTTTCTTAACAGTTTTGCCCTCGGTTAGGTCATAATAGGTGATGGGGTGGCTTTTGCTCTCCAACCTGTAGAGCACCTGCTCGTGCACGGTGCGGTCGGACCGGTGGAAGAAACTGTTGTAAACCGCAAACTCAAGCAACCGCGGCATGACTTTGCGCCAGTTAAAATCGTATTGTCCTATTAGGCGGTCGGTGTTGTCACGGTTGAAGACACGGTTTTCCCTAAAATATGGCGCTAACGAAAGAAGCGTATCCACCGTTCGTTGATTCCCAGTGAAGGCGCGTTGGATTTTAAGCAGGGCTTTCATGGCGGAGGTGGACATGGGTATGCAGACGGCGCGGGGTAGCTTCCAGTAAAGGTTGGTTTGTGCCCATTTCTGTGCGAACTCCATAAGCTCACCAAGCCGCGGAAGCCTCTCATTGGGCACTGTTAGATGGAAGGTTTTTCCTTGGGCTTTTGCCTCAAAAGTTAACTGCACAACAGCTTTGGCGACGTAATCCACGGGGACAATGTTTAGTTTTAGGTTTTTGCTGACGGGTAAAACGTGCAGTTTGCCCATTAGGTAGAGCTTCATGGGGAAGTAGAGGGTGTTGAAGGTTTTGATAACGCCCGTTTCTGAGTCGCCGACTACCATGGATGGACGAAAAACCGATATGGGCAACTCAGCTTTGGCGTTCTGTATGAGTTTTTCGCCTTCGTATTTGGTGTGTTCATAAGTTGAGTAAAACCCAAACTCGTCGGTTAACTGGTCTTCAGTTATGGTTCCCGTTGCACCGCCCGCCACGTACGCCGTGGAAACATGCGACAGTCGCTCTAAATGATGCTTTTTTGCTTCACGGGCAAAAGCGATGACGTTGGCTGTTCCTTGCACGTTGGTTATCCTGAGCACATCTAATGGAAGAATCCGCCAATCAGCCACCGTATGGATAATGTGGGTGGTTTTTTGAGCAACATTAGTGTACTCTTTTGGGGTTAAGCCGAGGTGGAGTTTAGAAACATCACCGTTTACCGCGTGGATTCGGGTTCCAAGCGAGTTGACCAGTTCGGGGTAATCCCACCATTCCCGCATCAGTTTAGCTTTGGCATCCTGCATGCTGCGGGCTCGGACAAGCGCGACGATTTCTGTATCCTCTTTTTGGATGAGGTTTTTGGCTATTTGGGTCGCGATGAACCCGTTAGCCCCAGTCAGCAGAATTGTTCTCAATTTAACCACTTGGGATAGTTTGATTCTATGTAGGCTTTTAACAGTTGAGGGTTTCGTTTTTCACGTGCCTCATAGTCAGCATAGCCCTTTTTGAGTTTAGCCTTTATAGTTTCATATTCCCTAAAGAGGGTTTCAACATTATCACTTAGTTTCTTGTAACGGTTGGGGTCTTCATGGTCAACAAACAACTCCGAAATTTCCAAGTCCGCATACAAGTCCTTGATTCGCAAGTCATGACCAATAGCGGTTTGAGGAACCAAACTGGGTAATGATAGCACACCCGCGTGGTAACGAGACGTAATGAGCATCTCTAAGCTCCGAAGAACACTGGTCATTTGTGAGGCATTAAAGTTAATAGAACTGAAAACTTTAGTTCTGTCCGCATGTTTCATGTGCTGCTGGATCCGCTTTGTAAATGCGGTGTCTAAGCCTTCCATGCTCAGCAACGCGATGTCTTTGTCATATTTTTCTATGATTTCATCTGCTTGCACTGCCAAAACATCAATTAGTAACCCACTTTTTTCTTGACAGGCTTTTGAGTGCTGGTAATAGTAGGGCCATCGATAACAGGACGCACGTGGACCAAAAGGACGTATCTGGGCAGGCCACAAGTAAATGTCTTCAGCCGCTATGCCAACCACACGAGATGCCTCAGGCCATGTTTGTTTGAGCAGGTTTTGGTCTTGAGGCTTAGGATTAAAGGCAAACGCATTATCAGCTGTTACTTCAATGGGCGCGGTTACCTGCCAGTTCCGAAGCCGCTCTGCTGCCTGCTGTGTTCTTGCCAAGATAAGGTCGGTTTTGCTTGCTTCACGGCGGATTAACCAGCGATTAAAACGTGAAGCTTCCCCAGCGTCTATGGAGTAGGCGAGGCAGGGTTTTTTCATGGAATGTGCATATCTTGTGGCAAGCAAATAGCCCCAAAGAAGCGCTGAACTCCACGTGTCCATATAGCAGCTGCCTTCGACAAGCACTATCAAATCATTCTGCCTAACGTATCTCCAAACGTCATAGAAGAATATGGCGGGGTTTACGGTTTTGATTTTCAGGTTGGGTGCTTCTTTGAGGTAGCGTCGCAGGTTTGTCTCATTTAGAGAGGGCACGGTGATAACGGCGTCGGGACCCATGATTGAGCGGATTTCATCAATGCAAACCAGAAGTTTAGCTTCCGCTCCCGTGTTGTTTGCCCCGTTGTAGCCAACTAGCAAAATTTTCGGCTTCACCCTCTAACCGCCTCCCTTGAACTTTATTGTTTGGCTTTTTTGGCAAGCTCTACTGCCCAGTTGTGTATCTGGATCCAATCACGCAAGTCATAAACACCGGATTCGATTTCTTTGAAGTTGTACTTTTGAAGCTGTGACTTGTAACCTAACTCCATAGATTTACGTGTAAAAAAGCTCATCTTGTTAAAGTTTAGGACTCCACCAAAATACCCAGTCATTATCGGCTTTAGATGATACTTTAAGATTTTGTCATCTAACCCAATTTTCTGGGTTCGGACAACAAGATCAACTTTCCCTAATTTCTCTTCAATTGGTTTTAGTGTGCAAATAAATAAAGCTACTTTCTTGTTTTCTAAAGTTTTCTGGAATTTCTTAACAAAATCCTCAACAGCACCAACCCAATTACCCAACGCCATACCGCTACCAACAACAATCAGCTCGTACTGGGTGATGTCTTGGATTTTTTCCTTCTGAGCATCAACTGCTATTACGTCAATATTTTCTTCTTTTAGGGTTTGTGTGATTCTTTCTGCAACTTCTGCTGTTGAACCGTACCGTGTCCCGTAGACAATTAAAGTTTTTAAACTCAAGTTGATTCACCTCGCTTGTTATAAAATAAAACAGGATGTTTAAAAGGAATCATCTACGAGATTGACTGCCCTTTAAGGGATTTTTTTAGGATATAAAACGCGGAGTTAAAAGCAGCAGGGTTCACCTTTACTTTGCCCATTTCCTCTTCTAACTGCTCAAGCAACTTTAATGCGGCTGAATTGTTTGCATATTTACGGCGTAAGGTGCCCATTTGCTTTTCTAAGGGTTTGTAGAAGTCGGTCCACCAAGCATCGGGGGGTAATAAGACCGTTTCAACAAGTCGGTATCCTATTTGGGGTATTTTTGGGATTGAATCTTTAGCGGATGATATTTGATAATGAATGACTAGGTAACCGTTGGGCTTGAGTAGGCTGCGCCAATTTTTGAGTTCTGATTCAAAATCAAATGTTGAAATCACGCCCTCTGACCAGACAACATCAAAACTTTCAGACGGTAACCCCGACTCAACCACAGATACGCAGATAGCTTTAACGCGACTTGACAGTTTCTTCTGGACTATTTTCTTGTTAAATGCATCTATACAAGAAGAATCAACATCAATGCCAACCACTTCACCACCGCTGAGCCTTGCCAATTCAAGCGTGGGGAGACCTGAGCCACATCCAATGTCAAGTATCCGAGGCTTATCCACTTTAGGCAGTTTAAGGAAGGCTTTTTGGGTATACTTGAGAAGATTTGCTCTTATTTGCTCGATTTCGTCAAGCACAACCATAAGTCATCACAACCAATATTTCAAAAAAACATTTATGTTTTTCAACTCTACCCCACTTTTTTGGCAATAAGTAAGTTTAATATCAAAAATACCTCTAATCTAATTATGCAATCAATTCTTGATTTTTACACACTGCTCAGTTTGCTTATAGCTTTGGCTCTGGGTGGACTGGTGGGTTTGGAGAGGCAAATAAGCCACAAACACGCTGGACTACGCACCCACATGCTCGTTAGCTTAGGCTCCTGCCTATTCACCATGACCTCCATCAGTTTCAGCATGGATCCAGCCCGAATCGCCGCAGGCATCGTAGCAGGAATCGGCTTCATCGGAGCAGGTGCCATCTGGGCAGAAAAAGATAAAGTGCAAGGCATAACCACCGCGGCGAGCCTGTGGGCTACAGCCGCCATTGGCTTAACTGTTGGTGTAGGTGATTACCCGTTGGCTGGGGCTGTGGCGTTGTTGGTGTTTTTGGTTTTGGTAAGTAGGCACCCGTTGAGTAAAATTGGGCTTGAAGAAGAAACATAACAGGTTTTGCCATTTTGGCTTGGATTTTTCTTTTGGGGTAGAAAAACTTTTCAACACATGTAATAACTATTCCGTGGGAAGCCCTAAATTGAAACCACTGATGAACCCGCTTTCATTGAAAAAACAGCAACTTGAGCACTCGTTGGAAACAGGAGAATAACTGTGAACACAGCTAAATCAAAATCTATTCTAAGTGTAGAATTGTGTGAACCTACCCCGTTGTCTGTAGAAGAGAAAGCGGTGTTTGCACCCTATTTGGAGTTGCAAGGGTTATCTTCTGATTTTTTGGATATAATCACTAACATCCCGAATCGTACCCGCGTATTAAAGGTCTGGTCAAAAAACAGAGAATTATTAGGCATCACAACCGTGCTCTTAACCCCTACCGTTTTTATGAAACATTGCTTTGGTCAAGGCAATCATATTGGAACAAACAACACATTCTTCTTCGCGGAAAACGCCTGTAAATCTGATGTTTTAAATGCCCTGTTTAGAAAGCTGTTAGAGTTAAGGCAGATGGGTTTGTACATAGGTTTTATTGACGACAATTTGATTTGTGATTTTAAGCGTGCCCTGGATGGGATAAGTTATCAGGTTGCCAACAAAGTAATGGAAACGGGTTCTATTGCTGCTCATAATTCTGATGCCGCAAAAACACTGCTTGAAAATCACAGCCACCTTTCACGACAGATTAACAGGTTCCGTAACAAGGGCGGCGAAATATGTGTTCACGAAGGCACTGTTAAAGATGAGTTGTCCGCTGCTTTTGTGAAATGTTGCAAATCTTCATACCTAAAAAACCCTCATCCTGGAGCCTCTATTAACGTGGAGGCTTACGGCGAGCATGTTAGGAATTTTATTGAGAATTACCCTTCAACCTTACAGATTTACGCCAAACTAAACGGACAGGTTGTTGGCGTACAGATTTTCATAAAACACAAAAACTATCTTGAATTAACCGAAGGCGGCTTTTTAGCAGACACTTACCACGCTTACGAGAACATCATTTTGGCTTCAGTGCAGTATGCTGCTGAGCATAATTTTGAAAGAGTCAGCTACGGACTGGTTTTAAATCAGACCAAAGATCGCCTTTTAGATAAGAACACGCGAAAACCTATCTACATGATAACCATGGGTGCTGCAATGCATCCAACCGCTTCTGGACATATGGACCCTAAAACTCAGTTTCCTCAGCTTTACTGGAAGGAACGAAGCACCTTTCCAGAAAGCCCACTGTAACGCTACTATACACTCACAATTTTAATGTGGAACCTTTAGTGATGGCAAGGCATATCAGCGCATAGACAACTGAAGGAGCCGACCAGTAGGGAAACTCCAGCTCATAACATCTCTTGAAGCGGTATGGGTCAACATTTGTAAGACCTTTTTCCTTTAGAGCCTGCTCGTAGTTTTCCCGTGAAGGCACACCTGACAGGGCAAAAATGCTGTGTCCCTCATGGGAGGCTTTTTTCTCCGAAGACTTGTTACGGAAAACAGGAGCGTTTACCTGCTCAGCTATATTGGTGGGGAACAGAAATGGCAGTGAATCGGGATGTTTTACGCTGGATGAGAAAAAGGCGTTGTGGTCGGGGTACTTTTTTGAAAATGCATAATTACGTAGCCAATTGATTCCTTTTTTGACGAGCGCAGGCACTTCTTTTGGGGTTTGGTCAAGCCAATCTACACCCGTGTCTTGGCGGATTGTCCACAGGTTGAGAAGTGTGTTGATGGATAGTGCCGTGGTGAACTTGCGGTCATTATGATGTTGCCTGCTCAACGTGGCGTCTGTTTCTAAGGATGCGCCATCCCAAAACGCATACTCGCCCTCACACTGGACAGAGGACAAGAGGTACTCAGTGATTTTGGTTCGCGCAGTTGGTAAAAGAAGGTCCCTGATTTGCTGCACTAATTCAGCCTTACCTCTCTGATGGGGCTGTTGGAGTATGTAGACTGTGCGGGAAATAAAGAAAAAGGCGAGAAAAGGTGAAGGATAGTAAAGCAGTAAAAGGTCGGGTTTATCCATGATGGCACCTGACTTGAGCGCCCAAACCAGAAACTTGGCGGTGTTCTTTACTAAGGCAGGAAACTCTTCAGCCTCACAGGGAAATGATTCTGCAAGGGCACTTTTCATTGCAGCATAGACAAAGTTTGCTGACACACTAACGTCGAGGTTGTTTACGTTAAAGGGCATCTTGTAATAGTGCTCTATACCCTGGAGGTTTCCTTGAGCAGTAGCAGCCCAGGTAGTCAACAGCATAAACTCGGACGTACCAGCGCCTTCTTTCTCAATTTCCCAGAGAAATTCACGGATAGCATAAAAAGTCCTGGGGTCAATCGCATTAACATTCTTGTCATTACTGAATGGGCGATAGGCATACTCCACTGCATGATAAGCGAGCTTGTTGAAGTCAAAATTATTCGCCGACCAAGCCGACCACAACTCTGGAAAAGCCCCTCTGAGTTGGAACAGAGAAGACCCAAGCGTCCAGTTAAGCGCGGAATCATCAAAATCGGCTGGTAGACAAAATAAAGCTGAGGAGCGTTTGGGTTCATTAGAAGGATGATGCACCCCATTATCGGGTTGTGTAGAGGATTTTGAGAATGGCTTTGTTATTTTTTCTTTGGATTTATCAATGGCTTTCCACATTGGATAAGCAGCCGTCAAATTCCCGGCATTTGAAACCCATTTTCCGTCAATTTTTTGTTGTTTCCAGAACAGAAATAAAGGGTCATCGGGTTCTCGGGTGTGGTCGTGAAAGTCGATGAGGTTTTTCACGGTGTCTTCGAGATGGAAATCCTGAAGGTAATCTGTGTTATCTTTGAATGCTTCAAGGAGTAAATCTAAAGTCCAAAACGAGACAAACGCGTTGTTGTCAGGGAGCCTTAGTCGGGGAGACCTTTTCGTATAGTTGTGCAGGTTAAAGGGGTCAGTGTAAATGTAGGACTCAAAAAGGCCTTTTATTTTTTCGTTGAACCCCAAGAATAGAAAGCGCCTTGACGTTTGATGCTGGCTTTTTTGAATCTGTTTTGTGAGCCTTTGGTAAAGTTGTTTTTCGTCAGGGTTTTGGTTTTTTAGGTGCTTTTCTTTCTGGTTCATAGTTTGGCTCAACGTAATTAGTGATTTGCTCTTGAAGGTGATTTAACCCTCAATAGTTGGTGCCGCTTTTTAAGGTATTCTAAAGGCAAGCGCACGGTTGATATAAGCGCCTATAAGCATGATTACTTAAAGTGATTGACAAACGAAGCAGGAACTTAAACGGTAGAAAAACATGACAAAACCTGATGGACACAATTTGAAAATGCAAAAAATCGGCAAAAGCGAACGCCTTTTGTTTAGTTTTCTGGGGTTCCGCTTCTTCTGGAACGGCGCAGATGGAAACGCCATACCAATGTTGCCCAGTAATCCTGCTTGGCTTGCGTCTCTGATAGTGATTCCATATATGCTCTCCTCTTTGATTAACGTGCACGATTCTGGTGGAGTAAAATATTTCATCAAAGAAGCAAACGAAGTTGTGGGAACTGCCAGTTTGAAGGTGCATCAAGACACGCTAAAACTACAGGGCTTGGCGGTTTTGCCACTTAAAAGGAAACGTGGCATCGGCTTTTTTGTTCTTGCGGAGGCAGAAAAGTTTGCCAAGCAGATGAAGCTACAGTGGTTGGAGGTTGAGGTGCTGAGCGGTAATGTTTCTGCGCAGAGGCTTTATTTGAAATTTGGCTTCAAAATTTATGCTAAAGGAAGAATGGCACTTGTTTTTAGAAAACAGATTTGAACACGCAATTGAGCTTACACGTTATTTTATGAACTTAACTTTTGGATGATTCGCTCCACAGGCGCATTGACCCACGCTCTCAACGCAGATTTGTCTGCCTGTTTTGTATCTTACCAGCGGCAGGGCCTTTGAGAAGTTGGTAATCACTAACTCGCCTCTTGCGCCTTTTGTTGCTTGGCGTAATAGTTGGGCTTCGGTTTTGCCCTCGGGAAGTATCTCTGGGATGCAGGTGTCTAACCAGACGTGAACTCCGCTGTGGCTTTGGCATTCTGACCATAAAGCCATGTGTTCAATAGGTGAGTACACTTCAAAGGTTTCCATGTTTGAATAGGCTTCCAACTGGTTTGTTGTGTCTTCACCAAAGAAGATGACCACACGCAACTTAGATAGCGCCGATTTGACTGAGGTGCCTACTGTTTTTAGTTTCTCTGCAAGGGCAACGGCGTTTCTTTTTGAGGCAAAAATTGTGGTGGGTTGTCTTTTTTGGATAAAGTTTATCCATGACATGCCAAGGGCGTCATACCACTCCAAGGAACCGTTTATGAATTCTAAGCCGCAGTTTTTGGATGCGTCTGCGTATGACCAAAGGTATGGCATAAATGATGAGATATGTGGGGGTGTATCAACAACCGTCAAAACTATGTCGCCTGCATGTAACCCTACAGTTTGGCTTAATCTTGACAGCAGGGGAGCAATATTCATGAAGTCCTCTCCACTGTAAGGATACCACTCATGCACATCGAATTTGTCATGTCCTAAAAACCACTGGCTAACTGGAGCGACACTGATGGTGTTGGGTCGTGTTCGGGTTGTTTCAAACAGGGTTTTTCGGGTTAGGTACGGGAGCTGGTTTAGGTCGTTGATGTTTTGGATTTGGTTTATGTTGAAGTGCGTGTTTTTCCATAATTTTTTGTACATTTCTGATTGATAGGCTCTTGTGAGGGTTTCTTTTAGTTTTAGTTCCTGTGCCGTCTCGTCTTGGGAAGTGAATTGTTGCCATTTTTGAAGTTCAACCATTATCATGTTTATTCACCTTCGTAAATTATGCTCCCTGCAACTGTTGCCTGTTTACCCCTGCAAAGAAGAGCCTCAACAGCCACTTTTGGCTCAGCCAATATCTTGTTCTCAAGCCCAGTCTTAATAACGTCTATCTCCAAAACCCGCTGAGAAATCTCTTCTACAAACCCCTCGTGACTGCCAATTTCCATGTTAGGTTCTAAGCGTATTGTAAGCTTTGGGCGGTGCCCTTCTCGGCTGATTTGTAGCTGCCAGCGTTTTGCTTGTCCATGGTTTGTTTTGGATAGCGCCTTCTCTTCTAGCTGCTTGAAGGGGAAGCGAATTGCACCCAAACTGACAACAGAGGTGTCGGCGCGTCTGGGAACTTTGATGCGTGGATGAGTAATTCCGCAACCACAGGGTTCAGTACCGACCACCTGAATTAAATCGCCGAAGCGGTAACGAATCAAAGGCAAAGCTTCACCAAAGGTTGTAAGAACAAATTCGCCTCTTTGACCCGCTTGTGCTTTCCACAGAGGTATCGCTTTTGGTACGTATGCGCTGTCTTGGTGTTCTTTTTCTAGTTCGGGTTCTGGAATTATTTCTGGTAGGCAAATGTCAAGCCAAATATGCATCCCGTTATGCATGCGGCATTCAACAGATGGCGGCATAAACTCTGTAAAGGCGTAAATTTCAAACGGTTCTAAACCATAAACCCTATTGAGAACTTCACGGTAGGGGTCAAGGGGTTCGCCGCCAAATATGCCCCATTTAAATGTGGTGAGGTCTTTGGGTTGAATCTTTTTAACACGTGTTATCAAATATAAAAGCAGATTTTTGGGGGTTTTATGTTCTCTGAATTGCTGTTTTACTGTTTCAGGAGCAGTTTCCTCTATAATTTCTGCTAATCGTGCCGCTAAACTTGGAAAGGCAAGCATAACGTTTGGTTTGGTGTCAAATGTGAAATTGAATATTTCATCATCATCTGTTTGAGTAAGAGAAATGGTGAGGTTTTGTATAGAATGTTCGTGTTCTATTCCGCGAATAGAGTTAAAGATTGCAAGACCATCTTCAAGATACGGCGGCGGAGCGGTGACGGTTACAAATTTAAGGTTGCCTTCTGTGGGAAGCATATTGTAGAGCCTATCGCGAATTTGCATAAAAACTTCGATGTCTCTGCGGCCATACGGTAACCACTTTGACAAACCAGTTGTGCCCGTAGTTGAGAACCAATGCACTGGTTTTGAGCACAAAATTTTGTCAATCGGCTGCTCGTATAGGGCACTGCGGACTTCTTTGCTTGTTGTATAAGGGAGTTCAGAGAAGTCCTCGTAGGTTGTGATTTCTTTTACATTAATGCCTGCAGCAACCCATTTTGCATTATACAAGCTCGATGTGCTGGCACGTTCTAACGTTTTGTAGTGGAGTAAATTTTGCATGCTAAGTTCAGCTAATTTGTCTAGCGGAAGACTTAGAATATCCATCAGTATACCGCCGAGCAGTTTTGATTAAACTTTGAGTTAGCGAGGGGAGGATTGTTTGTGATTTTATGGATTTGCTGGTCGGGCAACTTAAGATTAGTCAATGTTTTGGTACCGTAAGTTTAACCGTATTAATTCTTATATATAATATTTGAGCCCTAAAAACCTAAAAGACAGTTTTCTCAAGTTGTTCAGAATTCAGATAAGCAGCAGCCTATTCGGTTTTTAATGCGACCACAGGATCCAACCTTGATGCTCTCCACGAAGGATACAATCCAGAAATCATGCTCAAACATACACAGATTCCCCAAGTGAAAATAAGGTACCAAATGTCAAAACTGGGAATAATCTGCACCTGAAGGTCTGGTCCAACGCCATTTGGCTGAAATGTGATGTTTTGCCCTAAAATAGCGCTCATCCCATAGGATAAGCCAACTCCAAAAACCACTCCTATTATGCCACCAATTATGCCGATTATTGTTGCTTCGTATAGGAATAAACTAAGAATCAGTTGTCTATTGTAGCCTAACGCTTTTAGTAAGCCAATCTCTTTAATGCGTTCCATCACTGAAGTTTGAAGGGTTGTTATGATTCCCACAGACGCAACCAGTAAAGAAACAAGAGCTACAAGATTTATGAAAAGATAAACCCCGTCGGTTATTCTGTTAATAGTTTCAGAGATTGTCTGAGGGGAAATTATAACCAAGTCATTGCCGTATTGTTCGCGGATGCTGTCAAGTACCGCTGAGTTCGCTTCAGGATTTAAAGAAATAACATAAAGACCATCATAGCTGTCACCACGATTAAACATTTTTTGCGCTGCAGAAGTTGAAACAAATGACATCTGATCAGCTGGTATAACAGCACTGCCAAGATAGTTCAGTTGTCCCCTGACAACAAAGGACTTTTCAATCACGGCGGGTTTTTGGTTTTCATATCCTTGATAAACAACCGTAACGGTTCCGCCTTGACTTGCAAAGACACCGCTTTTATCTGGGAGACGCGACAATTCATTTCCTAAAACCACTCCAAGGTTATCTGTTTGGGAGACGTATGTTCCAGAAGCAAAGCTTAAGGTTGGGAATAGTAGGGGAAGCTTGGTTTGTTCGATACCCTGCACTATTGTTGTCTGTTCAGTGCCTTGTGAACGAAGCGTAGTTACTTGTTGAACATAGGGAATTGTTTCTTGAACACCCTCTATCTGAGAAATCTTGACCGCAAGAGTATCATCAATTGTGATGCTCCCGCTTCTAGCAGTTATAATTAGAACATTGGCGCCCAGAGAGCTAAACTGGTCATCGACAAAATTAGTAAAACCGTTGCCGGTACCGTTTATAGCAACTAACAAACTTGCACCCATAATAACCATTAGTATGGTTAGTCCTGTACGGACACGGCGCTCTTTTAACGCTTCAAAAGAAAGACGTATTATCTGAAAAGGATTCATCTTTACGCCCTGACAGTGTTGCCTTTACTGAGTCGGCTTCGATAAAGTACAATCATTAAGCATGCTGCGATTGCAATTACTGATATTAGTAAACCCAATTCAGGTAAGCCAAGGGCGCCATTTTCTTCGGTGACTGTTTGGTCGCCCATTTTTACTTGCAGGTTAAAGGTGTAGTTGAATGAGTAATCGACGTTTTGGTCATTTCTATAATCAATTCTCAAAGTAACAGGATAGGTACCAGTTGCTGTAGCTTTATCCACATTTGCTGACAAAGTAAAAGGTGATTGCGAGTTTGCATCTACATCGCCAATGTATACTGAACTTTCCGATGTCAAGTCTAAAACAGCATTAGTCAAAATAGTTGCGTTGACATATAGGGCAGGCACGTTGCCTCGATTAAGAAGCGTTGTGGTTATCTCAATCTTTGACCCGTTAACACCCACTGCGGGGTTAACCACGCTATCGTAAACGCCTAATTCAACGTTTCCAACTATCACTAAACCAACTGAGAATTGATAGTTTTGCGTTTGCCCATAATCGTCACGACAAACAACCGTGAAAGCGCTGCTGAAAGTGTTTCCAATCGATGCATAAGGCGCATACAACACTACTGGAACAGTCAAATTATCACCCACGCCTAAAGAATTAAAGGACCATTGGGTTTTGCCTGAAGCAACTAATGGAGGAGGTACCGTGTAGGTTAAGTCTAATGATGAAAAATCTGCCTCGCCATCATTTGTTAATGTTATGTTAACTTGATTGTCAAAACCTGCTTTTATGCGGTCATTAGAAACTGATAGCTCTAAAGAAACAGGTGACTGAACATCAAAAGACGTTACCGCCCAACTGCCACTGTTTTGAGTATCACCTAACCAGCTGGCGTTAACTGTCCAGTGACCAGCAGTTAAGGGACCGTATGAATAATTAAAGAAGCCATCTAGTTTTGTTGTTATGGTCTGGTTGAATTTGTTTCCGTTGGGTTCTTGGAAAGCCAAAGTTATGTTGGCGTCTTCAATTGCGGGATTTAGGCTGCCTGATAATTTTACTTGATCACCACTGTTTAATATAGCGGGGGATGCTGACACTACAATGGCCGATGGGGTGTCTGAAATTGTGCAGGTTACGTTTAGGGGTTGAGTTAGCCTTTGAGTGTTATTGAGCAGTTGAACAGGTGAATAAGTAACATTTAACGGAAGTTGATAGGTTCCTGGTAAAGCGTCATCTTTGATGTTTAAATGGAACGTCAGAGTGAAAAAGCCCATAGAAGAAACCTGATCGGCAGGGGTTAGCAGTTCTACTACTTCAGGTACCCCCGCTGCTGTAGCGTTTGGGTTTCCATAAATATCCGTGAAATAAGAACCCTCAAGCGATAAAACACCAGAGATACCATTGATTGAACTGCCGGGGTACAAATTTTGTATTTCAACTATCAGAGGCACCCCTTCAGATCCTGGACCAACATTTATTGGGGCATTAAGACTTTGACCCCACACTACCCGATTAACTTGCAGGGAAGCCGCCTCTTGACTAAACACAGGAACTACTAAAGAGAAACTAAGAAGCATTAACGACAGAACTATAACTAACTTTTTACATTGTATTTTCATGCAAACACCTCAACGCCTGTTTGTTCTTCCTTAAGAATTCTTCCATCTCTGAAATAAATAATTTTATCTGTTTTTTTTGCAACTTCAAGGTCATGCGTAACAACTACTATTGTGGTTTGTTTTTCAGAATTCAGGTTTCTTAGAAAAGCCATAATTTCGTGGCCTGTCTTAGAATCCAAGTTTCCAGTTGGTTCATCAGCAAGGATTATTTCGGGTTCATTAATAAGCGCCCGGCAAATGGCAATGCGTTGCTGCTCGCCTCCACTGAGCGTTTTTGGTTTCACGGCTATCTTGTTGCTTAAATGAACCGTTTCTAGAAGAGCAGAAATTTTTTTGGCGCGTTCCTCTTTTGAGTAACCCTTCACTAACGCGGGCAACTCCAAGTTGCGGATTACACTTGACCGGGCAATTAGGTTGTATGCTTGGAAAATGAATCCTAATTTTTCGTTTCGCAGTTTGGCAAGTTCATCTTGGTTTAGAGCGGAAATATCTACGCCGTCAATGAGTATTTGTCCAGAAGTGGGCTTGTCAAGAGCGCCTAGCAGGTTTAGCAGGGTTGATTTTCCGCTGCCTGAAGGACCCATTATCGCGACGAATTCGCCTTTTTGTATGGTTAGGTCTATGTTTTTGACTGCTGGTACAGTGTTTGCGCCTAGGATGTAGTCTTTTGAGGCATTGATTGTTTGAATTGCGTATGGGCTGTTGCTTTCGGTTGTTATGGCCGTCATTTTACTTTTCGGAGGTTCAACTATAAAGATGCAAACCGCTAAAAGGGCACCTATCAGCATTGAAGACAGACTGGTGATGGTTGAGTTTAAGCTGAGACTGCCGCTTGTATAGTATATTATGCCAGCGGCGCCGCCCAGAGCAACAGATACAACAGCCACGATAAGGGCGGAATAATAAGCAGTCTTTTTTGACCTAAAAAGACCCACGGCACTAAACAAAATTAAGCCTGCCTGCGCCAACAAAAACGCCACACCCATATACTGCGGAAAAATCTGCTCAAAACTATAAAGCAAATACGCATCAAAAATCAGGCAACCAGCTAACAGGGCTAAAGCTAACCAGACAGAAAAACGGTTGCTTAGTTTTCGAGTTATACCATACCCACCCAGTTTAGTTGCTAGTTACTGATTGTAAATACAAGTTTAACTTAATAATTTGGTGGGTCCAGCATGACTATTTCAAAAGAGTTTCGAAATAAAAACGCGGTTGCTAAGGTTTGTAGTTAAAACTTGAGCAAAGGGCAAGTACTGGCAAACAGCAAATGTATAATGATGCTATTGAAACATTTAAAACAGTAAAAAATGGGTCAAAACTATTTTATATTTCTATATTCCTTCATTTTGATTAGAAAAGTCAAGATAAATGCAAGCACTGTAGCAGTTATCGAAGCATTTTCTCCAGCAGCAACATACGCTGACACACCAGTTATGCCCCCTACAATAGCGCTATCAATAATCTGATCACACAGCACATCAAACTTGCTGGATTTTGACGAAACACCCGCACGACAAGCGTTAATAATATGTAAACTTTCAGTCAATACTAACATAATCTTGACAAAAAAGCTCTGCTTTTCCATCCTGTTTTACTCCTTATTTTGCTTGAACTGGTGCATTTTTTTTCTGCAGATCTTCAGTATTGTGCTTTCTAAGTCCAAAGGGTTTTTCTTGACTGCTTAATATTTTAAGAGCTTGCAACAGAAGAACGGTTTTTTGGTCCTCCTGGTTTAGGACAATCATCCTTACCCTGCCAAAACGGCGCTCAGAAACAATACCTTCCCGCTCAAGAATCTTCACATTACGATTAACCTCAATGTACGTGCTGTTAATTTTTGTAACAAGCCCCATAATGTTAAGTGATTTCTCTTTTTGTAAAGTTTTAAGAATCCTTTGCCTACAACCAGAAGTTAACAATTTCTCCAAATTCATATTTAACTGCTCTCCAATGAGGTTGGCTTATTTGGTTTTATTAGCTTTTAAGCTAAACGGATTGTTTCGGTAGGGGAGAGGTAAGTAAAAGTAAAACATGTCCCTACTGGATTAATTATTTCTCATAAAAGTTAACATATATTATATCTTCCTTCTTTGCTAATGGTATTTATAGATAATTCTTTAGAAGGCTTGCTTTGCACTTATTTTTATTTTTTCTTTTCAGTGTAGTCAGGATTATCTAAAGCGATTTCTCTAACATGTCTTTGAATAAGCGTATATAGTCTTTCTAAACAACCCATAATAACCCTCAGTGAAAGTTATTGTTGATTTTTTTGCTTACGTCCAGAACATCAAATAATTCTCTGGATATGCCTTTCACAACCTTAGACTTGTAGTGACCTTTGAGTTTTAAGCTAAACGAAGTGTTTCAGAAGTTAATTAAGCTAAAAGGGTGATTCTGTAAGTTTTCGTCTTCCTTAAAGCTTGATTGCATACAATAGACGTGTAAAAAAGGAGATTATGCTAAAATGGTTTGGTGTGCTCAATATGATGATTGGAGTTGTAGAAAAAGTCACGTTATAAAAGGTGTAGCAGGAGCTGGAACAAACTATCAAGTTGCGATGAATATTCATTATGGTTTAGGTTCTGACTATCAAGAAGATGTCTACTTAAGTGGAATATGTAAAAACGATTTCAGCGATATCCGTTTTACTGTTTATAATGGTGTATCGGAATCCAGTTTAAATTATTGGATAGAATCTATTGATGAACAAAACGATGTTGCTAAGGTTTGGGTAAAAATAACTGAAAACCTTGACAATGACTGCACCATCTATCTATACTACGGTAATTCTTCTGCTACCAGTGAAAGCAATGGTGCCTCCACTTTTGATTTCTTTGACGACTTTACCTCTAGTCCAAATAACTGGACTCTTAGCGGTGCCCAGATTACAAATGGTAAATTGGTGCTCGTAAGTGGTGGTGGCACGTTTCAATATGCTATGAAAGAAAGGCCAGCTAATTTAGACAATTATAGGTTTAGGTTAAAAGCTCAATCTTTTTTGACCAATTGTGGCTGGGGCGCGTACCCAAGAGCATCACACAACCCCCCGTGCACTTCTTACTCACCTTACTATTATGTTCCCTTCTTTGAGGTGTTTGACTATTGGTATGCACGTGATCATCATGCCTATTACCATGCACCTGATGGTGGATGCACTGACCCTAGATCAGACTATTCTGTTGATCCAGACTGGCATACATATGAAGTAAGGAAGTCCGGTAATAACTACAGCCATTGCTATGATGATAGCCAAACGGGAACGGTATACTGCACAACACCTGAAACAGGCAACTGGGTTGCTTTTACGCCATTAGGAGGTGCACCAGCAGCCAACACTAACTTTGACTGGGTATTTCTAGGCAAATATTTAGAAAATGGACCTTACCATGATAATACTTGGACAACTGGTATTCCAAATGTATCGGTTAACTGGTATGACTTAAATTGGAGTTATAGAAAAGGGCACGTCATTTTAGGCAGCCAAGGAGCGGGTTCTAATTACCCAATACAAATAAATGTTCATTACGGTGAAGGCAATGATTCAGGTTCAGATGTTTATGTAGGTAGCAATTGTGTATCTGATTTTCGGGATATTCGTTTTACTGGTTCAGATGGTATTTCAAGCTTAAGTTACTGGATCGAATCAATCGACAACGACGTAGCTAAAGTATGGGTTAATGTAGCCGATAACTTGGATGAAGATCAAATTATTTACTTATATTACGGCAATTCTGATGCTGAAACGATGAGCGATGGTACAGCAACATTTCCATTTTTTGATGATTTTAATTATAGCCCAAATAATTGGACTCTTAGTGGTACACAGATTGATGATGGAAATTTGGTTCTTGTTGGTGGGGTGAGTGAGTTTCAGTATGCACAGAAAACAAGGCCATTGAATATGGATGATTATAGGTTCAGATTTAAAGTGAAGTCCTTGTTAACTAATGGTGGTTGGGCTGCATATCCAAGAGCAACGCATGATCCACCAACAGTTTCGTCACCGCCTTACTATTATGAGCCATTCTTTAGAGTATACGACTACTACAACACTAACTTAACATTAGTTGGTTATGACACTACAGATGAAGGAAGCACTTCTCCAGAGATGCAAAACCCTAAAGATACCAACTGGCATATAGTAGAAATAACTAAGTCGGGTTCCAGTTACACTGCTAGATGGGATCAACTTAGCGCAACAAGAACATGCACTACACCAGAAGAGGGCGCAACAATTGCCTTTTCGCCATATTCACATGCACCAAACAATCATACATACATTGACTGGGTGTTTCTAGGCAAATATGTTGAAACGGAACCAGCGCATTCAATTTGGGAACCAGAATCTACGCTTGGTTGGTTTAGTCAGGATTGGAGTCACCGAAAAAATCATACAATATACGGCGTAGTTGGCGCTGGAACAAACTATCAAGTCTCATTAAATATTCATTATAGCTGGGGTAATGACTCAAAAGATCATGTGTATCTTGGCAACATTTGCAAAAATGACTTTAGCGATATCCGATTCACAGGTTCAGATGGAACTTCACAATTAGCCTATTGGATAGAATCCATAGAAAACGACACAGCAAAAATCTGGGTAAAAATAGATGACGTTCTAGGTGATTCAGAGACCGGGTACGACCGCACTATTTTCATATATTACGGAAACGCATCAGCAACAAGTGAAAGCAGTGGCACTGACACGTTTGTTTTCTTCGATGATTTTTCAAGCACAAATAATTGGACATTGAGTGGTGGAACTGCCATTACTGACGGCAACTTGGTAATTTCAGGTGCAGGAAACGAAACCCAATACGCACAAAAAACAAGACCAGAAAACATGGATAACTATAGGTTTAAATTTAAAGTTAAGTCTAACCTAACTAATGGTGGATGGGCAGCATATCCCGCTGGAAAAGACCCCCTATTTACGTCTGGACAGCCTAATGCACCCTATTTCAGAGTAAGTGACTATGACAGCTCTAATCTAACACTTGTCGATTACGTTACAGCAGATGGGGAAAACTGTACCACTTTGCCTGAAATGGAGACACCGAAAGATACCGACTGGCACACTGTTGAAATAACCAAAACGGATTCCAGCTACACTGCTCGATGGGATGACCAAAGTGCAATAGCAATATGTGATACAGCAGAAAACGGCTCTGTTATTGCATTTACGCCATATGGTGCTGCACCCAACAACGATACGCTCATTGACTGGGTGTTTATGGCTAAATATATGCAAAATGAACCTGACCATGCTGAAGACGGGCAAACTCAACCAGAAGAACAGTCCATTGCTTGGAGTAGCCAATATGATGACTGGACACACAGAAAAGAACACGTGATAAGTGGTGCTTTTGGGGCTGGAGAAAACTATACAGTTGCTATTACTTTGCATAACGGTGCAGGCTACGATTATCAGGGTGATGTTTACCTGTTTGGGATGGCACAAGATGATTTCAAAGACATCAGATTCACTGGTTGGAATGAGGCAACACAAAACCAGACACCCCTGAATTACTGGATAGAATCAATTGACAATGATACAGCTAAAGTCTGGGTTAAACTGAATGAGACTTTGGATGATGACTGCACGGTTTTCCTGTATTATGGTAACAGTGACCCCGAACTTACAAGTGAAAGCAATGGCGCTGAAACATTTGACTTTTTTGATGACTTTTCGTCTAGCCCAAATAATTGGACTTTGAGTGGTGAAACTGCCATTGCTGATGGGAACTTGAAGATTTCGGGTGCAGGAAATGAAACTCAGTATGCACAGAAAGCAAGGCCAGAGAGCATGGATAATTACCGGTTCAAGTTTAAGGTTAAGTCACAGTTGACCAGCGGTGGATGGGCAATTTATACCAGAAATGCAAGTAATGCACCCTTCTTTAAAGCAAGTGACTACTCAAACGAGAACTTGACCTTGGTTGACTACGTTACTGCTGATAATGGAACTACCTCTCCCGAAATGGTCAACCCTAAAGACACAGATTGGCATACTGTTGAAGTTACAAAGTTTAACTCCATCTATACTACCCGATGGGACCAGTTAAGTGCAATGAGAACCTGCAGTACAGCTGAGAACGGCTCAACAATTACCTTTGCGCCCATAGGAAACCCCGACAATGACACATATTTTGATTGGGTATTCATGCATCGATACGTCGAAACTGAACCCACACATCAGGATAGTTGGAAAACTGAGACGCACCACTGGTTTAATGATAAATGGAGCAGCCGAAAAAGCCACACGATTCACGGTGCAGTTGGAGCAGGAACAGACTATCAAATTGCAGTGATTGTGCATCATGGCATGGGTAACGATTCTGGGTCAGAGGTTTACTTGGATGAAATCGGCAATGAAGACTTTAGTGATTTGCGGTTTACAAGCTCAGATGGCCTAACGTCACTATCGTATTGGATTGAATCCGTAGAAAATGACACTGCGCTTGTTTGGGTTAAGATTGCAGAGAGTTTAGGTGATGCTGAAAATGCTTATGACCGTACCTTGCACATGTACTATGGCAATCCTACTGCTCTTAGTGAGAGTGACCCGTATGAAACGTTTGTGTTCTTTGATGACTTTAACGGCGCGGTGCTTGATGACAGTAAATGGTTTGTTGACATTTTCTCTGATCCTTTCTTTGGCATATGGGATCAAGCTAGTTACGCGGTAGAGTATAGCAAGCTGGTTTTGACCGCTCCACCGGACAGTTTTTCAGAGGTGGAAATCACCTGCAAAGAAGCCTACCCCAACTGCGGTTTACGGATGAAAGCAAGAGCCTCATCCAACAGTGGCATAGTCAACTTAGGTGGATCATTGATTAGACCGTACGCTGATGAGTTAGGCTGGGTATTCACTCATGGTTATGGATTACTGCTGCCTAACGTAGGAGCTTCCTTAACCGTAGGCCAATGGAGAACCTACTTCATCAACTACTACCAAAACACTGGACAATTCCAAGAAGGACAAGACCTCCACGTAGACTACACCAGCTACACTACACAAGACCTAGAGTTTAGACCATACTTTGCATGTGGCGTCGCTGAATGGAACGTTGAATACTGCTACCTAGAAATAGACTGGATAGCAGTAAAAAAATGCACAAACTCAAGCCTAGAACCATATCACGAAGACCAATGGACCAGACACGGACCATCAAGCATAGAAAACATCACACCTGTAGGAGGCAACATAAGTCCTGTCTTTAATTCTGTTAGTAACACAATATGGCTAAAAGATGAAGTGACTGGATTATCAGATTTTGTTATCTACAATGGTGGAGGAAATGGCATAGTTTCTACTGCAAAGTGGGATGAACAAAAATGGGAAACTGACAAAACCAATGGAGGCATAATCCATATTGGAAATCCCTCAACTCAAACATACTGTCCGCTAATTGAAAATCTTATAATCGATGGAAATAATATGCCCAATCAAGTTGGAATTGTCATTGAAAATACGCGGGGTGCCCAAATAAGAAACGTTACAATCAAAGATTGCGAAGTAGGAATTCTGATAAAAAATGGCAGCGATGACGAACGTTATAGTGAAGCAACAAACATCACAAATGTAACTATGATAAACGTTAAAAAAGGGATCGTTTTTAACTCGAAAAAGGAAGGCTCGGACAACAGTAAAAGTTTTGCTTATACGTTCATTGATGCGGTTGACATAAAGCTAAAGATAGACAGACCAGGTGCTATTGGAATTGAACTAGGTGGTAACGATGAGAACAGTGGTATAGAAGATACGCTTTATGGTTCGCTAATCACTGGACTAATTAGATTGAATAGTCGAGATGCTGTCGGCATAAGAGTAAACAAGCAATGTTCAATTACTGGTGCATGGGTGGGTTTAGTAGTTGTTAATGGTTATGTACCTGATGGCTTCGGTGTATCCTTAAATACTGACGACGATTACTTGGCAGATGTCAAAATGAACTGCAATTTCATTATCAAGTACCGTAACATCAATAGCAGACATTTTCAAACATCAAATCAGGGTGATCAAACTAGTAACAACCCCGGCAAAATAATCTTTACACCCTTTTAATTTTTTTTTTTAAAAAAAATATATAAGCCCAGTTTCCCTTTTGGACTATCATAAGGAAACTTAAATTGACAAAAATGTTAAAAGTTACACCTTTCATATTGTTTTTACTTTTACTAATTTGTAATTATACTGTTGCCCAATCAAGCAGTTTAACATGGGATATACAAACGATATCTTCCGAGGGAACAATTGGGGCTAGTTCTTTAGCCTTAGACTCGGCAGATAATCCTCACATATGCTACAGTGAACATCCGAAACAAGATCACACTATTGCAGACGTATTAGTTTATGCTCATTGGAACGGAACTGCTTGGAGCACACAAAAAATA